>NZ_LKBY01000113.1:0-293347 GCF_002699915.1 Pseudomonas sp. ICMP 8385 | reverse complement strand
CTCGGCGTCGGCGAAGGTCATCTGCTTCATCGGGAAACTCGGTGGGTGGGGTCGCGGTATTTTGCCAAATCAGAAAGTCTTTTTCAGAGTTTCCCTAGGGCAGTGGTAGTCATATCTAGTGTACTTTTGAGTTCGAGGATTCCAGACGCACCTGTAATACCCGCCCACGATAACCGTACTTTTAAAATAACCTTCTCTCGTGCAACGGGGTTCTTCAGCATTGGGTGATTGTGTTGTGCAGGCACTGATAAACAGTGCCACGCCCAGGCCTAGAACCGCTTTGTACAACGGGTTAATCGTGGGTCTTACCTTGGAAAGATCCATAGCCATCTCCTGATTGGATTGTGCTCCATCATTAACCGGCTATTTGTTTATATCGTCTACTGTCAAAAGTAACAGGTGGCATCAGCACCAATCCCTTATGCATAGACTTCCCTGAGGCAGCTTTCAGCAGGGTCCAGTGCAAAAAAGTATCAGTCAAAGTGCTCCCAAGGATTTGTCATCACGCCTGCGCAGCGCTGTAATCAACGCACACTCTTCCTGCCACCTTGGGAAGACACAACAACAATAACTGTCCTTCTGCAGCCCCCGGGCGCAGAAACGGAGTGCGCGATGAATTCCACTGCAAAAGCCCTGCTTGCCTGTACCTGCATGACCCTCAGCGCCGCCAGCCTGGGTGCGCAAACCCTGACCATTGCCACCGTCAACAACAGCGATATGATCCGCATGCAAAAGCTCTCGAAAACCTTCGAGGCCGAGCACCCGGACATCCAGTTGAACTGGGTGGTACTCGAAGAGAATGTGCTGCGCCAACGCCTGACCACTGACATTGCAACCCAGGGCGGGCAGTTCGATGTACTGACTATCGGCATGTACGAAGCTGCACTCTGGGGTGCCAAGGGCTGGCTGGAACCGATGAAGGACCTGCCGGCGTCCTACGACCTGGACGATGTGTTCCCTTCGGTGCGTGACGGCCTTTCGGTCAAGGGCTCGCTGTACGCCCTGCCGTTCTACGCCGAAAGCTCCATCACCTACTACCGCACCGACCTGTTCAAGGCGGCCGGGCTGAGCATGCCCGAGCATCCGACCTGGGTGCAGATTGGCGAGTTTGCGCAAAAGCTCACCGACAAGAACAAGGAGCAATACGGCCTGTGCCTGCGCGGCAAGGCCGGTTGGGGCGAGAACATGGCGCTGATCACCACCCTGGCCAATGGCTATGGCGCGCGCTGGTTCAATGAGCAGTGGCAACCCGAATTCAACGGCCCCGAGTGGAAGGACGCGCTGAACTTCTACGTCGACAATATGAAGAAGTCCGGCCCACCCGGCGCGTCCAGCAACGGCTTCAACGAGAACCTGGCGCTGTTCAACAGCGGCAAGTGCGCGATCTGGGTGGATGCCAGCGTCGCCGGTTCGTTCGTTACCGACAAGACCCAGAGCAAGGTCGCCGATCACGTCGGCTTTACCTTTGCCCCGCAACAGGTCACCGACAAGGGCAGCTCGTGGCTGTACTCCTGGTCCCTGGCGATCCCGACCAGTTCCAAAGCCAAGGACGCAGCCAAGGTCTTCAGTGCCTGGGCAACCTCCAAGGAATACGGCGCGCTGGTGGCCAAGACCGACGGCATTGCCAATGTCCCGCCAGGCACCCGCGCCTCGACTTACAGCGAGGAGTACATGCAGGCTGCGCCATTTGCCAAGGTGACGCTGGAGTCGCTGAAAGTCGCGGACCCGACCAAACCGACCCTCAAGCCGGTGCCCTATATCGGTATCCAGTTGGTGACCATCCCTGAGTTCCAGGCCATTGGCACCCAGGTGGGCAAGTTCTTCTCCGGCGCCCTGACCGGCCAGCAGACAGTGGACCAGGCCCTGGCCGCCGCGCAAACCACCACCGAGCGGGAAATGAAGCGGGCCGGCTACCCCAAATAGCCCAGGCTCACCACAGTCGATGTGGGAGCTGGCTTGCCTGCGATGGCGGCCTGTCAGTGGATAAATCAGTTAACTGATCGACCGCTATCGCAGGCAAGCCAGCGCCTACATTGACCGCATTCCAAGGCTAATTCTGTATGCCTCCAATGGGTTTTGATTGTCATGAATACGTCTAAAAGCCGCCTGCGCAACCCCGGCTGGTTCCTCGTCAGCCCCTCGGTGGCCCTGTTGCTGCTGTGGATGATCGTGCCCCTGGGCATGACCCTGTATTTTTCGCTGATCCGCTACAACCTGCTCTACCCCGGCGAAAACCAGTTCGTGGGCCTGGAGAACTTCACCTACTTCGTCACCGATTCCGGCTTTTTGCCCGGCGCCAGCAACACCCTGTTGCTGGTCGGCAGCGTGCTGCTGATCAGCGTGGTGCTGGGGGTGTTGATCAGTGCCTTGCTGGAGGCCAGCGAGTTTTTCGGCCGCGGGCTGGTGCGGGTGTTGCTGATCTCGCCGTTCTTTATCATGCCCACGGTCGGTGCGCTGATCTGGAAGAACCTGATTTTCCACCCGGTGTCCGGCGTACTGGCGGCGGTGTGGAAGCTGTTTGGCGCGCAGCCGGTGGACTGGCTGGCGCACTACCCGCTGCTGTCGATCATCATCATTGTGTCCTGGCAATGGCTGCCCTTCGCGATCCTGATCCTGATGACCGCCATGCAGTCCCTGGACCAGGAACAGAAAGAAGCCGCGCGCCTGGACGGTGCCGGGCCGATTGCAATTTTCTGGCACCTGACCCTGCCGCATCTGGCCCGGCCCATTGCCGTGGTGGTGATGATCGAGACGATTTTCCTGCTCTCGGTATTCGCCGAGATCTTCACCACCACCAACGGCGGCCCCGGCTACGCCTCGACCAACCTCGCCTACCTGATCTACAACCAGGCGCTGGTGCAGTTCGACGTGGGCATGGCCTCGGCTGGCGGCTTGATTGCCGTGGTCATTGCCAATATTGCGGCGATCATCCTGGTGCGGATGCTCGGCAAAAACCTGACTGACAAACCTTGAGGGCCGCGCCATGACGCTTCAACAATCCCGCCGCCTGCAAAGCCTGCTGCTCGGCACCCTGGCCTGGGCCATCGCCATCGTGATTTTCTTCCCGATCTTCTGGATGGTGCTCACCAGTTTCAAGACCGAAATCGACGCGTTTGCCACGCCGCCGCAGTTCATCTTCACGCCCACCCTGGAGAACTACCTGCACATCAATGAGCGCAGCAATTACGCCAGCTTTGCCTGGAACTCGGTGGTGATTTCCTTCAGCGCCACCGCCCTGTGCCTGCTGATTGCGGTGCCGGCGGCCTACTCCATGGCGTTCTACGAAACCCAGCGCACCAAGGGCACGTTGCTGTGGATGCTGTCGACCAAGATGCTGCCCCCGGTGGGCGTGCTGATGCCCATCTACCTGCTGGCCAAGAGCATGGGCCTGCTGGATACGCGCATCGCGCTGATCATCATCTACACCCTGATCAACCTGCCGATTGTGGTGTGGATGGTGTACACCTACTTCAAGGACATCCCCAAGGACATCCTCGAAGCCGCGCGCCTGGACGGCGCCAGCCTGTGGCAGGAAATGCTGCGGGTGCTGCTGCCCATCGCCAAGGGCGGCCTGGCCTCCACGGTGTTGCTGTCGCTGATCCTGTGCTGGAACGAGGCGTTCTGGTCGCTGAACCTGACCTCGTCGAATGCCGCGCCGTTGACCGCGCTGATCGCCTCCTACTCCAGCCCCGAAGGTTTGTTCTGGGCCAAATTGTCCGCCGTCTCGACCCTGGCCTGCGCACCGATCCTGATCTTTGGCTGGATCAGCCAGAAGCAACTGGTGCGCGGCCTGTCCTTTGGCGCAGTGAAATAACGACCCCTTATTAAAAGGAGGCCCATCATGGCCAACCTGAAAATCAAGAATCTGCAAAAAGGCTTCGAGGGTTTCTCCATCATCAAGGGCATCGACCTGGAGGTGCACGACAAGGAGTTCGTGGTATTCGTCGGCCCCTCCGGCTGTGGCAAGTCGACCCTGCTGCGCCTGATTGCCGGCCTTGAGGAAGTCAGCGAAGGCACCATCGAACTCGATGGCCGCGATATCACCGAAGTGACCCCGGCCAAGCGCGACCTGGCCATGGTGTTCCAGACCTACGCCCTGTACCCGCATATGAGCGTGCGCAAGAACATGTCGTTTGCCCTGGACCTGGCCGGCGTGGACAAAAAGATCGTCGACAGCAAAGTCAGCGAGGCGGCGCGCATCCTGGAGCTGGGCCCGTTGCTGGAGCGCAAGCCCAAGCAGTTGTCTGGCGGCCAGCGCCAGCGCGTGGCCATTGGCCGGGCGATTGTGCGCAACCCGAAAATCTTCCTGTTCGACGAGCCACTGTCCAACCTCGACGCGGCCCTGCGCGTGCAAATGCGCCTGGAGCTGGCGCGCCTGCATAAAGAACTGCAGGCCACCATGATTTACGTGACCCATGACCAGGTCGAAGCCATGACCCTGGCCGACAAGGTGGTGGTGCTCAACAGCGGGCGCATCGAACAGGTCGGCTCGCCCCTGGAGCTGTACCACCAGCCGGCCAACCTGTTTGTCGCGGGCTTTTTGGGCACACCGAAAATGGGCTTTCTCAAGGGCCAGGTCACCCGGCTCGACGGCCAGGGCTGCGACGTGCAACTGGACGCCGGCACCCTGGTCAGCCTGCCCTTGAGCAGCGCCAGCTTGAGCGTGGGCAGCGCGGTGACCCTGGGTATCCGCCCCGAGCACCTGGAGCTGGCCGCACCGGGCGATACCCCCCTGACCGTCACCGCCGACGTGGGCGAGCGCCTGGGCAGTGACACCTTCTGCCATGTGCTCACCGCCAGTGGTGAGCCGCTGACCTTGCGAATCCGTGGCGATATGGCCAGCCAGTATGGCGAGACCCTGCAACTGCACCTGGACCCGGCGCACTGCCATCTATTTGACAGCGACGGTGTGGCGGTGGCTCGTCCACTGCGCGCTGCCGCCTGATTTCGAGAACTCTTGATGAAACTCAATAAGCAGAACCTCACGCTGCTGGCGCCCGAAGTGCGCCTGCCGGCCTACACCATTGCCGATACGCGCCAGGGCATCGCCCATATCGGCGTCGGCGGTTTCCACCGTGCGCACCAGGCGTATTACACCGACGCCTTGATGAACACTGGCGTCGGCCTGGACTGGAGCATCTGCGGCATTGGCCTGCGGGCCGAAGACCGCAAGGCGCGGGATGACCTGGCCGGCCAGGACTATCTGTTCACCTTGTATGAGCTGGGCGACACCGATGACACCGAAGTGCGGGTGATCGGCGCCATCAGCGACATGCTGCTGGCACAAGACGGCGCCCAGGCCCTGATCGACAAGCTGGCCAGCCCTGCCATCCGCATCGTCTCGCTGACCATCACCGAAGGCGGCTACTGCATCGACGACAGCAACGGCGAATTCATGGCCCACCTGCCGCAGATCCAGCATGACCTGGCCCACCCTGCGGCCCCCAGGACCGTGTTCGGCTTTATCTGCGCCGCCCTGGCCCAGCGCCGTGCGGCGGGTGTTGCGGCCTTTACCGTGATGTCCTGCGATAACCTGCCACACAACGGCACCGTGACCCGCAAGGCGCTGCTGGCATTCGCGGCGTTGCGCGATGCCGACCTGCATGACTGGATCAAGGATAACGTGAGCTTCCCCAATGCGATGGTCGACCGCATCACACCGATGACCAGCACCACCCACCGCCTGCAACTGCATGATGAACACGGCATTGATGAT
This sequence comes from Pseudomonas sp. ICMP 8385, assembly GCF_002699915.1. NCBI lineage: Bacteria > Pseudomonadati > Pseudomonadota > Gammaproteobacteria > Pseudomonadales > Pseudomonadaceae > Pseudomonas > Pseudomonas sp. ICMP 8385. The sequence goes on along the minus strand of NZ_LKBY01000113.1, from coordinate 287,631 downwards.
GCCTGGCCGGTGGTGTGCGAACCCTTTGTGCAATGGGTGCTGGAAGACAAATTCGTCAACGGCCGCCCGGCCTGGGAACAGGTGGGCGTGCAGTTCACCGATGACGTCACCCCCTATGAAGAAATGAAGATCGGCCTGCTCAACGGTAGCCACCTGGCCCTGACCTACCTGGGGTTTCTCAAGGGTTATCGGTTTGTCCACGAGACCATGAACGATCCGCTGTTTGTCGCGTATATGCGTGCCTATATGGACCTGGACGTGACCCCCCACCTGGCGCCGGTGCCGGGCATTGACCTGACGCAGTACAAGCAGACCCTGGTGGAGCGCTTCTCCAACCAGGCGATTGCCGATCAGTTGGAGCGCGTGTGTTCCGATGGTTCGTCGAAGTTTCCCAAGTTCACCGTACCGACCATCAACCGCTTGATTGCCGAGGGCCGTGACACCGAGCGCGCGGCCCTGGTGGTGGCGGCCTGGGCCTTGTACTTGCAGGGCGTGGATGAAAATGGCGTGCGCTACCGCATCCCCGACCCCCGCGCCGACTTCTGCCGGGCACTGGTGGCAGATGACGGGTTGATCAGCCAACGGTTGTTGACGGTGGAAGAGATTTTTGGCCCGGCGATTCCCCATTCACCGGAGTTTGTGGCCGCGTTCGAGCGGTGTTTTGCCAGTTTGCGCGATAACGGTGTAACAGAAACCCTGAAACAACTTACCTCCTGAAGAAACCCGATCAACCTGTGGGAGCTGGCTTGCCTGCGATGGCGGCCGTCCAGGCAACCATGATGTGACTGATCCCCCGCCATCGCAGAAAAGCCAGCTCCCACAGGTTGATCGGTTTTTCACCCTACTGTCTGCTGAGTAACCACCATGACCCGGCAATCTTTGTTTCTTGGCATCGACTGCGGCACCCAAGGCACCAAAGCCATCGTCCTCGACGCCACCAACGGCAAGGTGCTGGGCCTGGGCGCCGCCGCGCACAGCCTGATCAGCGGCGCCAATGGCCGGCGCGAGCAAGACACCACGCAATGGCTGGACGCTTTGACCGAATCCACCCACCGCGCCTTGCAACAAGCCGGCGTGGACGGCCAGGACATTCTCGGCATCGGCGTTTCCGGCCAGCAACATGGCCTGGTCCTGCTCGATGCCCAGGGCCAGGTGCTGCGCCCGGCCAAGCTGTGGTGCGACACTGAAACCAGCGCGGAAAATGCCCGGTTGCTGCAGCACCTGGGCGGTGAACGCGGCGCCCTGGAGCGCCTGGGCGTGGCCATTGCGCCGGGCTACACCGTGTCCAAGCTGTTGTGGACCCTGGAGCAACACCCGGATGTGTTTGCGCGCATCGCCCATGTCCTGTTGCCCCACGACTATCTCAATTACTGGCTCACCGGCCGCGCCTGCGCCGAATATGGCGACGCCTCGGGCAGCTGCTATTTCAATGTGCGCACCCGCCAATGGGACTTGCCATTGCTGCGGCATATCGACCCCAGCGGGCGCCTGGAAGCGGCGTTGCCAGCGCTGATCGAAGCCGATCAGGCGCTGGGCACTGTGCTGCCGGGGATCGCCGAACGCCTGGGGATCAACCCCGGGGCCATTGTGTCCAGTGGCGGTGGCGACAATATGATGGGGGCCATCGGCACCGGCAATATTGTGCCGGGGGTGATCACCATGAGCCTGGGCTCATCGGGCACCGTGTATGGGTTTGCCGACCAGCCGACGGTCAGCGCCCAGGCCACGGTGGCGACATTCTGTTCCTCCAGCGGCGGTTGGCTGCCGTTGATCTGCACCATGAACCTGACCAATGCCACCGGGGTGATCCGCGAATTGTTCGAGCTGGACCTGGTGGCGTTCAACGCCCTGGTGGCCCAGGCACCGATTGGCGCCGAGGGCGTCAGCATGCTGCCGTTCCTCAACGGCGAGCGCGTGCCCGCCCTGCCCCACGCCACCGGCAGCCTACACGGCCTGACCATGACCAACCTGACCCGTGGCAACCTGTGCCGCGCGGTGGTCGAAGGCACCACCTTTGGCTTGCGCCAGGGCCTGGACCTGCTGCGCCAGACCGGCCTGCAAAGCCACAGTATCCGCCTGATTGGCGGTGGCTCGAAAAGCCCGGTGTGGCGGCAGATGGTCGCCGATATCATGGACACCGAAGTGGTGTGTACCGAACAAAGTGAAGCGGCGGCCCTGGGCGCGGCGATCCAGGCTGCGTGGTGCCAGTCCGGCGAAAGCCTGCAAGCGCTGTGCGCCCGCTGCGTCAGCGTCGACCCGGCCAGCCGTACCCAGCCCGTCGCCGCCAGTGTTGCGGCCTATCAACAGGCCTATGCACGCTATCAACAGCATGTGGCAACCCTTTAAGAGCGAATAATATGTATCTGGTGTGTGGCGAAGCGCTGTTTGATTTTTTCAGCCAGGAGGATGCCAGCGGGCAGGCCTCGACAGTCAATTTCAAGGCGATTGCCGGCGGCTCGCCGTTCAACGTGGCCGTGGGGTTGCGCCGCCTGGGGATCGAGGTGGGGCTGTTGGCCGGGTTGTCCAGCGACTACCTGGGCCAACGCCTGCGCCAGGTGCTCAGGGATGAAGGGGTGCGCGACGACTACCTGGTGGAGTTTGCCGCACCGACTACCCTGGCGATGGTCGCCCTGGGGGCCAATGGCTCGCCGCACTACAGTTTCCGGGGGGAAGGCTGTGCGGACCGGCAGTTGCAGCTCGGGCATCTGCCGGTCCTCGATGCGCAGGTGCGCGGCCTGCATTTCGGCTCGTTTTCCCTGGTGGTGCAGCCGGTGGCCGACAGCCTGTTGGCCTTGCTGCGCCGGGAAAGCGGCCAGCGCCTGATCAGCCTCGATCCGAATGTGCGCCTGAACCCCGAGCCGGATATCGAGGTCTGGCGCCAGCGCGTGGCCGAACTGGTGCAGCATGCCGACCTGATCAAGGTCAGCGATGAAGACCTGCACCTGCTCTACCCTGGCCAGGCGCCGGAAAGCGTGCTGCAAGGCTGGTTGCAGTACCGCTGCCAGCTGATTTTCCTGACCCGTGGCGGTCAAGGGGCGACGGTGTTCAGCCGCCAGCATGGCAGTTGGTCGGCCCCGGCGGTGCCAGTGGTGATGGCCGATACGGTCGGCGCCGGCGATACCTTCCAGGCGGCCTTGATTGCCTGGCTGACCGAGCAACAGCTGGATTCGGTAGACGGCGTGCAGGGCCTGGCCCGGGAGCAGATCGACGCGATGCTCAGGTTTGCCATTCGCGCCGCCGCGCTGACCTGTAGCAAGACCGGGCCCGACCTGCCTTATCGCCAGCAATTACCCGGCTAACCAAGCTCACGGCTTTTCCCGTATAGCCCGGGCCACCAGCGCGCCGACCACGCCGCCGGCCAGGGGCGCGAGCCAGAACAGCCAGAGCTGCATCAGGTAATCAGTGCCGGCAAACAACGCCGGCCCGGTACTACGGGCCGGGTTGACCGAGGTATTGGTGACCGGGATCGACACCAGGTGGATCAGGGTCAGGGTCAGGCCGATGGCTATCGGCGCAAAGCCTGATGCGCTACCGGGCTCCGTTACCCGCATGACAATAAACACCAGGAAGAACGTGCCCACCGTTTCCACGACCACGGCGGCCAGCAGGCTGTATTGCCCCGGGCTCAATGCACCATAGCCATTGGCGGCGAACTCGCCGATCTCAAACCCTGGCCGGCCACTGGCGACCAGTGCAAGGATCGCCGCCGCAACCGTCGCGCCGGCGACCTGGGCGATGATATAGGGCAGCACCTCCAGCCCTGCAAACCGCCCTCCGACCCACAACCCCACGGTCACTGCCGGGTTGAAATGCGCGCCACTGATACTGCCCACCGCATAGGACATGGTCAGCACACTCAGGCCAAACGCCAGGGCCACCCCCGCAAAACCAATCCCCAACCCTGGAAACGCAGCCGACAGGATCGCACTGCCGCAACCGCCGAAGGTCAACCAGAAGGTACCGAGAAACTCTGCTGCGATTTTTTGTTGCACGCGATATCTCACCCGACAGATGCGGTGCAGACAGTAACAGCGGGTAATAAAAGACCGTATCGGAATCGTCTGAGGTTTGCGTGAGAGGCAAGGCCGGGCCTGGGGATCCAGGCCCGTAGACCGCCCCGATCAGTAAAGCCTCGCCCCCGCCCGACGTGGCGCCGGAGCATGGGCATGCTTGAGGTCTTCACGCAACTCGGTGATCAGGTTGCAGATGGCTCGACTGCTGTCGAGCTTATCGGCCTGGATACCGGTGACGGTGATGCCCGTACCCTCAGCATCGTCGTAGACTTTGATCGTCAGCGTCGCATCCTGGGCCTTGATGCATTCACAACGTCGAGGCAGGAAACCTCCTTCAATAATGCTGCGCAACTCCAGTTCCGAAAGCATGGCTAAACCTCTCCTTTGTTGAGACCGCCAATGAATTATTATCGCTATCGATAGTCTGACCGTCGCGTCGACGGTTGACTTCACGCCTTGCCAACCCTGGCAGGTACGTTCAACTGCTGAGCCTACTCCTTGTGTCCAACGGCGTAGGATCCTTTCCTCATAAGCAACCGCCACTCTTATATAAGTTGCTGCCGGTTTGCACTGCCGAGCGTTGGCGTGCATCGTTGGCAACCACTGTTCAACTGACCTCAAGATAAGGACGTCCCATGACGGCTTCTCCCTTCACTCTCCTTTCGGTACTGGCAATGAGCATGCTGGCCGCACAGGCCAACGCTGCCAAACTTGAAGATATCGCGCCCTACCCCAAGGCCGATGCCGGGCACGTGCGCCAGGTTATCCACTTGCCTGCACAGCCCCGGGAACAGGACCTTCAGGTCGAGATCCTGGCCGGCAAAACCCTGTCCGTGGACTGTAACCAGCAACGCCTGGGTGGGGTGTTGGAAGAAAAGAATCTCGAAGGTTGGGGCTACCCGTTTTACCGGATGGAGAACGTTATTGGCCCCATGAGCACCCTGATGGCCTGCCCCGATGGCAAGACCCGCAAGGCATTTGTGCCGGTGGTCGGTGACGGTTTTTTGCTGCGCTACAACAGCAAATTGCCCATCGTGATATATGTTCCAAAAGATGTCGAAGTGCGTTACCGCATCTGGTCGGCCTCGCCCACCGTCGAGAAGGCCAGCGTGCAGTAGCGCCATAGATCAAATGGGGGAGCGGTGCTGTTGTGCCGCCACCCGCTCGGCCACGTGGCGCAAACTATCGAAGTTGATATTGGCCCCGGAGTTGATCGCCACCAGCGTCTGCCCCAGGGCCCCGCTGCGTTTCACATAGCGGCGGATACCAGCCACCGCCAGGGCGCCGGAGGGCTCAGTGATGGCGCGGGTGTCGTCGTAGATCAGCTTGATCGCGCTGCACAGTTCATCGTTGCTGACGGTGATGACTTCATCGACATGGTGGCGGCAGATTTCAAAGCCATAGGCGCCGATCTGCGCCACGGCGGTGCCATCGGCGAAGTTGTCCACACTGGGCAAGATCACCCGCTCGCCTGCACCCAGGGCCGCCAGCAGGCAACTGGAACCTTCAGGCTCCACGCCAATCACCCGTACTGTTGGCCGCAGGTATTTGATATAGGCGGCGATCCCGGCGATCAGCCCGCCGCCACCGACCGGGACAAAGATCGCGTCCAGCGCGCCTTGTTGCTGGCGCAGGATTTCCATGGCGACGGTGCCCTGCCCGGCGATCACATCGGGATCATCGAAAGGCGAGACAAAGGTGGCCCCCGACTGCTCGGCCAACTGCAACGCATGGGCCAGGGCAAATGGGAAACTTGCGCCCTGCAACACCGCCTCGGCGCCTCGCGAGCACACGCCCAGCACTTTCAATTCGGGCGTGGTGCTGGGCATCACGATCGTCGCCCTGATCCCCAACTCACGTGCCGCCAGGGCCACGCCCTGGGCATGGTTGCCCGCCGAAGCTGTAATCACCCCGCAGGCCTTTTGCGCTGCGGTCAGTTGCACCAGCTTGTTGTAGGCGCCACGGATCTTGAAGGAGAACGTCGGCTGCAAATCTTCGCGCTTGAGCAGGACCTGATTGCCGAGCAGCGCCGACAGCGCCGGGGCCGCCTGCAAGGGCGTGCGTATCGCCAGGTCGTAGACCGGCGCGGCGAGGATTTTTTTTACGTATTGCTCAAGCAGCAAGGGGCTACTCATGGGGGACTCCTGGCGTTTGACAAAGCCCAGGAGACGGAAAAACAAAACCCGCCTCTAGGGCGGGTTTGGGTACAGCCGAACGCTATCCCGCCAAATAAGGAATGGCGGTAATAATAATGCTTGGCTGGGAACGATAGGTTTGCAAGGTCATGCCGCAAAACTAACCGGCGCTCTGTGGCAAGTCAACTCTGGGGGTTTACGAGCGATATACGAAACGTATACGCTTTGTATATCAACCCTACACAGTGAAGCTCATGGGCATCGTCAAGATCACCGATCAACTGCATGAACAAATCCGCCTGGCCAGCGCTGCCATGGACCGTTCGATCAACGCCCAGGCGGAGTTCTGGATCAAGATCGGCCTGTTGGCCGAACTCAATCCGCACCTGGCCTACAACGACCTGATCAACAAGCTGTTGCTCGACAAGCCCGACCTGATCCGGGGGCGCAGCCGATGATCAAGACCCCTGCACAGATCGCCGTGATGCGCGAAGCCGGCCGCCTGCTGGGCCAGGTCTTCAGCATGCTCGACAACCGGGTCCGCGCTGGCCTGACCACCCTGGAGCTGGATGCGGCAATCGAGGCGTTTATCCGCCAGGACCTGCAAGCGCGCCCCGCCAGCCTTGGGCAGTATGACTACCCCTTCAGCAGCAACACCTCCCTCAACGAGGTGGTGTGCCACGGCATGCCAAGTGCCCGGGACGTGTTGAAGGACGGCGACATCCTCAATATCGACATCACCCTGGAAAAAGGCGGGTTTATTGCCGACGCCAGCAAGATGTACATGATCGGCGCCGTCGCGCCCAAGGCACGGCGCCTGGTAGAGCAGACCTTCGAGGCGATGTGGGCCGGTATCCGCCAGGTCAAGCCCGGCGCACGCCTGGGGGATATCGGCCATGCGATCCAAAGCCACGCCCAGGCCAATGGCTACAGCGTGGTGCGCGAGTATTGCGGCCACGGGATTGGCCGGCAAATGCACGAAGAGCCGCAAATCCTGCACTTCGGTCGCCCAGGCACCGGCTTGATCCTGCGCGAAGGCATGGTGTTCACCATCGAGCCAATGCTCAACCAGGGCAGCGCCAAGGTGCGCAGCCTCAAGGACGGCTGGACCGTGGTGACCCGCGACAACAGCCTGTCAGCCCAGTGGGAACATACGGTGGCCGTGACCGCTGAGGGGTTTGAAGTACTGACGCTACAGGCGGGAGCCTAGGTTACCCCGCTTTCCCGCCGCCCCTGGCCACCCGCCTGAGCCCCAACACCATCCCTGCGGCGCCCAACGCCATCGCCAGCAGAAACAGCGGGTACGCCACCCACCACGGTGTACCCGCCGTCATCATGCTGAACTCGGACATGCCGCCAATGCTGGCGATCAGGTTCAGCGGCAGGAACACCACGTTGATCAGCGTCAGCTTGCGCAACAGGTTGTTCATGCTGTTGTTCATCAGGTTGCCCCGGGCGTCGATCAGCCCCGAGAACACATTGGAATAGATCTCCGCCTGCTTGTAGCACTGGTGGTTCTCGATGATCAGGTCATCGATCAAGCCCAGGGTCTGCGGGCTGAAATGCTCCTTCTCGGCGTGGTTACGCAAGCGCGTCAAGACCGCGCCGTTGCTGTGCAGCGCGTTGATGTAATAGATCAGGCTCTCGCTGAGGCTGAACATCTGCATCAGGTGGCGGTTGCTCATGGAGGCGTTGAATTGCTGCTGCAACTCCCGAGCGACCAGCTTGATCACCTTGAGGTGGCCCAGGTAGTGGTGAAGGTTGTTCAGCAGCAGGTCCAGCAACACGTCCAGCGGCGTATGCAACGGCCGCCGCGCGCCCAGGCCGGACAGTTGGCTGTCGTCGGTGGCAATCACCAGCAGGCGGTCCGGGGAAAACAGCAAGCCACAGGACGACACTTCAAACACCAGGTTGCTGCCCCCGGAGTAGTTTTGCGGGCGCTTCCAGATCAAAAACAGGTTGTCTGGATGGAACTCGATACGCGACACCTCGTCCGGGTCCAGGGCCGATGCCAGCGCGTGCTCATCAACCTTGTAGCGCTCGCGCAGTAATTCACGCTCATGGCTGTCGGGGTTGTTGAACAGCAGGATCTCGGCATTTTCGCGCTCGCTGCGGCGCAGCGCGCCTTCGCGCAGTTCAAAGCCGATCACCAGCCCTGGCCCTGGCGCTTGAGCTCCAGGCGGCGCACGAACTCTTCCAGCACCAGGGAATACAGGTCGTCCTGCAAGTAGGCATCTTCGATCCCGGCATCCATGTTCGGGTTGTCGTTGACCTCGATCACCACCACCTTGTCGCCGGACTGCTTCAAGTCGACACCGTACAAGCCATCGCCGATCAGGTTGGCGGTCTTGACCGCCAGCTCCACCACGGCCTTGGGCGCCTCGTGCACCGCCAGGGTCCGGCACTCGCCGTTGATATCCTGGCCGATAGCCTTGTGGTTGTAGATCTGCCAATGGCCCTTGGACATGAAATATTGGCAGGCAAAGATCGGCTTGCGGTTGAGTACGCCAATGCGCCAGTCGTACTCGGTATAGAAAAACTCCTGGGCCAGCAGCAACACCGAGTGCTCGAACAGCTCGGCCGTGGCGGTCAGCAGCGCTTCCTGGCTTTCTACCTTGATCACCCCCCGGGAGAAACAGCCGTCGGGGATTTTCAGCACCAGGGGGAAGCCCAATCGCTCCCCCACCCGCTCGAAATCTTGCGGTCGCTCCTTGTACAGAATCTCGGTGGCGGGCATGCCCAACTGATGACTGTTGAGCAGGTCCGTAAGGTAGACCTTATTGGTGCAGCGCAGGATCGACGCCGGGTCGTCCATCACCACCAGCCCTTCACTCTCGGCTTTCTTGGCGAAACGATAGGTGTGGTTGTCGACACTGGTGGTTTCGCGGATCAACAGCGCGTCGTATTCGGCCAGCCGTGCGTAGTCCTTGCGCTCGATCAGCTCGACATCGATGCCCAAGCCCTTGCCCACCCGCACGAAATTATCCAGGGCCTTGGCATTGGACGGCGGCAACTGCTCCTGGGGATCATGCAGGATGGCCAGGTCATAACGGGCCAGGCGCTTGGAGCGCGGTTGGCGCCAGATCCGGCGGCTGAAGTTGTCCAGGGCATGGGCGAATTGATCTTCCTGATCATCACGCAACTTATGTAAGACCCCGGACTTGATGCCTTCGATATGCCAGCCGTTATGCTTGCGGAACTCAACTAACAGGATGGGGGATGGGAAGGCTTCAAATAACTGCCGGGCTAAATCTTGCAGCGGTTCAATATTGGTCCGACCGAAATAAAGTGTCAGGGTAAACCCTTCGGTATTGCTGTAAAGATGATGACTCAATGCTTTATCGAGGGTTTTATCCAGGTCATCCAGGGCCAGGCCGTACAGGGATTTTTTCGTCAATTCACTGATGGTACGCACCGACGGAATCACCTTGTGCCCCCGCGCTTCGGCCAGCAGCGAGCAGTAGTAGCCATGCCCCAGGTACTTGTAGCTGCGGCACAGGTTGATCACCTGCACCCGTTTGCCCGCCTCGTTCTCCCGGGAGTGTTCGAGGTATTCCTGGGCGGTGACTATATCTTCGCTGGGGAAGTACGAGGCCCAGTCTTCCTTGCGCTCAACAATAATCACGACTTGGCTTGGACTCTTGGGCTGTGTGGAAAAATATCCGCTGGAAGTGATTGTCGCCGCGACGCTTTGCTCGGATACTTCTCGCCAATGACTTTGTACCGCTGACATATTGATTGATCCGCTAGAGAACTTGACCTTTTCTATTAAGCACGATCTTTCACGGAAGTCTCGTTTAGTTACGCAACTTTTACGGCGGTTATATGACTCTTTGTTTTCGCATTGCAACCCTTGATGACGTGCCGGCGCTGGTGGCACTGGAACAGCACTGTTTCACCACCGAGCGTCTGTCCACCCGCAGTTTCCAGTGGATGATCAGCCGTGCCCATGGGCAGTTGCTGGTGGCCGAAGACACCGGCCACTTGCTCGGTTATGCCCTGGTATTGTTCCATCGCGGCACCTCGCTGGCGCGCCTGTACTCCATCGCCATTGCCGCGCCTGCCCGGGGCATGGGCCTGGGCAAGCAACTGCTGGCGCGCATCGAAGCCTGTGCCGTGGAACACGACTGTGCCTACCTGCGCCTTGAGGTGCGCACCGACAACCCTGGCGCCATCGCCCTGTATGAGCGCAGTGGCTACCGGCGCTTTGCCCTGATCAACGACTATTACGCCGACCATACCGACGCCCTGCGCCTGGAGAAACGCATCCTCCAGCACGCTGACGCCCGGGCCTTGAGCGTGCCCTACTACCCACAGACCACCGATTTCACCTGCGGCGCCGCGTGCCTGCTGATGGCCATGGGCGCCCTGGTGCCGGGGCGTGAGGCCCAGCGCCGCGAAGAACTGCAGATCTGGCGCGAAGCAACCACCGTGTTCATGACCGCCGGCCACGGCGGCTGCAGCCCCCAGGGTTTGGCCCTGGCGGCCTGGCGTCGGGGGTTTCGCGTGCGCATGCAGGTCAACGTGCGCGGGCCGCTGTTTCTCGATGGGGTGCGTAACCTGCATAAAAAAGAGGTCATGCGCCTGGTGCATGAGGGGTTCGAGCAAGAGTTGGCCAACAGCGAGGTGCAGCAGGTGTTCGGCGGTGCGTTGGACCTGGCACAGGTCCTGGGCGAAGGCGGCCAGCCGCTGGTGCTGATCAGCAGCTACCGGCTGACGCGCTCCAAGTCACCGCACTGGGTGATCGTGACCGACTGCGATCAGGAGTTTGTCTACCTGCATGACCCCGATGTGGACCATAGCCAGCATCGCCAGCCCATGGACTGCCAGCATTTGCCGGTCAGCCACGGGGAATTCGCGCGGATGTGCCGCTTTGGCAATAACCAACTGCGTGCGGCGGTGGTGCTATACGGGTAACGCCGTCGCCCTGGCGCTGCCGGTCGCCGCGGCCTTGGCCTCCAGTTCGCGCACCAGGGGCAGCACGCGCTGGCCAAAATACGCCACCTCTTCCTGAAAGTGCAGGAAGCCCGCCAGCACCAGGTCCACCCCCACCGCCTTGAGTGCGACGATGCGCTCGGCAATCTGCCGGGGCGTGCCGATCAGGTTGGTCTTGAAGCCGTCGTTGTACTGCACCAGGTCAGCGAAGCTGGACTTGGCCCAGTTGCCCTCGCCTTCCGGCGAGGCCTGGCCCGCCTGCCTGGCGGCATCGCCAAAGGCATTGACCGCTTGCGGGTCGGCCTTGTCGATGATCTCGGCCAACACCGCCTGGGCCTCCTCTTCGGTGTCACGGGCGATCACAAACGCATTGACCCCGATCTTGACCGAATGGTGATTGACTGCGGCCTTGGCGCGGATATCATCGACCTGGGCCTTGATCCCCTCAGGCGTATTGCCGTTGGTGAAATACCAGTCCGACACCCGCGCCGCCATATCCCGCGCGGCCCGGGAGCTGCCCCCCTGGAAAATCTCCGGGTGCGGTTGCCCCAGGGGCTTGGGCTTGAGGGTGTAATTGTTGAAGCGATAGAAATCGCCCTTGAAGGTGAAGTCATCCTGGGTCCAGATGCCCTTCAAGGCACGGATGAACTCCTCGGAACGCCGGTAGCGCTCGTCGTGCTCCAGCCAATGTTCGCCGATGGCCTGGAACTCGCCCTTGAACCAACCACTGACGATATTCACTGCGACCCGGCCATGGGTCAGTTGATCGATGGTCGCCAGTTGCTTGGCCGCCAACGCCGGCTGCCAGGGGCCCGGCAGGATCGCGGCGATCACCTTGAGCGTACGGGTAGCGGCCAGCAATGCATGGCTGAAGGCCACGGATTCATGCTGATATTCGGCGCCGTAGCCGGCGGTGAAGCGGATTTGCGTCAAGGCGTACTCAAACCCCGCCGCCTCGGCCAGTTGGGCCAGTTTGCGGTTGTAGTCGATGCCCCAGTCGGTGCGTTGCTCGACGTTGCTGACCACCAGGCCACCACTGACATTGGGCACCCAATAGGCAAATTTCACGGCTTGCTGAGTCATGGCTCGGTACCTCGCACACAGGGGATGTGCAGGGTGTGGAGCAGTAAGCATGCCAGCGCGGGCAAAGCCCCGTGGCTGGGGCGTTCGACCGCTCCGGGCCCGGGCGCGGCAATGTTGCCCTGGCGGGTGGTTTGTTGGATCACTGTTGCTGGCACAACACCTGGCTCCTCTTGGTGAGGGTGTGTTGCAACAGTCGCCCTGGCAAGCGGTTATCGGTAAGCTATCGGACTTTCGCGCAGCCCCTTTCTGCGCCTCGCCGAAAATAAGTCGCCTCCATGCCTTTTGAACTCAGCGTTGACCTCACCACCCTGGCCATCCTCGCCGTGGTGGCCTTTATTGCCGGTTTTATCGATGCCATTGCCGGCGGCGGTGGCTTGCTCACCACCCCGGCCTTGCTCACCGCCGGTATGCCACCCCATCTGGTGCTGGGCACCAATAAATTGAGTTCGACCTTCGGCTCGGCCACCGCCAGCTTTACCTTCTACCGACGCAAGCTGTTCCATCCGCGCCAGTGGATGCACGCCATCGTCGGCACCCTGGTCGGTGCGATGCTGGGAGCCATCGTTGCCCATTACCTGCCCGCCGAGTGGCTGAACAAGATGCTGCCGGTGATCGTCTTCGCCTGCGGTATCTACCTGTTGTTTGGCGGCACGCCCAAGGCGCCGCTGGATGCCGATGCGCCGATCAAGAAGAAATGGCAATCGACCCAGGGCTTCGGCCTGGGCTTCTATGATGGCGTGGCCGGTCCCGGCACCGGCGCGTTCTGGACCGTCAGCACCCTGTTGATGTACCCCGTGGACCTGGTCAAGGCCAGCGGCGTGGCACGCAGCATGAACTTCGTCAGCAATGCGGCGGCGCTGTCGGTGTTTATCTTCAACGGTTCGGTGGACTGGATTGTCGGCCTGAGCATGGGCCTGTCGGTGATGGTGGGCGCATTCTTTGGCGCCCGCAGTGCCATCAGCGGCGGCGCCAAGTTCATTCGCCCGGTGTTTATCACCGTGGTCCTCGGCCTGACGGTGCGCCTAGCCTGGCAGCACTGGTTCAGCGTGGCCTAGACGGCGCGCCACATACAGGTCGATAAGGTAGCGGGCAATCGAGCGCGAGGCCGGCAGCGGCGGCAACTGGTGGACGTTGAACCACTGCGCATCTTCAATCTCATCGGCCTGGGGCACGATCTCGCCCCCGGCATACTCGGCGTGAAAGCCCAGCATCATGGAATGGGGGAACGGCCAGCACTGGCTGCCCACGTACTGGATGTTCTGCACCTTGACCTGCACTTCCTCGCGCACTTCGCGGATCAGGCAGTCTTCGGCAGACTCCCCAGGCTCGGCAAACCCGGCCAGGGTGCTGTAGACCCCGCTGACAAAACGCGGCGAACGCGCCAGCAGAATCTCATCACCACGGGTGATCAGCACAATCATGCTCGGCGAGATGCGCGGGTAACTGCGCAGGTCGCAGGCCTTGCAGAACATCGCGCGCTCGCGCGGCACCTGCACCATCGCCTGGCCGCAACTGCCACAAAAACGGTGCTCGCGGGCCCAGGTGCCGATTTGCGCGGCATAGCCCAGGACGTTGTACAGGCGGTGATCGTCTTGCAGCATAAAGGCGCGCAGGCCTTGCCAGCGGCAACCCGGCACCTCGCCAGGGCTGTTGAGTTCCAGCAGGTACACCGGCTCGCCGTCCAGATGACCAATGCCATGTTCGGCCATCACCGACAGGTCCTGGCGCTTGAGCCAGGCCCTGGGAAACAGCGGCCCGTTATCGTCGCGTAAAAAACCTTCGCGACTCCGGGCCACAGCCCAGCCGCCCGGGGCCTCGTTGTCCAGTAGCGTTGTAGTGATCCAGCCTGGGGTCATGTTCAGTCAATCCACGAATTCGGGTTTCTGCTTGCTCATATGGGCCGCAATGGCCACGCGCAGGTCGTTGGATTGCAACATAGCCGCGTTCCAGGTGGCAACGTATTCCAGGCCGTCGTTGATGCTGTGGTCACGCATGTAGCTGATCATGGCCTTGGTGCCGGTTACGGCAATCGGCGATTTGGCGGCAATTTGCGCAGCCAGCTCCAGCACCCCGGCCAGCAGGCTTTCATGGTCGGCAAAGATCCGGTTGACCAGGCCGATGCTGCGCGCTTCTTCGGCGCCGAAGGTACGGCCGGTGTAGGCCAGTTCGCGCAGCATGCCGTCGCCGATGATGCGCGGCAGGCGTTGCAGGGTGCCGACGTCGGCGGCCATGCCGATGTCGATTTCCTTGATCGAGAATTGCGCGTCGTCAGCGGCGTAGCGCATGTCGCAGGCGCTGATCAGGTCGATGGCGCCGCCGATGCAGTAGCCCTGGATCGCCGCCAGCACCGGCTTGCGGCAGTTATCCACGGCGTTGAACGAAGCTTGCAACTGTAGGATTTTGCGCCGCAGCAAGCGCGCATTGCGCCCCACGTCCTTGCCGAACTCATTGGCCACCGAGGCCAGCATCATCAGGTCGATGCCCGAGGAAAAATGCTTGCCGGCACCACTCAATACCACGGCGCGCACGGCGTCGGTATCGTCGATCCATTGGAAAATCTCGACGATTTCGCTCCAGAACGCCGCGTTCATGGCGTTGATTTTTTCCGGGCGATTGATCTGCACATGGGCGACGTTGCCGTGGAGCTCGACGACAAAGGCTTGGTATTCGGACATGGCAGTGATCCTTGACTGGCGGCTGATAAGGCCCGAACTATAGCAAGGGTGCGTCAAGGGCGGTAAGGCTGCGCATGTGCCAAAAGCAGGACTGCATAAAAACCCCCATCAATGTGGGAGCTCTAGACAGACAGTTAGGTGGGCAGCCACAGGCGCAGGCGTGCGCCACCCAAGGGCGAGGCCTGGGCGGTGAGTGTGCCGCCCTGTGCTTCGACGGCCCGGCGGCTGATCGCCAGGCCCAGGCCGAAGCCGCCGGTGGCGCGGTCGCGGCTGCGGTCCAGGCGGTAGAACGGCTCGAAGATCCGCGCGCGCTGTTCCTCGGGGATGCCAATGCCGTCGTCATCCACCCAGATCTCGCAGCCCTTGGCGCAAACCTTGACGCCGATCTGGATACGTCGTTCGCAATAGCGCATGGCATTGCGCAGCAGGTTTTGCAGGGCGCGGGCGGTGAGGCGTGGGTCGAGGGTAAAACGCTCCACGGCGCAGTCCAGCACCACATCAATCACGATCTCGGGGTTCTCCAACTCGTCGTCGATGCTGCCCAGGATGCTGTCGATAAACTCATCGAGCACCACCTCCACCTGCTCGGGCAGTTGCGCCGGGTTTTGCAGGCGGCTGTAGGACAACAACTCCAGCACCAGTTCATCCAGTTCGCGGATATGCGCCACCAGGCCTTGCAGGCGTTCGCGGCTGGCCGCCGGCTGGTCTTCGGACAACGCCAGGGCCAGGCCGAAGTCCAGGCGGGTCAGCGGGGTACGCAGTTCATGGGACACGGCGTTGAGCAGGTCACGCTGCTGGTTGAGCAGGTGCTCGATGTCATTGGCCATGGTGTCGAACACCGCCGCCAGGCTGCCGATGTTGGAGCTGGGGGGGATGTGCGTGCGCTCTTCCAGATGGCCACGGCCCAGTTGCGCGGCGGTGGCCTTGAGGCGTTCAAGGTCGCGCCAGTGCGGGCGCAGCCACAGCAACAGCCCCCCCAGCAACGCCGCGCCAATCAGCACGTTCATGGTCCAGTACAGCAGGTTCATGTCCAGCGGGTCGGGCGGGATGGTCAGCTTGACCGCCAGTTGCCCGTTGAGCGGCGAGCTGATTTCTTCCATCCAGCCCCACTCCCCCAGGCGGATCACCGGCTTGCCCTGCTCCAGCAACTGCTCTTCGGCCGGTGTGTAGCGGGCATCCTGGCGATGCAGCAATTGCACTTTCAGCGGCGCAAAATCCCGGGCCAACTGGGCGGTGACCTCCGACCAGCGCTCCACCGGCCGGCTGTGGTACTGGCGCACGATCAGGCTCTGCAAGCCCCGGGACTGTTCGATGGTGTAGTTCATGTAGCGATGATGGAAGACCTCGATGATGCCCATGGGGATCAGGTAGATCGCCGCGCTGTACGTCACGATGGTCAACAGGTAGAGACGGATCAGGACCCTGAACATGCTGTCAGCATTCCCACTCGGAACGGCTGAACAGGTAGCCCTTGCCCCACACCGTCTTGATCTTGCGCGCCTCGCCGGCATGGTCGTCAAACTTGCGCCGCAGTTTGGAAATGGCCACATCCACCGAGCGGTCGGTGCCGTTGAACTCGATGCCCCGCAGGCGTTGCAGGATCTGGTCGCGGCTAAGCACTTCGCCAGCATGCCGCGCCAGCACCACCAACAGGTTGTATTCACCGCTGGACAGCTCCACCGCCTGGTCGCGCCAGGTCACCGAACGTTCCGACAGGTCGATGCACAGGTTGCCCATCAGGATCTGGTCATTGGCCGCCTGCGGCTCGCTGAGGCTACTGCGGCGCAACAAGGTGCGCACCCGGGCCAGCAACACCCGTGGCTCGCAGGGCTTGGTCACGTAGTCATCGGCGCCCATTTCCAGGCCCAGTACCTGGTCGTGGCTGTCATCGCGGGCGGTGAGCATCAGGATTGGCAGGCCGGCCGAGTCGGCGCGCAGCAGGCGGCACACTTGCAGGCCATCCAGGCCCGGTAGCATCAGGTCGAGGATCACCAGGTCCGGCGGGTTGAGCCTGGCCCGCTCGCGCACATGGTCGCCACGGCAGAGCACGTTGACGTGATAGCCATTGCGTTCAAGGTAACTGGCAATCAGCTCGGAGAGCGCGGCGTCGTCTTCGACCAGGAGGATGTTGGGCATGGTGCTTCCAATTAATACAGTTTCACATTAGATCGTCATTGATCAGAGGAGCTTGTTAGGATCCACAGCCGTGAAGGATATACGCACGGGTGATCGAGCGCGCTCGCACCTTACATTTCTTCACACACCACCTACACAGCTTCACAGCACCAAGCCGGGGGCGCCCGTAGGATGCGCCAGTCAATATTGGGATAAGAGCATGTCAAAGAATCTGTTTGCGCCGTTTTGCCTGTTGGCACTGACGTTGGCCCTGAGCGCGTGTGACAACTCCGCAGGCGACGCCCCGCAAATGCCCCTGGCCAAGGTACGCATCGAAACCCTCGAAGCCAAGCCCCTGTCCATCAGCAGCGAGCTGAGCGGGCGCATTGCCGCGCCGCGCATTGCCGAGGTGCGCGCACGGGTCGCCGGCGTGGTCTTGCAGCGGGTGTTCAAGGAAGGCCACGACGTCAAACAGGGCGAGGTGCTGTTCCGTATTGATCCGGCGCCGTTCAAGGCCGACCTCGACAGCGCCCAGGCCAGCCTGCGCAAGGCCCAGGCCAACGCCTTCCAGGCGCGCCTGCAAGAGCAGCGCTACAGCCAGTTGGTCGAAGGCAATGCCATCAGCGCCCAGGACTACGACAACGCCCGCGCCGCCGCCCGGCAAACCGCCGCCGATGTCGCGGCCAACCAGGCGGCGGTGCAGCGCGCCAAGCTCAACCTCGGTTATGCCACCGTGACCGCACCGATCTCCGGGCGTATCGGCCGCGCGCTGGTGACCGAAGGCGCCCTGGTGGGCCAGAACGAAGCCACGCCCATGGCGCTGATCCAGCAACTGGACCCGATCCACGCCGACCTGACCCAGTCCACCCGCGAACTCAATGACCTGCGCCGCGCCTTCCGCGCCGGGCACTTGAAGCAGGTGGGCCAGGACCAGGCCAAGGCCACGTTGATCCAGGATGACGGCAGCCTCTACCCGTTGCCGGGCAAGTTGCTGTTCGCGGAGATCTCCGTGGACCCCGGCACCGGGCAGATCATCCTGCGTAGCGAATTCCCCAACCCGGACCTCGACCTGCTGCCTGGCAGCTTTATCCGCGTGCGCCTGGAACAGGCCGTCGACCAGCAAGGCCTGAGTGTGCCGCAGCGCGCAATCACCCGCGACAGCGCCGGTATCCCCATGGTGTTGCGGGTGGACGCCGAGCAGAACGTCAGCCAGCAGCCGGTGGAGTTGGGCGCGGCGATCAATGATCGCTGGGTGGTCAACCGCGGCCTGAAGGCCGGAGACCGCATCATCGTCGAAGGCCTGCAACACGCACGCCCGGGTGAAAAAGTCGAAGTCGATGCCAGCCCCGAGCCTGTCGCCCAGGCAGCCGGCCAGTAATCAAAGGGATCAGAGACAATGCCGCAGTTCTTTATTGACCGCCCGATCTTCGCCTGGGTGGTCGCCTTGTTTATCCTGCTGGCCGGCGCCCTCGCCATCCCGCAGTTGCCCGTGGCGCAGTACCCCAACGTCGCACCGCCGAAAGTGGAAATCTATGCGGTGTACCCAGGCGCGTCGGCGCAGACCCTGGACGAAAGCGTGGTCAGCCTGATCGAGCAGGAGCTCAACGGCGCTGATCACCTGCTGTATTTTGAATCCCAGAGCAGCCTCGGTTCGGCCACCATTACCGCGACCTTCCAGCCGGGCACCAACCCGGAAATGGCCCAGGTCGACGTGCAGAACCGCCTCAAGGCGGTGGAGCCGCGCCTGCCGCAAGCCGTGACCCAGCAAGGCCTGCAGGTGGAGAAAGTGTCCGCCGGTTTCCTGTTGCTGGTGACCCTGACCTCCAATGACGGCAAGCTCGATGACGTGGCGCTCAGCGATTACCTGGCGCGCAACGTGATGAACGAGCTCAAGCGCCTGGACGGCGTGGGCAAGGCGCAGTTGTATGGCGCCGAGCGGGCGATGCGCATCTGGATCAACCCACAGAAGCTGATCGGCTTTAACCTGACCCCGGCCGATGTCAACGCCGCGATTGCGGCACAGAACGCCCAGGTCTCGGCCGGCAGCATCGGTGATTTGCCTGGCACCCACACCCAGGAAATCACCGCGTCGATCCTGGTCAAGGGCCAGCTCTCGACCCCGGCCGAGTTTGCCGACATCGTGCTCAAGGCCAACCCGGACGGCTCCACCGTGCGCATTGGCGATGTGGCGCGCGTCGAGATCGGCAGCCAGGAGTACCAGTTCTCCACGCGCTTGAACGGCAAGCCGTCCACTGCCATCGGCGTCCAGTTGACGCCCGGCGCCAATGCCTTGAACACCGCAACCCTGGTGCGGGCGAAGATGGACGAGCTGTCGCGCTACTTCCCGGCCAATGTCGAGTACAAGATCCCTTACGACACCTCGCCGTTCGTCAAGGTCTCGATCACCAAGGTGATCTACACCCTGGGCGAGGCGATGCTGCTGGTGTTTGCGGTGATGTTCCTGTTCCTGCAGAACATCCGCTACACCCTGATCCCGACGCTGGTGGTGCCGATTGCGCTGATGGGCACCTTTGCCACCATGCTGTTGCTGGGCTTCTCGATCAACGTGCTGACCATGTTTGGCATGGTGCTGGCCATCGGCATCCTGGTGGACGATGCGATTGTGGTGGTGGAGAACGTCGAGCGGATCATGGTCACCGAAGGCCTGTCGCCCAAGGAGGCCACGCGTAAGGCCATGGGCCAGATTACCGGGGCAATCATCGGGATTACCCTGGTGCTGGTGGCGGTGTTCCTGCCAATGGCCTTTATGCCAGGCTCGGTGGGGGTGATCTACCAGCAGTTCTCCCTGTCGATGGCGACCTCGATCCTGTTCTCGGCGTTTCTCGCCCTGAGCTTGACCCCGGCCCTGTGCGCCACCCTGCTCAAGCCGATTGCCAAAGACGAGCACCATGCCAAGGGCGGGTTCTTTGGTGGGTTCAACCGCCGCTTTGAACAACTGACTGACCGCTATGAAGGCTGGGTCGCCTATGCCCTCAAGCGCAGCGGCCGTTACCTGCTGATCTACCTGGTCTTGCTGGTGGGCCTGGGGTTCCTGTTCAGCCGCCTGCCCGCCTCGTTCCTGCCGGTGGAAGACCAGGGCTACACCATCACCGATATCCAGTTGCCACCGGGCGCGAGCAAGAACCGCACGGTGCGGGTGGCCGAGCAGATCGAGGCGCACAACGCCAGCGAGCCGGGCGTTGGTGATACGACGATGATCATGGGCTTCAGTTTCTCCGGCTCCGGGCAGAACGCGGCGCTGGCGTTTACCACGCTCAAGGATTGGTCAGAACGCAGCAGCGACGACTCGGCGGCCTCGATTGCCGATCGCGCCAACATGGCCTTTACCGAGCTCAAGGATGCGATGGCCTATGCCGTGCTGCCGCCGCCAGTGGATGGCCTGGGCACCTCCAGCGGCTTTGAGTTCCGCTTGCAGGACCGCGGTGGCGTGGGGCATGCCGCGTTGATGGCGGCGCGCACCGAGCTGCTGGCGGCGGCGGAAAAAAGCCCGATCCTGGCCAATGTGCGCGAAAGCGCCCTGGCCGAGGCGCCACAAGTGCAGCTTGAGGTGGACCGCAAGCGCGCCAATGCCTTGGGCGTGTCGTTTGCCGATGTGGGCAACCTTCTGTCCTCGGCCATTGGCTCGGCCTATATCAACGACTTCCCCAACCAGGGGCGCATGCAGCGCGTGGTGGTGCAGGCCGAAGGCGACCAGCGCAGCCAGGTTGAAGACCTGATGAAGATCCATGTGCGCAACAACGTCGGCAAGATGGTGCCGTTGTCGGCGTTTGTCGAAGCGCGTTGGGTCCAGGGCCCGGCGCAGTTGACCCGTTACAACGGCTACCCGGCCATTGCCATTTCCGGTGAATCGACGCCAGGGCACAGCACCGGCGAGGCCATGGAAGAAATCCAGCGCCTGGTCAGCCAGCTGCCGGCGGGCCTGGGTCAGGAATGGACCGGCCTGTCCTTGCAGGAGCGTTTGTCTGGCTCCCAGGCGCCGCTGTTGTTGATGCTGTCGCTGTTGGTGGTGTTCCTGTGCCTGGCGGCCTTGTATGAAAGCTGGTCGATCCCCACTTCGGTGTTGCTGGTGGTGCCATTGGGCGTACTGGGCGCGGTCATGGCGGTGTCGCTGCGCGGCATGCCCAACGATGTGTTTTTCAAGGTCGGCCTGATCACAATCATCGGGCTGTCGGCGAAAAACGCGATCCTGATCATCGAATTTGCCAAGGACCTGTATGACCAGGGCGAAGACCTGCTCGACGCGACGCTGAAGGCCGCACGCCTGCGCCTGCGACCGATCATCATGACCTCGCTGGCATTTATCCTCGGTGTGGTGCCCTTGGCGATTGCCACCGGTGCCAGCTCGGCGAGCCAGCAGGCGATTGGGACCGGGGTGATCGGCGGGATGATCACCGCGACCCTGGCTGTGGTGTTTGTGCCGGTGTTCTTCGTAGTCGTCATGAAGCTGGTGCGCAAACGCAAAGGTTGATCAGCCTCCTGTAGGCGCCGGCAAGCCGGCGCCTACAGAAATAGGCTATGGTGCTCACCTATCCTGTGTTTGTGAGCCCCCATGCCCTTTCTCGCCCGCACCCACCCTCGCCTGTCCGCCGCTGCCGTGCTTGGCCTGGCGATAGGCATCCTCGCCCCCTTCGACGCCCTCCTCACCCAAGTCCTGATCGGCTGGAACGCCGGGGTCTGGACCTACCTGGTGCTGATGCTGCGCCTGACCATCCGGGCCAAGGCCGAGGACGTCAAGCGCATCGCCGAGGTCGAGGATGAAAACGCCGGCCTGGTGTTGTTCATGGTGTGCATTGCCGCGATTGCCAGCCTGGTGGCTATTGCCGTTGGCCTAGCCGGCAACAAGGACCTGGGCACTGCCGAACGCTTGCTGCATTACGGTTTTACCGGGGTGACGGTGATGGGGTCGTGGCTGCTGATCGGGGTGATTTTCAGCGTGCATTATGCCCGCCTCTATTACACCTGGGAGGGCAAGGAGCCGGCATTGCGCTTTGCCGAAGGGTTGCTGACCCCCAACTACTGGGACTTCCTGTACTTCTCCTTCACCATCGGCGTCGCCGTGCAGACCTCGGATGTCGGTGTGGCTACCCGGGCCATGCGCAAGGTGGTGTTGGGGCAGTCGTTGATCGGGTTTCTGTTCAATACGGCGATACTGGGGTTCTCGATCAATATTGCGGCGGGGTTGTTCGGTTAGCCTAAGTGCCAAAAAGTCTTAAAACCAGTCAGCTTAGACTGTCATTCCTGACAGTAGAAAAACCTTTGAAAAGGCGTCTAATGATATCGAGCCAGGTTTGGGGGCCGGTTCCAGGACATTCATAAGTCACTCCTTTCGTCCCCTGTTAGTTTTGACAGTTTACAGCCCAGGCCTACTGCTATTTCATGACTCGAACAGAGCCGTCGAAACCTCTGTGACTCGCACAATCATCAGCGATGGAGAAGCGATCATGACCGTACCCGCGCAACAGTTGTCCCCTGAGCAAAAAAAGTTGCTGTACCCCAAGCCCCTTACTGCAACAGGCACATTCAACGCAACTATCGATGCAATACCGGTCCACTTTCAGACCTTGACCCTGGTGCATGACCGTGACGCGGCCATCTACCGCCTTGTAGCACGACATGCTGATCACGCAGTCACGGTGAAAAAAATCACGATTGAACTGCCCGATATCATTCGCGAGGCGCAGGTCATAGACCTGAGTAAGTGGCAGTCCAATAAGGTCAATGTCTGGTATGCCGTCAAGTCCCCTACGATTCATTACGTCGTGCGATGCTCCACGGGTACTTTGATCATTAATGGCTTGGAGGGCGGCATCATCAAAATCAGCGGCACGCTGGATGGCACCACCGATGAAGATGTCAACGGGAACACCCACACACTAGAAGTCAATTTCGACGTAACCAGTTGATCGCTTATGCAAGAGCAAAAAAAACGCCCGTATCTTTCGATACGGGCGTTCATAAGCGTCAAGTCTTTACCAACTGTAGCGCACACCTACGTTGGCGCCCCATGGCTGCTCGACCTTGCCGCCGCTGCTGTGCTCAAGGTCGGCGTGCAGTTGCAGATTTTGCGACAATTTAACCGCAACGCCCGCACCAAACTCAGCGCGTGAACCCGACAGGTCGTTGTTGAACACATTGTTGTTGACCTTGACCTTATTGTTATTGGCAAACTCATGCACCATTGCCGCCCGCAGGTAGGGCTGGACCACGCTGCCACTGTCGAGCTGGATGTCACGCCCCACCGTCGCACCGGCCTTGGCCATGATCGAACGGGTGCGCTCGCCATCGGCGTGCAGGCCATTGTCCAGGTTGTAGTTGGCGCCCTGGATTACCACGGTGGACAGCTGCGCATATGGCTCGACAAAAAAACCGTCGTCCAGCTTGATATTGCGGCCGAACTCCGCCGACAGACCGCCACCCGTGTTGGCGTACTTGCCCTTGGATTTGGTGCCGTCACTCAAGCCGACCTTGGACTCGTTATGGAAACGGTTGAGCTTGGCCACGGCGTCGAAATACAGACCGCTCTCTTCATCCAGCCAGGTTGCATAGGCACCCACGTAGTAGCTCTTCACCGTGCCTGACGTACCGCGCTTGAGGTTCAGGTCCGACGTACTATGGCCGGCCATCACACCCACCAGCCACTGGCTGTCGGCCAACGGTGTGTCAGCACCCAGGGTAAAGCCCTGCTGGCTCTGGTTGTAGCCAACCCCGGTGCTCTCGGCCACCTTGTACTTGTTGCCATAACCACGCATCCACACACCTGCCTGGCCAGGCTCGAAGCGCAATTCGCCCATGCGCGTACGCAGGGAGGTCGCCTCGCCGTACCAAACAGTGGGGGCGGTATTGAACAGTGCCATGACCGAGCGAGTCGCCGGGCTGATCACGCGATTGTTCGGGTCGAGAAACCAGTCGGTGCCCTCCTTTTTCAGACCATAGGAATAGGCACCCACGTCGACAACATCGCCCACCAGTGAGAACTGCGCGTCGCCCCCGCCGGTATGCACGATACGAATCTCTTCGGGGCTGACCGGCTCCACACCGCTGGCTTCGAGCAACAGGCTGTGATTACCGTTGGCCTCGCCGCTGATATTCAGGAAGTCCGTCATGCCGTTGGCAAAATCGGTGCCCATGACGAAGGTGCCGTTGCCGTCGAGGCTGTCCAGGTCCAACTGATAGAACGCATCGGTATGACCGAATATCACCGTACCGTCCACCAGGTTCAAGGCCCCCACCTGGCTGTCGGCGGTCAACTCCCAGTACGACCCGTTGCCTACGTTCAAGCTGGTGACATTCTGCAGTTGGCCTTTGAGCCCGGAGCTGTTTTCCAGGTTCAAACGCGCCGTGCTGCCATCTTCGACGATAACGTCGCCTTTCAACCGGCTGTTATCGACATTCATGTTCGCCTGGGCACCGCCGTTGACTTCCAGCAGCACGCCATTGCCACCGGTCAGGGTTGAGCCATTGCGCACGTCGATTTCAACTTCCATCTCCTCGCCAGGGTAACCTTCGACGACAATGGCCGAGCCGCTGCGCCCTTCGACGCTGGAGTTATTCAGCACCAGTTTGCCGGCACTGCTGTTGCCAACGTCGTTGGTAAACAACACGCCACTCTTTGCGCCAATGATGCTGCTTTGGCTGGCCGTCGCCGTTGCACCGTCGAGCCACACGCCATAACTATCGGTGCCGGTGCCTTCGACCACGGTGTTCTGGTTGAAGTGCAACTCAGCATTGCCGCTGGCTATTGCCCCGCTCTTTTCCCCCCGAATGATGCTATTGAATACTTGGGCAATGCCGCCCTTGCCGGAATTGAAACTCTGGAACGCCTGCAGACCGAAAGTTGTGTTGCTGGTGATAGCACTGTTGCGAATGATGGCCGTACTGTCATCCAGGCGCACCGCCCCCCATATCGAGTGGTTGGATTCAACAGTGGCACCGTCAACGTTGACGGTGGAGCCCTGCGTCGCACGGATATCTTCGATCCGGCTGCCGGCATTGACATTCAACCTCGAGTCGTTGGCCAGGATATGTCCGGCGCGAGCGCCATTGACGGTCAGCTCGGACTTACGATCCAGCTGCCAATCATTTTTCAGCTCGTGGGGGCCAATGGTCTTTGACTCACCGATCAGCTGACCGGCTTGGACGTTTGTGTGCACCGCTGCAAGCAAAAGCACGCTAATGGCTGGAACATGCATCATCTTGCTCAAGGGCTTGAGCTCGAATCGGGTAGGTAATGACATCGGGGTTCACTCTCTGGGTAGCGCCTCTAAAAACGGCTTGGCTCGTTTCCGCGGAATGAAGCCTCACCTCTGTAAGGCGCAGAGGTTACGTAGTGAACATACTGATGACTGTAGGACTAATCCGATCAAAGAATGGGCATAGGCACCGCAGTGGCATGGAAAACGGCACAACTGGCAAACTGATCCGTTCACAAAGCAGTCATCCATTGCTACCCGATGCACAAAAGGGAAGCCATGCTTCCCTTTTGTACTTTCAGCGGTTTATGGACTTGAAGCAGTGGTTTCGTAGGTTAAGCAGGGATGCCATCACAGAAAGAGTCAGGGTTTGAGAATATTGTGTAGACTTGGGCCGGCAGGCCGCGACCGATGCCTCCACCCGCCACGTTCGTGGTGTAGGTGACCTCGCAAGGCCCAAACGGTACTTGAGCCAGGAATGGACGGTAAGTGATGTCGACATTAAAGCCGTTGGCTACATCGCCAGCGGTCAAGGGCAAGGTTGTAATAGTCAGTTCAAAGGGTCCCCGTGGCAACCCAGGGTATTCGTTAGTGATAGTGACCATAACCTCCACGGTATTGCCCACTACCAGCCTGGGATCGCCCGGAATGTGAAGTATGGCGGCCAGTACCGGGGGCGAGCCAGGCATCCGTTGTGCCAGCGACAGACAGGTCCAGTCGCCAAACTCGAGACGCTCATATTCTGCCGGCGCCAGTTCCACCGTCACGGCATCGATCACATTGACGGTGGTAACGGGCGACGGGTTTTCATTGATAGTGCCGGGACCAATGACCGAATAGCTGACAGGCTGCATATTGTTCCCGTGGCGGGCAACCACCTCCCAGGGAATGGTGAACGTCGCATCGGCGCCGGGAACCGTAGTGCTTAAAGGGAAAGGCCCGACACGCTCTTTGGAGGCGCCCCAATATAGGTAAAACTGATTGTCAGGGTGAGGCAGTGCCGCGATATTCCAGAGTGGAATCACAATAGTCACAGGTCGGTTCGCATCGCCAATGCGCAGGATGTTCAATTCGCCTGAAACCTCGCCAAACACTTGTGCCGGGTTCAGCCCAGGGTTCACCTCACCTGGTTCCAGTGTGCCCGGCAATACAGGGCCTTCTACTGACAAGTCGAGCCGGACGGTTTTAGTTGGCGAGAGGAAGAACACACCGTTGCGATCAATCCGGTATCGCACGCTTACTGTCTGAGGGCCTAGTGTCGCGGTATAGGCGGCCTTGATCGCGTCATTCATATTACTGAAAACTACCGGGAAGCCACTGAGCTCAGGGCTTTGCGGACCAAAGGGTTCGCTTTCCCATTGTGTCTCGAACTTGTCCAGCCCTGTAGCGAAATTAAGATACTGTTCGATATGGAGTTTAATTCCCTGCACATAGTCCGCAATGCTGAGCAAATCATCCGTGCTACCGTCACGTGGGGCCGGCGCGAGCGGTAGGAAAGGTTCCAATGGTACGGGGTCCGTCAGTAACGAAACCGTGCGGAACTCATTGAACGATGGGCGACTGACATTCCCTGCCCGGTCCGTGATGGTGTAGAAAATATAATACAGCCCACTCAAGATGATCTGGCTGGCTGGCAGGAAGTAGCTGCTCTGGGCGGGTGGCGGCAGCATCGGCACACCCGCACCAGTGACCAGATACTCTGGTCGTGGGTCCATTACCGGGCTGAAGTAAACGTTAATCATGTCTCCCGCTTCAAATCGCCCAGGCTGCGAACTAAAGGTGTTTGGGGGAATACTGATCTCCAGGCCGCCCTGGTTTATCAGGAATGCATTGTCGATAACCGTCCCCGCCGGCGCATTGACTAACGTCGGAACGGTCGGTTGCTCACGTGACGACGCTACCGCGTAAGGCGCAATGAGATCGACCCGGAACGCGGCAGGGTTGGACTCATCCCGCGCAGCGCCTGGGACACCACCGGCATTGCGGTATTGCACGACTTTGAGTTCATAAAAACCATGCTGGAACTCAAGCTCGGGAGGCGGAGCAGGAATAAATCTATCAATGATTCCAGGCACTGGGGTCTCGTTGATCTGGAATGGGGCCAAAAAGGTCCTCCAGGTAGGCAGCGGATCTGTGGTTGTGCGAATTTGAATACCCAGCCAGTCGCTCGGTATCGAAATTAGCCCGGTTCTACACTCCACGGTTATACCCGCACGGGCAACGACCGCTGGAATAAGACCCGTTGCATTATCCAGTGCTTCTGCAATCGTGGGTGCATCAATAACCAAAGGTTCTGGTGTAATGGTGACGTCAGGGTTGCTGCTCATATCAGTCTCTCCTTTAGTACTTAATGTAGACAGCGCACAAACACTCCTCCCAGCCGTATGACATGCGGCCAAACAAACCGACTTTGGATTTACCCGTCAGAAGTTCAATGAAACGTGCGCGATGTTCCAACACTCATGACGCGAAGCCCTCGGAATCAGGGTTCGGGGCCATTGCCATCAATCCAGCAATAGATCGGGTTTGGCGGCGGTGGCGAGGTATTGACTACCCGATCGAACGCCACATACCTGGCAGCAGACCGGCCAATGATCACGCCCCCCCTGGACACCGTGTAACTGGCCTCTCCTCCGGCGTTTTCTTTCAGGGGCCGGATCAATCGCTCGACATCGGTCATCCAGAAGGCATAGCCCGACGCATCGGTGACCCCATCCCAATAATGTGTGAGGGTTTCCACGATATAGGGGTCTGGATTGACATCCGGGTACAGGCCATATCCCTGGAACCGCAGCGTAATCAGATCGCCAGAAAGTATGTCCACGTGAGGGGCAATGAACACCTCGACACCGAACCAGATCGCAGGCTGGGTGCTGCAGGTCAAGTAGCGGTTAGGATGCGACTCTGATTGCGGGAAACTGGGCCGAGGGTATCTGGACGGCGGAAGGCCGGTTTGCAGCCCGGCTTGCGCCACCAGTGAAAACAGCGGGTTGATGTTGCCAGCACGGTCCTTCAGGCGATAGAAGCAGAAGATCCAGAGCGCCCCGGGAAAACGACGGAATACGTCGCTGGGCACCTCCACGAATATGCGGCCGGTGGCGCTGGTCAACGGCGCGGAAATCAGGGTGGGCGCGCCGGTTGGCAAGGTATTCATGTCTGAAAAATACAGCAGTACCTCATCACCGATCTCACGCCCCAGATATCCCTTGGGGATTTCCATGCGCACCAGGGGGTTGGCGACCAGGTAGGCCTCGGTAATCGGATCAATGGGAAAAATGGCCGGTGCCAGCAACGCGCCACCGCCGGGCGCATCGCGGTCGATCCTGAGCGTCACCACCTCAGAGGTATCGACGCTGGGGCTGTTCGGCGTGCCGTTATGGATGCGAAACGTCAGATCAACAATTGCACTGTTCAGCAGGAATGCCTGGGGTATCTGCATGGGGTAGGGAAAGTCGGCGGCAGTCATCGGGTTAGGCAGCAAAACCGGTGGCGTATCGACGGGGCGGGCGCCGCGCACGCTCCACTCGAACACAATATATTGGTCCCTGCCTGGGCCCGGTAGAAACGCCCAGGGCGTCGGAATCAAAAGCTGTAAGTCAGAGAAGTAATACTGTGCCGGCAACAACCCGTCAGGCAGCGCGTCGACGACGATGGGCGCGTCAATCGCCAGGATACCTCCTGGACCTTGGGGGCCAGCATTGTGGGTGCTCATCTAAACCTCCCGTCCCTCGTACACGCCTATGCATCAACTGATCACGGCGCTTACGGCTCTGTTGGGGCAATTGAACACCGCCTGTGGTGCTGCGGATACTGTCAGAACTAACAGGTACGTTCGCCGCTCGTCGGTTTGAGCAGCCCAATTTCACGCTTGCCCGAACAAAGATTTCTTGACGAGACGAGCTGGCTGGTGTTTTCTGAAACCGGTTTCAATGTCTCATGCACTGTCACCTCACACTAATAAAAAAGGCCCTGCCGTGACTTCATTCTCCGCCGCCCAGCGCAGCCGCGTGACCATGCTTGATGTGGCCCAACGCGCTGGCGTATCCAAGGCCAGCGTGTCGCGCTTTATCGGCGATGACCGCGCCCTGCTGTCCGATGCCATCGCCCTGCGTATCGAGCAAGCCATCGATGAGTTGGGCTACCGCCCCAACCAGATGGCCCGTGGCCTGAAACGCGGGCGCACACGCCTGATCGGCATGCTGGTGGCCGATATCCGCAACCCCTATTCCATTGCGGTGATGCATGGCGTGGAAACCGCTTGCCGCCGCCACGGCTACAGCCTGGTGGTGTGCAACACCGACCGCGATGACGAGCAGGAGCGCCAGCACCTGGCCGCCCTGCGCGCCTATAACATCGAAGGTTTGATCGTGAACACCCTGGGGCATCACCTCGAACAACTGCTGGAACTGCAACGGGAAATGCCCCTGGTGCTGGTGGACCGCAAGGTCGACGCATTGCACAGCGACCTGGTGGGCCTGGATAACCCGCGAGCCGTGGGCATGGCCCTGGACCACCTGGAGCAACAGGGCTACCGGGAGATCCTGCTGGTCAGCGAGGCCGCTGACGGCACCAGTTCGCGGGTTGAACGCATGGAAGGCTTCCATGCCCAAATCCGTCGCCGCAACCGACTGCATGGCGCCGTGCTGGAAATTGGCGCTGATTTGCCCGCCCGTTTGCAGGCATTTATTGCCTCACCCCAGGCCGGCCCCAAAGCCCTGTTCTGTGCCAACGGCGTCGCCGCACTGGCCTGTACCACAGCCCTGCGCGCGTTGGGGTGTCGGTTGTTCGAGGACGTGGGCCTGATTGCCCTGGATGACCTGGAATGGTACCCGCTGGTAGGCAACGGCATCACTGCCCTGGCCCAGCCGACCGAAGCCATAGGCGCCAGCGCCTTTGAGTGTTTGCTCAAGCGCTTGCGCGGCGATACCTCGCCCACCCGCTCCCTGGATTTTGCCCCGCAACTGATCGTCCGAGGTTCAACCCGCCCCCTGTAGGCGTCGCCGCCTGGGGGGCGTTTTTTTATTTACAGATGAAACCGGTTTCAGAGATCAATAAAAATGCATAAATACCCCGTTTCCATCAGCCTCTCCAGCTACGGTGCCGACCTGGTCCGCCAGCGTGGCCAGTTGAGTTTCGTCGCACTGCTGGCCGCTGCCGGTGCCCGGCGCATTGAATGGCGTGAAGAACTGCTGACCAGCGAACAACCCGGCGAACTGGCCCAGGCCGCCGCCGCGCAAGATCTGGAGTGTGTGTTTTCGTCGCCCCTGGAGCTGTGGGTCGCCGGGCATGCCCAAGCCAATTCGGAGCTGGCCGCCACCCTCGACCGGGCCCAGGCGTTCGGTGCCCGCTGGTTAAAGGTTTCGCTGGGTTACTTCACCGACACCCACGACCTGCACAGCCTCAGCGCCCTGCTCAACCGCCACCCGGTGCGCTTGTTGGTGGAAAACGACCAGACCTTGCACGGCGGGCGTATCGAGCCGCTGCAGCGTTTTTTCGATGCCGCCGAACGCCTGGGCGTACCGGTAAAGATGACCTTCGATATCGGCAACTGGCACTGGCAAGACCAGAGCGCCCTCACCGCCGCGCGCTTGCTCGGCCGGCATGTCGATTACCTGCACTGCAAGGCCGTGGCCCGGCGGGCCGACGGCAAGCTGATAGCCCTGCCGCCGGGCGCCGCCGACCTGCATCTGTGGGAACAATTGCTGCGCCTGATGCCCCGGGGGATCAGCCGGGCCGTGGAGTTCCCGCTGCAAGGCGCGGACCTGCTGGCGGTCACCGCCGCCCAGGTCGCCGCCCTCGCCCATCTGGGCCAAGCCCCTGTGGAGAATGCCCATGTCTGACATCGATATCCTCTCGTTTGGCGAGACCATGGCAATGTTTGTCGCCGAGCAAACCGGCGACCTGGCCCAGGCCGGCCACTTTGAAAAACGCATCGCCGGCGCCGACAGCAACGTGGCGATCGGCTTGTCGCGCCTGGGCTTCAACGTGGCCTGGCTGAGCCGGGTCGGCGATGATTCACTGGGGCGTTTTGTGGTCGCTACCCTGGAACGCGAAGGCCTGGATTGCCGGCATGTGGCGGTGGATCCTGCGCAGCCTACCGGCTTTCAGCTCAAGTCCCGGGAAGACACCGGCAACGATCCGGTCGTCGAGTATTTCCGGCGCGGTTCGGCGGCCAGTCACTTGTCTTGCGCCGCCATCGTCCCCGAGCTGCTGCGGGCCCGGCACCTGCATGCCACCGGGATTCCACCCGCGCTGTCGCAGGCCACCGCCGAGCTGTCGCGCCAGTTGATGAGCGAGATGCGCGCGGCCGGCCGCAGTGTGTCGTTCGACCCCAACCTGCGCCCGTCGCTATGGCCCAGCACGCACACGATGATCCGCGACATCAACGCCCTGGCCTGCCTGGCGCACTGGGTCTTGCCGGGCTTGAGCGAAGGTCGCCTGCTGACCGGCTTCGAGGACCCGGCGGATATCGCCGCCTTTTACCTCGACCAGGGCGTGGAGGCCGTGGCCATCAAGCTCGGGCCCCACGGTGCCTACTACCGCAGCCATCTGGACCAGGGTTTTGTCGCCGCCGTGCCGGTGGCCAAGGTGGTGGACACCGTTGGCGCTGGCGATGGCTTTGCCGTGGGCCTGATCAGTGCCCTGCTGGAAAACCTCAGCCTGGCCCAGGCGGTACAGCGCGCCAACTGGATCGGCAGCCGCGCCGTACAGAGCCGTGGCGATATGGAAGGCCTGCCGCTACGCGCCGACCTGCCCGCCTGGCAAAAAACCGGCTGACCCCAGGCCTCAACCCGTTACCTGTTGCCACAACTACAACAAGCTCAGGAGCCCCCCATGAATCACTTGAAACTCGCCACCCGCCGTTGGTGGTACATCATGCCGATTGTGTTTATCACCTACAGCCTGGCGTACCTGGACCGCGCCAACTACGGCTTCGCCGCCGCCTCCGGGATGGCCGAAGACCTGATGATCACCCCGGGCATGTCCTCGCTGCTCGGCGCGTTGTTCTTCCTCGGCTACTTCTTCTTCCAGGTGCCGGGGGCGATCTATGCCCAGCGCCGCAGTGTGAAGAAGCTGATTTTTGTCAGCCTGATCCTGTGGGGCGGCCTGGCCACCCTGACCGGCGTGGTCTCCAACGCCTATATGCTGATTGCCATCCGCTTTATGCTCGGGGTGGTCGAAGCGGCGGTGATGCCGGCGATGCTGGTGTACCTGTGCCACTGGTTCACCCGCGCCGAACGCTCGCGGGCCAATACCTTCCTGATCCTCGGCAACCCGGTGACTATGCTGTGGATGTCGGTGGTGTCCGGCTACCTGGTACAGCATTACAGCTGGCGCTGGATGTTTATCATCGAAGGCCTGCCTGCGGTGTTCTGGGCCTTTATCTGGTGGCGCCTGGCCGATGAGCGCCCGGCCGATGCCAAATGGCTGAGCGCCGGCGAGAAACACGACCTGGAAACCGCCCTGGCCGCCGAGCAGGTCGGGCTCAAGGCGGTGAAAAACTATGCCGAAGCCTTCCGCTCGCCCAAGGTGATCATCCTCGCGCTGCAGTTCTTTTGCTGGAGCATCGGCGTCTACGGCTTTGTGCTGTGGCTGCCGTCGATCCTCAAGGCCGGCTTGCAGATGGATATGGTCGAAGCCGGCTGGCTGTCGGCGCTGCCTTACCTGGCGGCGGTGATTGGCATGCTTGTTGTGTCCTGGGGCTCGGACAAGCTGCAAAAACGCAAACGTTTTGTGTGGCCCCCGCTGCTGATCGCCTCCGTGGCGTTTTATGGCTCCTACCTGTTGGGCGCCGAACATTTCTGGTGGTCGTACACCCTGCTGGTGATCGCCGGCGCCTGCATGTATGCGCCCTATGGGCCGTTTTTTGCCATCGTCCCGGAGATCCTCCCGGCCAACGTCGCCGGGGGCGCCATGGCCTTAATCAACAGCATGGGCGCCCTGGGCTCGTTTGGCGGCTCGTACCTGGTGGGTTACCTCAACAGCAGCACCGGCTCGCCGGGGGCGTCCTACCTGTTGATGAGCGGCGCGCTGCTGTTGTCAGTGGTGCTGACGATCCTGCTCAAACCCGAACAGCCCGGGGCGCGAGCCCTGCACTCGCTTGAATTGAAGGCCTGAACCTGATGAAAAAACATGTCGTGCTCTACAAAAAACTCTCCGCACCGCTGATGGCCCGCCTGCATAAGGCCGCCGAGGTGACGCTGATTGACAGCCTCGACGCCAGCGGCCTGGCGCAACTGCGCGAGGCCTTGCCCACGGCCCATGGCCTGCTGGGGGCCAGCCTGCGCCTGGATGCCCAACTGCTGGACCTGGCACCGCGCCTGGAAGCGGTGGCCAGTGTTTCGGTAGGCGTCGATAACTACGACATCGGCTACCTGACCCGGCGCGGTATTTTGCTCAGCAACACCCCGGATGTGCTCACCGAAACCACCGCCGACACCGGCTTTGCCCTGATCCTCGCCACCGCCCGGCGCGTGGTGGAGCTGGCCAACCTGGTGCGCGCCGGTAACTGGAACCAGAACATCGGCCCCTTGCACTTTGGCAGCGATGTACACGGCAAGACCCTGGGCATCATCGGCATGGGGCGCATTGGTGAAGCCCTGGCGCAGCGCGGGCACTTTGGCTTTGGCATGCCGGTGATCTACCACAGCCATTCGCCCAAGCCTTTGGTCGAGCAACGTTTCGGCGCGCACTACCGCAGCTTGCCGGAGTTGCTGCAACAAGCCGATTTTGTGTGCCTGACATTGCCGCTGACTACCGAGACTCAGGGGTTGATTGGCGCCAAGGAGTTCGCCCAGATGGGCCCGGAGACGATTTTCATCAATATCTCCCGGGGCAAGGTGGTGGACGAAGCGGCCCTGATCGATGCCTTGCAACAGCGCACAATCCGCGCGGCGGGGCTGGATGTGTTTGAGCGCGAACCGTTGAACCATGATTCGCCGCTGCTGCGCTTGAACAATGTGGTGGCGACGCCGCATATCGGCTCGGCCACCCATGAGACCCGGGAAGCGATGGCGCGGTGCGCGGTAGATAATCTGCTGGCGGCGTTGGCGGGGGAGCGGCCGAAAAACCTGGTCAATCCCACTGTGTGGGGAGCCTGACAGGCGGTGCATCAGCCACTAGAAATAGTGACTGATACAGCGCTATCGCGGGCAAGCCCGCTCCCACAGGGGGGCTTGGTCGGGCACTGAATTTCGGCCACGCCACAATTTAAATGTGGGAGCTGGCTTGCCTGCGATAGCGGTATGCCAGCCACCCAAGCCCTCCCTGCTTAGATCACAAACCGCGCCACCATGGCATTCAAGTCCACCGCCAGGCGCGACAGTTCATGGCTGGCGGCGCTGGTCTGGTTGGCGCCGGCCGCCGATTGGGTCGCCAGGTCGCGGATGTTCACCAGGTTGCGGTCCACCTCGCGGGACACTTGGGCCTGCTCTTCGGACGCGCTGGCAATCACCAGGTTGCGCTCATTGATCAGGCTGATGGACTGGGTGATCTGTTCCAGCGCCACCCCGGCGGCGCGGGCCATTTCCAGGGTGCTGTGGGTGCGCTGGTTACTCTGCTGCATGGACTGCACCGCGTCCCCGGTGCCGTTCTGGATGCCGGCGACCATTTTTTCGATTTCCTGGGTCGATTGCTGGGTGCGATGGGCCAGGGCGCGCACTTCATCGGCCACCACGGCAAACCCGCGCCCGGCTTCACCGGCGCGTGCGGCTTCGATGGCGGCGTTGAGGGCCAACAGGTTGGTTTGTTCGGCAATCGCCCGAATCACATCCAGCACCTTGCCGATATCGCGGCCCTGGGTCGCCAGGCCTTCGATCAATACCGAGGTGTTCTGCACGTCCTGGGTCATGGTCTGGATCGCCTCCACGGTTTGCACCACGCGGTCGCGCCCTTCCCGTGCGGCCTGGTTCGACTGGGTCGAGGCCTCGGAGGTGGACACGGCATTGCGCGCCACTTCTTCCACGGCGGCGGTCATTTCATTGACGGCGGTGGCGGCCTGGTCGATTTCGTTGTTCTGCTGCTGCAAGCCCTTGGAGGCTTCCTCGGTCACCGCGCTCAGTTCTTCGGCAGCGGAAGCCAGCTGTGTAGCCGAGCCGGCGATATGCTGGATCGTCTGGCGCAGGTTGCCCTGCATGGTGGCCAGGGCGCCGATCAGGCGCGCGGGTTCATCCTGGCCATCATCCTCGATAACCTTGCTCAGGTCGCCGCTGGAGATGGTTTGCGCCGCCGCCACCGCCTTGCGCAGCGGCGTGACGATGCTGCGGGTCAGCAACCAGGCGAGCAAGACGGTCATCAGCGCTGCAACCACCGACACCCCGATGATCCCGCTGATCGCATCGCTATAGCTGCGCCCAGCGTCTTCCCCGGCCTGCTTGGCATCGGCGGCGTTGATCGCAATCATCTTATTGAGCTGTTCACCCATCTGATCGGTGCCGTCCTTGATCCGGCTGTTGATCAGGGCCCGCATCTCCTCGACCTTGTTCTGCTGGGACAGCGTCAGCATTTCAGCCTGGGCTTTGAGGTAGTTGTCCAACGTGGCTGCAAATGTCTTGTAGACCGCAGCCTCTTCGGCCCCGGCCGGCATCGCGGCATACCCGGCCTGGGCCTGGCGCGCCTTGTCCACCAGTACCCCGATGCGCACTTGGGCTTCCTGCAGGGCTGCCGGTTCGCGGTTGACCAGCACCCGGAACGACAGAATGCGCAGGCGCAACACGTTCTCGGTCATATTGGCCAGGTAGCCGACACTCGGCAGTTGGTTGGCGCCCATATCCAGCGCGGCCTGGCGAATCAGCGTCATGCGGTTGACGGCAAACACCCCCAGAACAATCACAAGCAACGCAATAAACGCAAAACCGAGAAACGCCCGAGGTGCGATATTCAAATTACGGAGGGACATAGGAAAGCTCTCAAGAGGGGATGGCTGCGAGCATCCTTGCCGCGACACGGTGACACCTGTTTGTTGTGGGGCCTGGCTGCGATCTCAGCATTAACGGGCCTATCCGTGTTATCGGCCGGCTTGAGGTTTTTTTGCAGGGTCCGGAGAAATAAATTTTCACACTTTTGACAACGGGCACTTTCTGGCATCCTGCGCGTCCATTTTCTGACCCGAGCACGTATTTTGTCTGACGCTCAAGCCCCCCGCCCCCGTTATAAATCCGACCTGATCTATGGCCTGGAAGACCGCCCGCACTTCACCGCCGCGATCTTTGCCGCCCTACAACATGTGCTTGCCAGCTTCGTCGGGATCATTACCCCGACCCTGATCGTCGGTGGCGTGCTGGGCCTGGAAAGCGAAGTGCCGTACCTGGTCAGCATGGCGCTGTTTGTCTCCGGCCTGGGCACGTTTGTCCAGGCGCGGCGCTTTGGCCCCGTGGGCTCGGGCTTGCTGTGCCTGCAAGGCACCAGTTTTTCGTTTATCAGCGTGATCCTCAGTGCCGGCTTCATGGTCAAGGCCCGGGGCGGCGGCACCGATGAGATTCTCTCGACGATCTTCGGCATCTGCTTCTTCGCCGCGTTTATCGAGGTGGTGCTCAGCCAGTTCATCGGCAAATTGCGCAAGCTGATCACCCCGGTGGTGACCGGCACCATCATCACCTTGATGGGCTTGTCGCTGATCAAGGTCGCGGTTACCGACATGGCCGGCGGCTATGGCGCCGCCGACCTGGGTGCCGCCAGCAATATGGGGCTGGCGGCCCTGGTGCTGCTGACCATCGTGGTGCTCAACCGCTTCAATAACCCGTTCCTGCGCTTGGGCTCGATTGTCATCGGCCTGACCCTGGGCTTTGTGGTGGCCTGGTGGCTGGGGCGCGTTGACCTGGCGGCATTGCCCCAGGTGCCGCTGGTCAGCGTGCCGGTGCCGTTCAAGTACGGGTTTTCGTTCGACTGGGTGGCGTTTATCCCGGTGGCGGTGATCTTCCTGATTTCGCCCCTGGAGGCGGCCGGCGACCTGACCGCCAACTCGATGATTTCCCAGCAGCCGGTCAAGGGCCCGCTGTATATCAAGCGCATCAAGTCCGGCCTGCTGGCCGATGGCCTGAACTCGGTAATGGCCGCCACCTTCAATAGCCTGCCGATGGTGACCTTCGCCCAGAACAACGGGGTGATCCAGTTGACCGGCGTGGCC
Source organism: Pseudomonas sp. ICMP 8385 (assembly GCF_002699915.1). Lineage (NCBI taxonomy): Bacteria > Pseudomonadati > Pseudomonadota > Gammaproteobacteria > Pseudomonadales > Pseudomonadaceae > Pseudomonas > Pseudomonas sp. ICMP 8385. The sequence continues at coordinate 250,341 of NZ_LKBY01000113.1, read as the reverse complement.
AGCCGCTATGTGGCGTATTTCATTGCCGGACTGCTGGTGTTGCTGGGCCTGTTCCCGATGATTGGCGCGGTGCTGCAACTGATGCCCAAGCCGGTACTGGGGGGCGCGACCCTGATCATGTTCGGCACGGTGGCGGTGGCCGGGATCAAGATCCTCGCCGAGGCCGGGCTGCATCGGCGCAATGTGCTGATCGTGGCGATTTCCCTGGGCATGGGCCTGGGCGTGGCGGCGGTGCCGGAAGTGCTGCGCGAGCTGCCCAAGGCCTTGCATAACATCTTCGAGTCGCCGATTACCGTCGGAGCGTTCTGTGCGATCCTGCTGAACATTTTCCTGCCTGAAGAGTTCATAGAGCTGCAAGAAGATGAATTTGACCCGGAAGCCTCTACCCTCAAGGTGATGCAGGACCCGGAACCGACGAAATAGGAACCCTTATGCGCAGATTGATCGGCCTGACCCTGTCTTTGATATTGCTCAGCCTGAGCGCCTGCGCCCTGTTCCCCAACCGTGACCCGCTGCATATCAATGTGGTGGGCATCGAGCCGCTGCAAAGCCAGGACCTGGAGGTACGCTTTGCGATCAAGCTGCGGGTGCAGAACCCCAATGACACGGCCATCGACTACAACGGCGTGGCCCTGGACCTGGAGGTCAATGGCCGGCCGCTGGCGGCTGGGGTGAGTGATCAGCAGGGCTCTATCCCACGCTTTTCCGAGACGGTTCTGACAGTACCGGTCAGCGTTTCGGCGTTTTCGGTGTTGCGTCAGACCCTGGGCCTGAGCCAGACCCAGCGCTTGAACAACCTGCCCTATGTACTGCGCGGCAAGCTGGCGGGTGGGGTGTTTGGCACGATGCGCTTTGTCGATCGCGGCACCCTGGACCTGCCCAACAGCGTGACCTGGTAGACCACCTGTAGGAGCGAGCTTGCGCCTACTTGGCAGCCATCAGGCGGTTGACTTCGCTGCGTACCATGTTGGCAAATTCCGGTGGCGACATGCCGTCCAGCTCCGAACGCACCCATTCGGCCCATTTGCCCTTGCGCTTGGCGCGCTCGCCAAACAGCCGTGCACCCTCGCCCTTGGCCTTGCCCAGGTTGCTTTGCCACAAGTCGTACAGACGGGACTTTTCATCTTCAAGCGCCGCGCGCTCGGCAAGGGGCTTGTTGGCCAGATTGAAGCTCATGTGGAATTACCTGCTGCACAAATAGGTGACATCTTACACTGTAGGTCGAAAGGTCCGAATTCGGATTTTGCATCGTGTAGAGGCCCGGCGAAAAAAAAACTGCAACTTTTGCACCGCGCGAAGACTCCATTGTTCACTGCCCACTTACCCCGCAAGGAGCTACTCAATGGCCCGTAAAACTGCCGCTCAAGCTGTCGAAGAGCAAATCAAGGACCAGGCGTTCAGCGAACTCCAGGCCCTGATCGAAGAATCGGACAAACTGCTCAAAAGCAGCGCATCGCTGGTGGGAGAAGAAGGTGAAACCCTGCGCGAGCAGGTGGCGATCAAGCTCAAGCAGGCCCTGGAGTCGGTGTCCAACGTGCGTGAGCGCAGCAAGCCGGTGGTAGAGGCCACCGAAACCTATATCGGTGGCCACCCTTGGCAGACCGTCGCCATTTCCGCCGGCTTGGGCCTGGTGGTAGGCCTGCTGCTGGGCCGTCGCAACTGATCGATGCCACGGCCGGCGCGGCTTAGCCCGCGTCGGCCATCAGCCCTGCGCCAGCGTGCGCAGCCGCGCCAGTTCATCCCCGTCCAACAAAATGCCTTCCTGCACGGCCTTGGCCCGGGTGCGATGACGCCGGTCGCCGGGCAAGCGGCGCAACCCCACCGCATGCATCTGCCGCACCAATTCCTGGCTGCGTTGGGCAAAGTCTTGCCCGGCGGTTTTGCTGGGGTCGATCACGATCAGCAACTGGCCGGTCCAGGGCGTCTTGGCGCCGGGGTGGTTGGACCAATCGAACTCAAATGAGAAGTTGCCTCCGGTCAGGGCGGCGGCCAGCAACTCCACCATCATCGACAGCGCCGAGCCCTTGTGCCCGCCAAACGGCAACAGCGCACCGCCTTCGAGAATCGCCTTGGGGTCCTGGGTTGGCTGGCCCAGGCTGTCGACCCCAGTGCCCGGCGGCACCCGCTCGCCCTTGCGCGCAGCAATCTGTACATCGCCATGGGCAATGGCGCTGGTGGCCAGGTCAAACACAATCGGCGGTCCATCGGCCCGTGGTGCGGCAAACGCGATGGGATTGGTGCCGAACAGGGGCCGATCCGCACCGTGGGGCACTACGCATGTCATGCTATTGACCACGCTCAGGGCTACCAGGCCTTCTTCGGCAAACGGCTCCACATCCGGCCACAGGGCGGCAAAGTGATGAGAGTTACGAATCGCGAGTACCGCGATCCCGGCGCTGCGGGCCTTGGCCACCAATAACGGGCGGGCGGCGGCCAGGGCGGGCTGGGCAAAGCCATTGGCGGCGTCCACCCGCACGAACCCCGAGGCAACATCCTCAACCACCGGCACCGCCTGGCCATTGACCCAGCCGCTGTCCAGGGTCGAGACATAGCCGGGTATGCGAAACACCCCATGGCTATGCGCCCCATCCTGCTCGGCGCGGGCGCAGTTGTCGGCCAGCACACAGGCAACCTCGGGCGAGGCGCCATGCCGGATGAAGATGCTCGTGAGCAGTGTCACAAGTTCAGTGAAGCCAAGGGGTGTGGCTGACATCTGAAGCTCCAGAATTGTTATTGGGAGGGGCAACAGCCTGCGGAATCCAGCGCATTGATTAACAACGTGTGACCAGTGAGCTGTCAACCACCGGCAGCGGTTGCGCGCTATTTATTTAATGCCTGGGCAATGCCCCCCGCTCCTAGGCTCGCTGCATCTATAGCCTGCACCGAGCCTTTGCGATGGACGACCTGCAACCCCCCTATTTCTTCCCCGAGGCCATGCGCCTGGCCAAACACTTGAGTGCCCGCGAGCGGCATCGCGGTATCACCGACCTTGACCGGAGTTTCTTGCGCAACCTGTTCTTTGCCAACGCGGTCGGGCGCAAGGCGCAGTCGCCGCCGATGATCGCCGAACGCTTGCTGGTCAACCGCCCCGGTCAACCACCGATTGAGCTGGCGGGGGCATTCGTGATGGGCTCGCAGGGCAGCTACAGTTCGGTTTTTTTCTATGGCCCAGTGACCGGCCTGGAAAAATTCAATGACTATGAACAGTTGATACACACGCTGGAAAGCCGCCTGCGCGACGCTCAGAAACAGCGCGAACTCCTGCACTTCCTGGCCATTGACCAGCGGGCCGGCTTTACCTTTGCGGCAGGTTCAAGCCTCACGCGGCAACTGATCGAGGGCAATGTCTTCGACGAACAAAAGGCCTGTATCGAGCGTTACCAGCACCTGAATGTCCAGGTCATGCTTGATGAACTGGGCAAGTTGCCGTTGATGGAAACCCTGCTGGATCAACTGCTGGCCAGTACCTTGCACACATCCCTGGCGAACATCGACCAGCGCAAGACCCATGTGTTTTTCTACGCCCTGGCCACCTCCCCCACGGACCAGGACCGGTGGGTGAATGCGCTGTTGTTGCGCGATGCCTTGTTGCTGTATTACCGGCAACAGTCCTGGTCGGTTGGCCTGCGCCGGGTATTTCTGAACCCACAGGTGGCCGCCACCCAGACGCAAGCGCAAACCCACTGGGAGGACGGCATCAAACAGGCCGCCCAGCAGTTGCATCTGTTCCTGCGCAACGCACTTGAGACCTACTGGAACAGCCCTGTGGCTGCTGGCTGTTCAAGGCGTGAGTACTTTGCCCAGGCCATAAGTGATAAATCCCGGGTCGATTTACTGTTCAAGCGCCAGGAAGAGGTGATCTCGGCTGAACAGTGGCAACAGTTGGACGCCCTCTACCTGCCCGCCGAACGTCGCACCACACTCGCTATCGAAAAAGTCCGCCTGTGGGAGCACTACCCCCATTACGTCGAACTGGCCAGTACGCTGGTCATCACCAATAGCGAGGCCTATCTCTATACCCAGTCCAAGGGTTTGCAGGTACTCGAGGACTACAGCGACCTGCAGGCAACACTCAGGGCCATGGTGGGGGCACGCGGGCATGAAGATGACTTCTTCGGTTTCCTGGCCCTGGAGGAACGCGCGCGGTTTGTCGGTTTTCAACAGCCGCAGTTCAGTCCGGCCCCCTTCAGTGGCCCGGTGTTCAAGCGCTTGCTTGAAGACATCATCGCCAAGCAGCAGCAGAACCTCGAATACTGCCTGGATGTTTACCGACGCCATCAAGGGACGATGGATGCCTATGCCCTGCTCGATCACGGCCTGGATATCCGTGCCCTGCTTGACCATCGGTTGCTGGCACTGGACGCCAGGGGACGCTGGAGCACGCACCCGGCCGCCCCGTCGGTGCCCGCAGAAAAGGCGCGCCTGACCCTCCGCCAACTGCACAGCGTGGAGAATGCGCTGGCTAGCCTGCTGGCGTTGGTCCCCAGCCTTGAGACGGTGATTGCCGACCAACTGCGTGCAACGTTCAGCCCCTCTACCGTGCTGCCGCTGAACCCGCAAGACCTTTACATCAACCGCTATGCAGGCCATGCCGACGATCAGGAGCGACGCACGCCACGGGCCAGCCAGAGCGTGCTGGAGCATTGCATCGCCCGCCTGATCGGCCAGGCACAGGCCATCCCGGTCACACCGGAGTACGCGGTGTACGGGCCACGGATCCGCGGCCAGGCGAGTAAACGGCTGGAGCTGAGCATTGACCGACTCAATGCCATGGTGGAGCACTGGCTGCTTGGCCTGAGCCTCCAGACAATCGCGCAGATCCCCCGCGCCGGCCTGGAAGCTGCGCTGCCCAAGCTGGTGCACAGCATGTCAGTGGGGATTCTGGAGGAAGCCCGCCTCAGGGGGCAGGACAAGAGCCTCGACGAGCGTGATATCCAGATCCTGCAGACAGTGTTGAGCCCGGATAACGCCACGCCTGAGCGGCGCCGTACATTGAAAGGCTTTACGCCGGATGCATTCACCCTGTCGGTGCGGGTGAATGGCCAAACCACGCTGCATCGCCTGGCCAACTGTTTTGTGCTCACCGAGCGCGGAGGTCTCGACCCGCATCATTCTGGACACGCCGTGTTATGGACGCCGGCCGCTGGCGTGGAAGTCTTCGCCTCGGTCAGTGCCCTGAACGATACCCTGGCGCATCGGCTACGCAGCCCAACCCGACGCTTGAGCCTGCTGGAAAACCTGGCCGCCCCTGCGCGCCTGCCCCATCAATGCTATGAGCCGGGGCCGTTGCAGTTGATAAAAGAACCCGCCCTGCAGGAGTGCCAGCAGTCGTGGATCAATCAGTACATCGCCCAGCGCCAACACACCCTGGGGCTCAAGGCCAAAGCGCAGTCATTGCTCCAGGCACTGGGACAGGTGCGCAAAAAGCTCCCGGTCAATAACCTCCAGCGTGCGGCGGCTATTGCACGGCTGGCAGAACTGCGGCACTCCCTACCGGACGGGCTGGGAGCGGCGCCTCCCCGGGAGCAGCAACGCCAGGCGGAAATCCTCGAGCAATACCGCATCAATACCCTGCATGGCCGGGATTATCTGGATGAACTTCAGCCACTGCGTCAGCACGTGGCGGACCGCCTCAACGCTATGCTCGTCGATTATTCAGTCTTTGCTGCGGATGTGACGATTGTGCCCAGGTTGGCCCTGGCCGGCCAACGCCAGGGCTTGCTGGATTTCGCCATGAACCCCGCCAGCCTGCAAACCGCCGGGTTTGATGTGCTCTGCCAGGCTCCCAGCCTGACCGAGGCCGTCGTGCGCCAGATGCTGTTGCAGTTCAAAGCCCACGAGGATTATCAAGCCTATGTGACGGAACGTTTATCGGCTGCCAACCCCGGTTTCGAGCGGCGCCTCAGGGACTTCAGCCAGCAAGTGCCCTGGCAGCTGTTACAGCACGCCCACGCCCTCAAGCTACAGGAGCGCCTGTCAGAACGGGGCTTTGACCTGATCCAGCAGGTGGTCGACATGCCAGACGCCATTGCCCGCGCAGCGGTCATGGGCACGACGGCCAGGGTCAGGCCCCTGGAGTTGATTGCCACGGCCGGCGCTGCGCCAGCAACCGCCCTGGGGCTGTACCTCATTGGCGCCGGGCGCCAGGGGGTGCAGGTGTTGTATGCGCCTTATCATCCGACCTTGAGCTTTACCGAGTTCGAGAACGAAGCACAGTGCCTGGAGGCCCTGAACCGGCCCGGCGCCCTGCAAGACTGTGTGCTCAAGCGCCTGCCCGCGCCCCAGGACGCCACGGATCGGAACTTGCTGGCCAGCACCCTGGGATTCAATCCGATCCAGGGCAACCTGTTCAGCCAACTGTTCGACGACAACCGGCAGTTGCTTCTGAAGTTGCTGGGCACCCAATCGATCAGCGGGGCTGAAGAGGAATGGGAAACCATCAAGCAGGTATTCAGTGGTTCGGTTGGCCGGGTGATCGGCTTTTTGCCTGGCAAGCTGGCGTTGCCCTGGGTGATCTGGCAGAGCATTTCCCTGTTCACCGAGTCCGCCGAGGCCTTGCAAGACCATCATTGGCGACGGGCCTTGCAGGCGTTTATCGACGGCGTTGCGCAAATGGCCGCAGTTGGCCAGGCCTTGCAGCAAGCAAAGTCGCTCATCCTGGAGCCGATAGAAGAAACACCCCCTGCACCGTTGCCCTCTATGAACTGGCCGCTGGACATCACCACCCCTGAACGCACTGTGCTGTCGCCCAGCGAAGTGCACGATGTGGCGCTGGTCAACCTCAAGCACAACGCCCTGAAGGGGATATACCAGCATAACGCTGCGTCCTACATTCCCATGGCTGGCAAGGTGTATCAGGTCAACCCCCTTGGCGCGTTCTGGCGCATTGCGACGGAGCAGCAAAACGGCCCGTTTGTGTGGCGCAATACCCTGGGGCAATGGGTGGTCGATACGCGCAACCATATCGCGCGCTTTGGCCAGGCTTATGGCCGCCTGCAGGACCGCTCAGAAACTCGGACTGCGGCACGTCAGATAATGAACATCGAAGCGGTTGGCATGCAGGCAATTCGTGCGCTGTATCCCGAGCGGGCCCGGATGATCGTGGAGGCGCTCGACCTGGCGACGTTTTATGTACAGAACTGTAAGTTGAACCTGGGGTTGCTGGCACCTGGGATAGCCCCTGTGACGCGGATCCATCGCTTCATCAATGAGTTTTTTGGGATTGATATCGACCCGGATCATGGCCCGCAAGAGATTGATCCGGTCCTGGTGCAAAAGCTGCACCGCATTGTCGACCTGATCCTCGCCGGCCTGCTGGATCCGACGCTGTCTACGATCGATTCAAAGCGTTTCGTCGTGGGCGCCCATCGAACGGACCCACAACAGAATTGGGGGTTTGTCATCGACAATGATCCGCAGCGACGGTTTTACCTGACCGAACACTTCTTTACGCCGCCGTTGAGCAACTATGACAATCACCTGCCGGATTATTTCGACCGGGCGGCTCATGCGCGGGCGACGATGTTGATTCATGAGATGAGCCATGTGGTGGCGATGACAGCCGATGCCGCCTACCTGAACGCGGTGATGCCGTTTTCCGATCTGATCGAGACGTTGACGCAGGCTGGGCGCACCCTGTCGGATTCCCAGAAAAGCTACCAGGACCAGAGCTACTCGCGCAAAACCCCCATCACCCAACTGTTCAAGTTCCCCGATATCAGTGGCACCTTCTGGCGTGACCTTGGAGCGACCCCTGAAACCGGGCACATCAAAAATCAGATACTGCGCACCACCGGGGGCGTGGATTTGAGCAACGCGCGGGGGATTTTCATGAGCAACCTGGCCAGGCGAGTCGACACGATGCTGGACAATGCCGACTCGGTGGCGTTCCTGATCAGTCACCTGGGTCGCCAGTTGGACCCAGTGCCCTCCAGTCGAAGGGAGTCGATAAACTGATCGCCGGGGTCAGTCCTTCTGGTCGCGCAGCACATTGCCCGAGGCGCCGTCGATGCGTACTTCATAGACCACACCGTCAGCCTTGCGGCCTTTGACTTCCCAGTAGCCATTGTCGTCCGCTTCGGCCTGGTAGACCTCAATGTAACCGGCCTTGGTCTTGGCGGTTTCGATGGCTTTTTCGATGGTGATCCAGCCGGCTCCTGGCTTGTCGGCCAGGGCGGCTCCGGCGCCGAGCAAGGTGGCAGTGGCAAGCAGGGTGGTGAGGGTTTTCTTCAGCATGTTCTTACTCCGTTAGCGAGAATGACTTACAGATCCAGATTTTTAGGGTGTTTGCAGGCTGAATTAGTTCCACATTGATGCTCATACGCCATGATGGCGGTTCTCGGCACCCTGCCGGGAAGGTTAGAATGTAGGAAATCAGGAAGCACCAATGACCGAACAGCCCCTTTCAGAAGCCGACTATGACGCGATCACCGATGCCGCTGCGCACTGGTGTATGCGCCTGCACGCTTTTGATTGCACGGCGGCCGAGCGCCAGGCGTTTGAACAGTGGCACGATGCGCATCCCCTGCATGCCTTTGAATATGCGGCCATGCTGGAAGTCTGGGAGGTGGCCGACCATTTGCCGCGCAGCAGCGAAACGGCCCCGCCGCTAGCGCAAGTCACACCGCCCCGCCGCTGGCGCACCTATGCCGTGGCCGCCGCCATCTCGTTGCTGGCTCTGCCTCTGGCCGCCTTCACTGGCTGGGAAGCGGGTTGGCTGCCCAGTTCCTATGAGCATTACGACGCCACCAGTGGCCTGCGCCAAGTGACACTGGCCGATGGCAGCGAAGTGGAGCTGAACCTGGGCACCGAGCTGGTCTACAGCAACTATAAGCATGAGCGCCGGGCCACCCTGAAAAAAGGTGAGGCGTTCTTCAACGTCAGCCATGACCGTGAACACCCGTTCGTGCTCCACGTCGGCGCGGGGCAGATCCGGGTGACCGGCACCCAGTTCAACGTCTGGAAGTACGACGATCAGGTGCGGGTCATGTTGCTGGAAGGCTCGGTGAAGATCAGCAGCGATGCCAGCCACAGCGGCCTGAGCCTGACACCCGGCATGCAGGCCAGTTACAACCGGGGTGATGCGCAACCGCAGTTGCAGGCGTTCTCCCCCCATGACCCGGCGCTGGCCTGGCGTCGGGGCAAGTTGATCCTCGACAACCTGGCGCTGGTGGATGCCTTGCCGCTGATCAACCGCTACCTGAGCAAACCGGTGATGCTGGCCGATACCGGTACCGGCAACATCCGTATTGGCGGGATCTACGATATCCATGAAGTCACCCACCTGGTGTCCTCCCTGCCCAAGGTCCTACCGGTCTACCTGACCCAGAACCAGGATGGCAACACCGTGCTCAACGCGATACCGCGTAAAACGCCCAAGACCTGAGCGACGCAAAGACAGCGCCTTGGGCAGTACCGGGCGCGACCTCTGTGCGCGTCGCAATGTCCACTTTTGAAACACCCCTCCCTGCGCAACGCCCCTGTGGCGGCGGATTCATCGGTTCGTCATCAAGAGTGTTGCATGGCTGAAACATGCCAGGTGCTGGTCATTGGGTAGCGCCCTGTTTCATGCCTGATACACCGGGGCCTACGTCCGCCCTGCCAACAATCCCAACTCCTTGAAAAAGAACACAATATAAAAAGCGGCACAGCTTCTGCTCTATGCCTTGCAGCGCTGTTTAGGGTCAGCGCCACAAAACAAGGAATGATGCCGTGGCAACTCTCAATCAAGGCTCGCTGAGCCTGCTGCTGATCAGCTGTGTACTCAGCGCCAGTGTGAGCGTGCCGGCCCTGGCCGAAAACGGCGTGATCGTCACCGGGCGCAACGTCCAAGGCCATATGGCCGGGCGTTCCTCCTTCGGCCCGGACCCTTATCCCTCTACGGCCAATGCCAATCCTGGCGCGCAGATTCTGCGCGCCACGGCTAACGGCGAACTCAACGATAACGACTTCGCCGGGGTCAGCAGCGGGTCAAGCATCACACGCTCCATCCTGCCCAATGGCACCCTCCCCGGTTTGAGCACCACCCATGGCAGCAGCGCCTCCGGGCTGGGTGCCGGCGCGGCGGCGGGCCATAGCGGCGGCGGCAGCCTGGGCGGACAGATCAGCGGGACGATCCAGCGTGGTATGGCCCCTCTGAACAACCTCGGCAGCCTGATGGGAGGCCAGAAATGAAGCACGCATGGCTGATCCTCGCCCTCCTCGGTTGCACCAGCGCGCTGGCCGACAGTAACAATCATGCGCTGATCGACAGTTCCGGCCAGCAGTACAGCGGCGTCGCCTCTGTCAATCAGGCCGCCGGCAACCAGCAACAACAGATCAATAGCCGCGCAATCGCGGTGGGTGGCCAAGCCACTGACGCACTGGTGCAGCGGCTCGACGGCAAGGTCGACCCGGCCCTGAATGCCAGTGCAGCGATCCAGGGCTCATCGTTCAGCAACGGCAACGGTGTACTGGGTGTCAACCAGTCGGCCGGGGCCAACAACCAGGCAATCAATGCGGTGCGGATCAGTATCAACCCTGGCCCGCAAAGCATCGATGACAGCGTCCTGTCGCAACAGAACATGACGCTGTTACCAGACTCCCGATCCGCCTCTACCACTGGCAGCCGCCAGGTCGTGACCAGCGACCAGGCCTTCACCGGCAGCCGTGGAGTGGTACAGGTGAATCAGAGTGCAGGGGTGGGGAACCGTGTGGCTAACACCCTGGGTATCACGATCAAGTAAGCGCTTGATCGGTGTTTGCAAGACCGTACCAACACTTAACCAACCAATTAGAAGCAAGGAGATACACCATGAAACCTACAATGGCTCTCAAACCACTGGTTTTTGCTCTGGCTGCGCTCATGGCTGTTGCTGCACAAGCGGGTAATGAAGATAAGTGGAAGCCAACCCCGGCCCCTAGCGGCACCGTTGCTGCGGTCGTGACCGACTCTCAACTGAGCAAAGACAACAAGTTCGACGACACCAAAACCAACAACGACGCCTCAGCCAACCACTCGCTGAACAACAGCGACGGTAACCTGGGGGCCAACGTTGCCGCAGGCAGTGGTAACCAACAAGACAACAGCGCAGCCATTACCAGCAGTGCTGCCAAGGATGCCCTGGCCGTTTTCGCGATCGTAGACGTCGAGCAAACGTCCAAAAACAACAAGTTCACCAACAAAGGCACGCAAAACGATGCTTCGCTGAACAACTCGGCGAACAACAGTTCGGGTAACGTGGGTGTCAACGTCACCGCAGGTCAAGGCAACCAGCAGAAAAACAACCTGGCAATCGTAACCTCCGACGGCAAAAACATTGGCGCTGCGGCCGTCACCAGCCAGGAATCGCTGAACAACACCTTCCTCAACACCGCATCGGCCGGCAAAGGCTACGGCAACTGGGGCAAGACCTACGTCAACAACGATGCCTCGATCAACCACTCGGGCAACAATGCTTCCGGCAACATCGGCATCAACGTGTCTGCGGGCTCTGGCAACCAGCAATCCAACTCCCTGTCCCTGGGCAGCGGTTGCACCCAGTGTGCAGCGGGCAGCGGCGTACGCTTCTGACCTGATGCAGAGGGCCTTGGCAACAAGGCCCTTTTTTATTCCCGTGTCCAACAGGTCATTCGATCATGCGCCTCGCGACCTTGTGCCTGCTGTTAATGCTCACCGGCCCGTCCTGGGCAGGGCAAATGGCGATTTCCGCCATGCCCGGCGGTGCGCTGGTCTTCAAGAAAGTCGAGAGCATCCGCGAGCGGCGGTTTGCCAACCTGGTGGAACAAAAAACCGATTTCAGCTGCGGGGCCGCAGCACTCGCCACCATCCTGCGCCAGGGCTACTGGCTGGATGTCGATGAGGAACACGTCATCAAGGGCATGTTGGTCAACGCCGACCAGGACCTGGTACGCACCCAGGGCTTTTCCATGCTGGATATGAAGCGCTACCTCGAAAGCATCGGCATGCGGGCCCGGGGCTACAAGATCGGGCCGGACACCCTGACCACGGTGAAGATCCCGGTGGTGGTGCTCTTGGATATCCGTGGCTACAAGCACTTTGTGGTGATGCAACGTGCCGAGAAAGACTGGATCTATATCGGCGACCCGGTACTGGGCAACAAGCGTTACTCGCGGGACGATTTCCTCGCCGGATGGAATGGCATCGTGTTCGCCGTGCTCGGTGAAGGCTACGACAAGGCCAACGCCCTGCTCGACCCGCCGATACCGTTGACCGCCAAGAGCAAAATGAACGAGTTCCGGCCCGTGGGCGATGCCGAGCTGATGGACTTCGGTTTCATCCAGAGCGACTTCTTCTAGAAGCGCCATCAGGAGCAGGAAGCTCCAGGAGCAGATGATGAACACTTACCGTTGGCTGACGGTCCTGTGCCTGGCAGCCTCAATGCCCGCTTATGCAGCCTCGGCGTTCAAGCCGATTGAAATGAATGACGCGGAACTGGCCCAACTGCGCGGCCGTTTCGTGATGCCGGGGCGGATTGTCAGCTTCGGCATCGTGATGAGCACCACTTGGACCAACGCCGCCGGTGATACCAGCACCGTCAAGGCCAACATGCAGATCGACGCCTCCACCATCACGCCGCAGTTCTACGTGCAGACCACCGGGGAAACCGGCAAGGGCGGCGACCGCCCCACGGGCACCGGCACGGTCATCGGCGGCTCCGGGCTGGGTACCGGCAGCGGCGTGACACAAACCGTCCGCGCCGCTGGCGATGGCAATACCGCCTATAACAACGTCGGGATCAATGTCAGTGAAAACGGCCTGGCGCCCGCCAATCTGGTGCAGTCGGGCCAGGTACTGGTCGCCGGTGGTTCTATCTCCGGCAATAGCGCCGCCGGCAAAGTCAGTGTCTCGGCCAATAACGGCGGCCTGCAGATGGCGATCCAGGCCAACCATAATCAGGGTAGCGCCGTACAGCAAATCGGCGGCGGTAATGTTCTGCAAGGCACAATTTTGCAAGGCAACAGTAACTTCGTAAACAACATGACCCAACTCAATGTCGTGCTGGGTAATAACGGTCTAAACAACGTGGCTTTGAACTGTAATCTGGATCAACTCAAGGGCCTACGCACGCTCGGTTATTGAACTACGCTGACCCTCGACACTTACGCATTAGAAAAGGACGGCTTATTTCATGCATCGAACGTTATCGCTACGCGCCGTTGTTTGTTTAAGTACGATCTTGCCAGCGAGTTTGTTGTACGCAGCGCCAGACGCCGATATCGAAACCCTCAAACAGGAACTTCTGGAACTCAAGCAACGCTATGAAGTACAACAAAAAGCCCTGGCGGTCCTGGAACAACGGGTACGCCAGGTAGAAGACCAGCCCGCGACACCTGCGCCCAAGCGCCTGGCCAAGTCGCCAGCCGACTTCAAGCAAAGTGGCAGTACCGTGGCCGCCGGCGGCAGCTCCTATGGGCAGGCGCTCAAGGATGATTCGGCCCCGGCACAAAGTGTCAGCAACCTCTATAACGAGGCCAGCGGCTTCTTCGGCAATGGCAAGTTCAGCGTTGAGACGGGCATTACTTACGCCCGCTACGATGCCCGGCAATTGACCCTCAATGGCTTCCTGGCGCTGGACTCGATCTTCCTGGGCAATATCAACCTGGACCGCATCAAGGCCGATAACTGGACCCTGGACCTGACGGGCCGCTATAACGTCGATAACCGTTGGCAGTTCGATGTCAACGTGCCGGTGGTGTACCGCGAATCGACCTATCAGTCCGGTGGCGCAAATGGCGGCTCGGGCACGGCAACTTCCGAGGAATCGGTCAGCCGCGATCCCACCATCGGCGATGTCAACTTCGGGATTGCCTACAAGTTCCTCGACGAGTCGGCGACGATGCCCGATGCCGTGGTGTCGGTACGGGTCAAGGCGCCAACCGGCAAGGAACCGTTCGGGATCAAACTGGTGCGCTCGCCCTCCAATACCAATCTCTATGTGCCGGAGAACTTGCCGACCGGCAACGGCGTCTGGTCGATTACCCCGGGGATCTCCCTGGTCAAGACTTTCGATCCGGCGGTGCTGTTCGGCTCACTCTCCTACACCCACAACTTCGAGGACTCGTTTGACGATATCAGCTCGACGGTCAACGAAAAAGTCGGCGGCAAGGTCCGCCTGGGCGACAGCTTCCAGTTCGGGGTTGGCGTGGCGTTTGCCTTGAACGAGCGTATGAGTATGTCGTTCTCGGTGTCTGACTTGATCCAGCGCAAGAGCAAGCTCAAGCCCGACAATGGCGATTGGCAGTCGATTGTGTCCAGTGACGCCAATGCCGGCTATTTCAACGTCGGCATGACCATCGCCGCCAGCGAAAACCTGACGATTGTGCCCAACCTGGCCATCGGCATGACGGATGACGCGCCGGACTTTACCTTCAGCCTGAAATTCCCGTACTACTTCTAAAAGCAAGAGAAGGAAAAGCCCCGCCGCGATAAGGGTCGCGACGGGGCTTTTTTACCCGCCCTAGCGGATCTGGTGTTTGTGCAGCAACCGGTAGAAGGTGGGCCGGGACACCCCCAGCACCCGGGCGGCGACACTCAGGTTGTCGCTATGCCGGTTCAGCACATCGCACAGCGCCTGGCGTTCGGCGCGGTGCTTGTAGTCTTCCAGTGTCGCCATGGGCAGCACGATGGCCTGCCGGCTTTGCAAGCCCAGGTCGGCCGCTTCGATCTGTCGCCCTTCGGCCAGTACCAGGCCGCGCCGTACCCGGTTGGCCAGCTCGCGCACATTACCCGGCCAGGCATGCTTGCCCATGGCGATCAGGGCATCTTCGCTGAAGCTGCGCGGGCGGCGGCCGGTCTCATGGCTGTAGAACCTGGAAAAATGATTGGCCAACATGCCCACATCGCCATGGCGCTCACGCAGCGGCGCGGTCATCACTTGCAGGACATTGAGCCGGTAGTACAAGTCTTCGCGGAAGGCGCCCTTCTCGATAGCGGCTTCCAGGTCGACGTGGGTCGCGGCCAATACCCGCACATCCACAGGGATCGGCTGGCTACCACCGACGCGCTCGATGTGTTTTTCCTGGAGAAAGCGCAACAGGTTGGCTTGCAACTCCAGCGGCAGGTCGCCGATTTCATCGAGGAACAAGGTGCCGCCATTGGCCGCCTCGATGCGCCCGATCTTGCGTTGATGGGCGCCGGTAAAGGCGCCCTTTTCATGGCCAAACAGTTCGGACTGGATCAAGTGTTCTGGAATAGCCCCGCAGTTGATCGCCACAAAAGGCTTGGCGTGGCGCTGGGATTGGCGGTGCAGGGTCTTGGCCACCAACTCCTTGCCAGTGCCGCTGTCGCCACGGATCAAAATCGGCGACTCGGTAGGTGCCAGTTTCGCCAGCAGTTTGCGCAGCTCGCGGATCGGCCGGCTGTCACCCAACAGCTCATGTTCCGGCGCATTCACCTGGGCCGCACCTTTGCCTCGCAGCCTCGCCATGCCAAAGGCACGCCCCAGGGTGACCTGGACCCGCGACACGTCGAACGGCAAGGTATGGAAGTCAAAAAACCATTCACACACAAAGTCGCCGACATTCTGCAGGCGCAACATCTCGGGGCTGAGCACAGCGATCCATTCCGTGCCGCTGCGGCTGATCAGCTCCTTGACCGCTTCGGGGCGCTGCAGGTGAAAAGGCTGCAGGCGCAACAAGCCGACGTCACAGGTCCGCTCGCCCAGGGCCTCCAGGGCACAGCTGTCGGTATCCCAGCCAGCCGCCTGCAAACCAGGCAATAACTGGTGGCAATCATCACAAGGGTCGACCACAAGCAAGCGACGCAGGGTTGGTGTAACAACCATGACTGTTCCTTGGCGTCAAAATCATTAAAGTTATTAAGAAACAACAGTTTGGACGAGCTGCTCATAACCCTAGCAAGATCTTGACACTCCCCTTGTATCGTTTCGCGATAAAACCATCACCGATACAGCATTTGGCGATCAGCCCCCCTCAATACATGCGACTTCAATCTTTCATTGACCTTTCAAAATCACGCCTTACATGACGTTAATCACGAAAAGTTGAATTTTCTTGCTCTAACATGTGACCCGTACCCTGTCATCGTGCATCAGTACAGGTACTAGCCGAACGGTAAGCCCAACCGACGGCACATCTTTTGATTGGGCACTTAGAGAGAAGACCCCATGAACGCCCCGCTCCGTATCAACGAAGCTCTTTTGATCGCAGACCGTGCTTTCCAACCCTTTCACTGCGTGGCCTGGGCCCCACAAGACGGGACTGGCGAACTGAGCCTGACCGTGATTGACCGCACCGAAAAGCGCATCGGGCGCAAACAGATTCCTTGCAGCACTTATTCCGACCCAAAACAATTGGAAACCCTGCTGCTGCAAGCCCGCGCCGAACTCAATGGCGAAGGTTATCAACTTCAATCCTGGGCAATGCCCAAGTAAGTTAATGCAGCCACTGCGACATACCGTCGCTTCTTAATATTGGCTGCAACTTGTTAAGACGACTAAACCCGTGGCGCGTGAGTTCGATCCTCGTCACGGGTTTTGCATGCCTGACACTTTGGTTTCGCTCTTCTTTATATAGCCGCCAGGCCATGTTCACTTGATCTTCCGGTGGGCATCGGGCACTTTGCGCGCTTCTCGCCCCCAGGAGCACCCCATGTCCGGTTCAATGGCCCAGGCCTTCGCCCATAACTTCCTTGGGCACTCGCCCCGTTGGTACAAGGCCAGCATCCTCGCGTTCCTGATCCTCAACCCCCTGGTGCTCTGGGCTTTCGGCCCGGTCGCGGCCGGCTGGTTGCTGGTGGCGCAATTTATTTTCACCCTGGCCATGGCGCTGCACTGCTACCCACTGATGCCCGGCGGCCTGTTGATGGTCGAGGCGCTGTTGCTGCGCATGACCACGCCCCAGGCACTGTACGACGAGCTGCTGCATAACTTCCCGGTGATCCTGTTGCTGATGTTTATGGTGGCCGGCATCTACTTTATGAAGGACTTGCTGCTATTTCTGTTTTCACGCCTGCTGCTGGGCGTACGCTCCAAGGCGCTGCTGGGGTTGATGTTCTGCTTCTTGTCGGCTTTCCTGTCGGCCTTTCTCGATGCCTTGACCGTGACTGCGGTGATTATCAGCGCCGCCGTGGGCTTCTATTCGGTGTATCACCGGGTGGCTTCAGGCAATGATCCACGCCAGGACAGCGCGTACAGCGACGACCATCACCTGCCCACCTTGCACCACGCCGACCTGGAGCAGTTCCGTGCCTTCCTGCGCAGCCTGTTGATGCACGGCGCCGTTGGCACTGCCCTGGGGGGCGTGTGTACCCTGGTGGGCGAACCGCAGAATTTGTTGATCGGCCACGAAATGGGCTGGAATTTCAGCCAGTTTTTCCAACAGATTGCCCCGGTCTCGCTGCCAGTGCTGGCGGCGGGCCTGGTCACCTGCGTGCTGCTGGAAAAGCTGCGCTGGTTTGGCTACGGCACCCTGCTGCCGGACAACGTGCGCCAGGTACTGGCCAACTACGCCCGTGAGGACAACGCCGAGCGTACCCCGCGCCAGCGGGCGGCGCTGCTTGTCCAAGGCCTGGCCGCACTGATCCTGATCGCCGGCCTGGCCTTTCATATCGCCGAGGTGGGCTTGATCGGCCTGCTGGTGATCGTGCTGATCACCGCCTTCACCGGGATTACCGAAGAGCACCGCATCGGCAACGCCTTCAAGGACGCCCTGCCCTTTACCGCCTTGCTGGTGGTGTTTTTTGCGGTGGTCGCGGTGATTCATGACCAACAGCTGTTTACCCCGCTGATCCAGTGGGTGCTGGCCCTGCCCGCCGAACAACAACCGGGCATGCTGTTTATTGCCAACGGCCTGCTGTCAGCCATCAGCGATAACGTGTTCGTGGCAACGATCTATATCACCGAAGTCAAGCAGGCGTTTGTATCCGGCCATATGAGCCGCGAGCATTTCGAGACCCTGGCCATTGCGATCAACACCGGGACCAACCTGCCCAGCGTGGCGACACCCAATGGCCAGGCGGCGTTCCTGTTTTTGCTGACATCGGCGATTGCGCCGCTGATCCGCCTGTCCTACGGGCGCATGGTGTGGATGGCGCTGCCGTACACCGTGGTGATGGGCGTGCTGGGCTGGTACGCGGTCAGTTACTGGCTGTGAAGGATAAACCGCTCAATCGCTTGGGCCGCGCCGTCCTCGACATTGCTGGCGGTAACCACATCGGCCTGACGCTTGACCGCCTCTTCGGCCTGGCCCATGGCAATCGATAACCCGGCCACCTGGAACATCGCCGGGTCATTGCCGCCATCGCCGATAGCCGCCGTCTGCTCCAGCGCCACCCCAAGGTGAGCGGCCAGGGTTTTCAGGGCATCGCCCTTGTTGGCCTGCATCGCCGTGATATCGAGATAGACCGGCTGCGACCGCGACACCTGGGCCAGGCCCGTGACCTTGGGCTGCAACTGTGCCTCCAGCTCAACCAGCAACGCCGCATTGGTGCTGGCCGCGACGATCTTGTCGATCCGCCCCAGGACCGGCTCGAAACTCTCCACCACCACTGGCGCATATCCCAAGCCGTGCTGCTCCCGGGGCACCATGGGGCCCGTGGGGTCTCGCAGCAGCCAGTCGCCATCGGCAAACACCCAGATTTCCACCTCTGGCTGATCGCTTAACAGCGCCAAGGCGATCAACGCCGCCTCTGCGGGCAAATGGTGCGCAACCAGGATGCTGCCATCGGGGTTGACCAAGGTGCCGCCATTGAACCCTGCCGTGGGCACATCGACGCCCAGGGCTTCGATCTGCTGCAGCATGGCCCTGGGCGGCCGCCCGGTGGCCAGGCTGAAAAACACCCCGGCCTCGCGCAATGCCCGCACCGCATCAATAGTGCGCTGGCTCAAACTGTGATCGGGCAACAGCAAGGTGCCGTCCATATCACTCAATACAAAACGGATGGGTTGGATCGCGTCTTCACTCATCCGAGGCGATGCCAGGCGCGGCCATCGCGGGCCAGTAGCTCATCGGCCGCCGCCGGGCCGTCTTCGCCGGCCTTGTAGGCCTGGATCCCGTCGTCTGCCTGCCAGGCATCGAGAAACGGTTGCACCGCACGCCAGCCGTTTTCGATGTTGTCCGCGCGCTGGAACAGCGTCTGGTCACCGGTCAGGCAGTCGTAGATCAGGGTTTCGTAGCCGGTGGAAGGCTGCATCTCGAAGAAGTCCTTGTAGGCAAACCCCAGCTGGATGTTGGCCATGTCCAGGGTCGGCCCGGGCTTTTTCGCCAGCAGGTCGAACCACATGCCCTCATTGGGCTGGATCTGGATCTTCAGGTACGTCGGCTTGACTTCATCGACCTCGGTGTCGCGGAACTGCGCATAGGGCGCCGGCTTGAAGCAGATGACGATTTCGGTGTCGCGCACGCTCATGCGCTTGCCGGTGCGCAAGTAGAACGGCACGCCGACCCAGCGCCAGTTATCGATCATCACCTTCAGCGCCACAAAGGTCTCGGTGCTGCTGTCCGGGGCCACATTGGCTTCTTCCCGGTAGCCCGGCAGCGCCTTGCCGCCGATCTCGCCGGCGGTGTACTGGCCACGCACCGAGTTGGCCCGCGCATCTTCCGGCGACCAGGGGCGCACGGCCCCGATCACCTTGGCCTTCTCGCCACGCACCGCGTCGGCGCCAAAGGCCGCCGGCGGCTCCATGGCAATCATCGCCAGCAACTGGAACAGGTGGTTGGGCACCATATCGCGCAGGGTGCCGGTGTTTTCAAAGAAACTGCCCCGGGTTTCCACACCGACCGTTTCCGCAGCGGTGATCTGCACGTGGTCGATGTAGTGGTTGTTCCAGAACGCCTCGAACAACACGTTGGAGAAACGGCTGATCAGAATGTTCTGCACCGTTTCCTTGCCCAGGTAATGGTCGATCCGGTAGATCTGCTTCTCGCTCATGACCTTGAGCAGGCAGGCGTTCAGGGCCTCGGCCGTGGCCAGGTCGGAGCCAAATGGCTTTTCGATCACCACGCGGCGGAAAGCCTCGGGGCTTTCCTCCAGCAGGTTGGCCCGCCCCAGGCGCTGCACCACTTCACTGAAGAAGCGCGGCGCGGTAGCCAGGTAGAACACTGCGTTGCCCGTGCCGCTGTCGGCGATTTTGCGGGCGATGTCGGCATAAGTGCCGTCATCCAGAAAGTCGCCCTGCACGTAGCTGATGCCCTTGGCCAACTGGGCCCACAAGTGTGGGTCCAGTGCATGCTCGGCATTGCCCTTGACCTTGCTCGCCGCTTCGCTGCGGATGAAGTCTTCGAGTTTCTTGGCGAAGTCGGCATCGCTGATAGCGTTGTGATCCACCCCGACAATCCGCAGGCCCTCGCCCAGCAGGCCATCGCGACTGAGGTTGTACAGCGCCGGCATCAGCAGGCGCTTGACCAGGTCGCCATGGGCGCCAAACAGGAACAAGGTAGTGGGTGGAGCGGGTTCGGCCTTGGGTTTCTTGCCGTTGACCGTCATTTTTTGGAAGTCTCCACATGGCCGCCGAAGCCAAAGCGCATGGCCGACAGCAGTTTGTCACCGTAAGTGCTTTGCTGGCGCGAGCGGAAGCGGGCGAACAACGAGTTGGACAGCACCGGCACCGGCACCGATTGCTCCATGGCCGCTTCGATGGTCCAGCGCCCTTCGCCGCTGTCAGCCACGGAGCCTGAGTAACCGTCGAGCTTGGGGTCGGTCGCCAGGGCATCGGCGGTGAGGTCCAGCAGCCAGGAAGAGACGACGCTGCCGCGACGCCAGACTTCGGCGATATCCGCCACGTTCAGGTCAAAGCGCTGTTCTGGCGGCAGGTTTTCCGAATTCTTGGTCTTGAGGATGTCAAAGCCTTCGGCAAAGGCCTGCATCATGCCGTATTCGATGCCGTTGTGGATCATCTTCACAAAATGCCCGGAGCCGGCCGGGCCCGCGTGGATGTAGCCACGCTCGGCACGGTCGTCGGTGGCGGTGCGGTCCTTGGTGCGCGGGATATCGCCCAGGCCCGGGGCCAGGGTGGCGAAGATCGGGTCCAGGTGCCTGACGGTCTCGGCGTCGCCGCCAATCATCATGCAGTAACCGCGTTCCAGGCCCCACACGCCACCGGAGGTGCCGACATCGATGTAGTGCAGGCCTTTTTCCGCCAGGGCCTTGCCGCGACGCACGTCATCTTTATAGAAGGTGTTGCCGCCGTCGATGATCACATCGCCGGGTTCCATCAGTTCGCTCAGGTCGTTGATCGTGGTTTCGGTGGGCTCGCCCGCCGGCAACATGACCCAGACGGCCCGTGGTTTTTGCAGGCCGGCGACCAGGGCGGCCAGATCGGTAACACCGGTCGCGCCCTCGTCGCTCAAGCCTTTGACGAATGCTTCATTGCGGTCGTAGACCACGGTGGTATGCCCATTGAGCATCAAGCGGCGCGCAATATTCCCGCCCATGCGGCCTAGTCCGATAATCCCCAGTTGCATGTATTGATGCTCCCAACTACAAAATAAAAAATGTGTGACACAGTTTATAGCGCAATGACCCATTAGTCCGGCGCCAATCGCACAAGTTTCATCACAAAAATGGCCATCGTTTCACCATTACTGGCTGAAAAGTCACAGCGACCTTGAAAAATAAAAAAGTTCCCTTGCACAGAAAAAGAAATCAGAATTGCCCCTGACTCCTGCCGAGGGCCTCGATTCAAGCGCTCTGGTACCGCGATACACCGGCTATTTGCGAGGTAAGCAATGCGCACTGCACAGATGACACGCCCGCCACAGACCCTTTACGTCACCGTCCGCCGCGACGAGCTGCGCCAGTTGAAAGACGAGCGTGAGCAGTTGCAGCAGGAAGTCATCCGCCTGCGTGCGCAATTGCAGGCCCAGCTCACGAATCAAGCCATCACCTGCTAAGCCCCTGGTCCAACTCACAAACTTTTCACCAGCCCTTCCCGATAATCCCCCGCCAGAACGCCGCCTCACGCATGGGCGTTGGCGACCGGGACAATTATTGGGTTGGAGCGCTGCATGGCGATGTTCAAACGCAGCACGAAGTCTGCAAAAGGGTTTGATTGGGCCGGCCTTGGCTGGATGTTCCTGTTTTTCTGGTATTTCTCCGGCATTACTCAACTGCTGATCCAACTGACCGGCACCTCCGGCTTCAGTGGGTTCCGCCAGGCGTTCTTCATGAGCGCGCTGTGGTTGGCGCCGATGCTCCTGTTCCCGCGCCGCGCCCGGCTGCTCGCCGCGTTGATCGGTGTGGTGCTGTGGGCCTGTTCCATGGCCAGCCTGGGCTATTTCTTTATCTACCAGCAGGAGTTTTCCCAGAGCGTCATCTTCATCATGTTCGAGTCGAACATCTCTGAAGCCGGCGAATACGCCACCCAATACTTTGCCTGGTGGATCGTGCTGGCCTTCATTGCCCACACCGCCCTGGCCATTTTCCTCTGGACCCGCGTGCGCCCGGTCTATCTGCCCAAGGCCCGGGCGATGGTCGCGGCGACGGTCATTGTGCTGGCGATTGTCGGCTACCCGCTGGTCAAGCAGATCGCCACCAACGACACCCTGGAGCGGGCCATCGATGGGTTTGAAACCCGTGTCGAACCTGCCGTGCCGTGGCAGATGATCGTCGCCTATCGCCGCTACACCCAACAGTTGAACAACATGCAGGGCATGCTCGATAACGTCAGCAAGATCCCGCCCCTGAGCAACTTCAAGGACAGCATGGCCGGCCAGCCGTCGACCCTGGTGCTGGTGATCGGCGAGTCTACCAACCGCCAGCGCATGAGCCTCTACGGCTACCCGCGCAAGACTACCCCGGAGCTGGACAAGCTGCGTGACCAACTGGACGTGTTCGACAACGTCATCACCCCGCGCCCCTACACCATCGAGGCGCTGCAACAGGTGCTGACCTTTGCCGACGAAGAGCACCCGGACCTGTATCTCAAGACCCCGTCCATCGTCAGCATGATGAAACAAGCCGGCTACAAGACCTTCTGGATCACCAACCAACAGACCATGACCAAGCGCAACACCATGCTCACCACGTTCTCCGAACAGGCCGACGAGCAGGTGTACCTCAACAACAACCGCAACCAGAACGCCCGCCAGTACGATGGCGACGTGCTGGAGCCGTTCACCAAGGCCCTCGCCGACAAGGCTGAGCGCAAACTGATCGTGGTGCACCTGCTGGGCACCCACATGAGCTATCAGTACCGTTATCCGCCAAGCTTTGACACCTTTACCGACCGCCAGGGTGTCCCGGACGGCGTGAACGACGACCAGTTGCCCACCTACAACAGCTATGACAATGCGGTGCTGTACAACGACTTCGTGGTGTCGAGCCTGATCAAGGACTACGCCAAGACCGACCCCAACGGTTTCCTGCTGTACCTCTCCGACCACGGCGAGGATGTGTTCGACTCGGCCGGCCACGGCACCCTGGGTCGTAACGAGGGCAAGCCGACGGCGCCGATGTACACCATCCCCTTCATGACTTGGGCCTCGCCGAAGTGGCGCGCCACCCACGACTGGAATATGCAGGGCGATGTGCAACGGCCTTACAGCAGCTCGCAGTTGATTCACACCTGGGCTGACCTCGCCGGCTTGAGCTTCGACGAGCTGGACCGCAGCCGCAGCCTGGTCAGCGACAGCTTCAAGCCACGGCCGCTGCTGATTGGCGATCCCTACCAACGTCCGCAAAAGGCCCTGATCGACTTCAGCCTGATCAAGCCCAAGGCCAGCACTGTGCCGGCCAACGTCGTCGTGCAGTAGTGTTTGAAGGCTCGGATTTCAGGCGTGCAACGCGCTACAGTCCGGGCCTTTCGCCTTAATGGACATGGGGCCTGTCCGCCAGCCCCTTGCAGCCCTCAATCGGCGCTGCGTGCCCATGGTTCTTGAGTGAACCGCTTCGCCAGGTATTCGATAAGGGCTTGCACGCGTGCTGGCCGACTGCGCCCTGGTGGCGTCACGATGTGCAGCGCAATGGGCTCCACTTCCCAATCATCCATGACTGTTTCCAGCGCTCCCGACTGCAGACCCGACCAGACCAGGAACTCAGGCTGTAGCGCCACTCCCAGTCCGGCCAACAACGCCGGTGTCAATGCCTCGGCATTGTTCACATGCAGATTGGCAAGCATGGCTTGCGCGAATTCGCCATGTTGCTTATGCCGAAAGTGCCAGGTCGTCCCGCTGCGTGAATACGCATATTGCAGTGACTTGTGCCGGATGAGATCACTCGGATGCTGCGGTCGTCCGTGCTGCTCGAAATAGGCCGACGAGCCGACCAGCAGGATGCGTACGCGACACAGACGGCGTGCCAACAGACTCGAATCGACGAGGTTGGCGATTCGCAGCGCCAGATCGAACCGCTCGGCCACCAGGCCCACCTGCTTGTCGTTGAATTGCACGTCCAGCTCCACATCGGGGTTTGCCTGCATGAATTCTGGCAAGATCGGCGCCAGGCGCGAGATCCCAAACGACATCGGCGCCGAAACCCGGATCAAGCCCCGTAGGCTGTTGGACTGTTCCGTGACTTCAGCTTCGACCGCTTCACCTTCTTCAAGAATGCGAGAGGCACGTTCCTGTGCGGCATAACCACTTTGCGTCAGGGTCATGTTACGAGACGTACGATGAAACAGCATGGTCTTCATGCGTGTTTCCAGGCGTTTGATAGCCTTGGAGACTGTCGCCTGCGACAAAGACAGTTCTGCGGCGGCCCGGGCAAACGAACCCACTTCCGCCACTTTGGCGAAGATCGCCCAAGCTTCCAGATCAGGTAATTTTTTCATCGCAGTTTCCGAAAGAATTAATCTCGATTAGTGAATAACCTTACTATTTTTGCCGCCCAAAACGCGTCCAATAAGGCATCAAGAATGGAAAGAGTGGAATTCCACTTGCTCTATTTCGACGGCCCTAAAGCCTCTCTAGACTGCTCAAA
Organism: Pseudomonas sp. ICMP 8385; assembly: GCF_002699915.1. NCBI lineage: Bacteria > Pseudomonadati > Pseudomonadota > Gammaproteobacteria > Pseudomonadales > Pseudomonadaceae > Pseudomonas > Pseudomonas sp. ICMP 8385. The sequence goes on along the minus strand of NZ_LKBY01000113.1, from coordinate 225,464 downwards.
GCCAAACTTTGTTCGCCTTGGGAAGACGCATGCGGGCTACTCCATACACCTCCGAGACCGTCGTCCCCCACCAGCGCCCCTTTGGGCGAGCACGAGTACGGTGGATGCTAATGCACGGCCAGACGCGCAAATGGCATAGCACCTCCTTACGGCATTCCAGCCTGATTTCGCTGCTGCTGGCCTCGTTCGTCACCCAGGCCCAGGATGCGCGCCCCGCCTTCGCCAAAACCCGCTACAGCGAAGACTGGTCGTTCCTGCGCGATCCCGCACAGCGAGCCGATGCTCTGGACGGGTTGAAATACATTGCGCTGAACACCGATGGCAGCCATTGGCTGTCGCTGGGCGGTGAGGTGCGCTGGCACTATGACTACACCGGTAACCCGGCGTGGGGCGGCGACCCGCAGGACCCGCGAGGTGTCCTGCTCCAGCGTTACCTGCTGCATGGTGACCTGAGTCTGGGCAAGCGCCTGCGCCTGTTCGGGCAACTCTACAGCGCCCTGGAAAGTGGCAGGGCCGGTGCCACGACGCCGATTGACGAGAACCGCCTGGATCTGCAACAAGCGTTCGCCGACATCACGTTGAACGATGGCTGCGATTGCGCCCCGGTGCTACGGGTCGGTCGCCAGGAAATGGCCTACGGCTCGTCTCGACTTATTGACGTTCGCGAAGGTCCCAATGTGCGCCGCACCTTCGAAGGCGCACGCTTGCTGATCCAGGCCGGAGCCTGGCGCGCGGATGTCATCGCCACGCGGCCGGTACGCGCACAGATCGGTAACTTCGACGACCGCATCGACCGCGATCAGGCACTGTGGGGCTTGTATGCCTCCCATCCGGCCTCGACGCAGTTGCCATTGGGCAGTGCCTTGGACATTTATTACCTCGGTTATCGGCGCCAGTCGGCACGTTTCGATCAGGGCATTGCTGATGAGCAGCGCCACACCCTCGGCGCACGCCTATGGGGCGCAAGCCTTGGCTGGGACTGGAATTGGGAACTCATCGCCCAGGGCGGGCGCTTTGGCAAGGGTCGCATCGCCGCCTGGAGCCTGTCAGCCGACACTGGCTACACCTGGTCGACCGCTCGCGGTCAACCGCGGTTCGGGCTGTCGGTCAATGCCGCCAGTGGCGACAAGGATCCGGACGATAATGACCTCCAATCGTTCAATGCACTGTTTCCACGCGGCAATTATTTCTCTGAACTGGCGCTACTGGGGCCGCGCAACTTCGTCAATCTGCATCCGAGCCTCAGCTTCCAGCCGACCGGCTCTGTCACGATGACAGCAGACGTCGATTTTTTCTGGCGCTTGCAGACCCAGGATGGGGTGTATACGCCCGGTAGCGGTCTGTTGCGTAGCGCTCAGGGGAGCGACGCGCGTTTTGTCGGCACCGAACTGTCGTTCAACACCCGGTGGGATATCAATCGCAGGCTGTCCTTGACTGCGATCTATTCGCGCTTCTTCCCTGGCCGTTTCATTCGTGAAACCGGGCCGGCAAGCGATATCGACTATGTTGAATTCACCCTGCAAGCAAAGTTCTGATGACCAATGACCCTTGAATAAGCACCTACTTGTTTATGACAGGATGATTAAAACAACCCTGTCAGAAATGGAAAGTGTGCAATTCGATCTGCCTGATTCTGGATGAAAAATATAAGACCTAGACTCGGCTCATCACCTGAAGGAGAAAACCATGTCCAACAAGTATCTTGAATTGCTAACCCCGCAGAACAGCCAGGTCATTTTCATCGACCAGCAGCCGCAGATGGCCTTTGGCGTGCAGTCAATTGACCGTCAGGTCTTGAAGAACAACGTCGTCGCACTGGCCAAGGGCGCCAAGACGTTCAAGATCCCGACCACCATCACCACGGTGGAGACTGAGGGCTTCTCCGGCAATACCTACCCGGAACTGCTGGCGGTGTTCCCGCAGAACAAGATCCTGGAGCGCACCTCGATGAACTCCTGGGACGACCAGAACGTACGCGACGCGCTAGCCGCCAACGGCCGTAAGAAGATCATCGTCTCGGGCTTGTGGACCGAGGTGTGCAACACCACTTTCGCCCTCGAAGCCATGCGTGACGGCGACTATGAAATCTACCTGGTGGCCGACGCTTCCGGCGGCACATCCTCAGATGCCCATAAGTATGCTATCGATCGCATGGTGCAGGCTGGTGCAGTGCCGGTGACCTGGCAGCAGGTGGTGCTGGAATGGCAGCGCGACTGGGCTCGCAAGGAAACCTACGACGACGTGATGGCCTTGGTCAAAGAGCACTCCGGCGCCTACGGCATGGGCGTGGATTACGCCTATACCATGGTTCACAAGGCTCCAGAGCGCGTGCAGCATGGCGAGCGTATCGGCCCCAACCCGGTCAAATAAGACGAGCATCCAAGTACCGGGGGTAGACCGCTGCCCGGTGCTGGATATTTATGCGGCCTTACGCTTGCTGTGCATCCACTCTCTTGTCCGAGGTGAAAATGAAGCTCTATGTCTTGTCCCTTGGCGCCGGTTTGCTCGTTGGCCTCATTTACAGCCTGTTGAGCGTCCGCTCTCCCGCGCCACCGTTGGTGGCACTAGTCGGCCTGCTCGGCATCCTGATCGGCGAGCAGGCCATTCCGGTCGGCAAGCAGTTATTGAGCGGAACCGCTTTCAGTACAGCCAGTGAGAAGCCTCAAGCCACTGACCAAGCCTTAAGTCAGTTGCCCGGTCACCATGGGAAGGACAACGCGGCCGAAAACAAACAGGCGTGATCGCCTCAGCCATTTCATAGCGCCCGATCCAAGGAGCAACCACCGTGTCCCATTCTTATCCTGACGCTATTTTTTTCAACGGCCAGATCACTACACTGGACCGCAGCAAACCAGTTGCCAGTGCCGTGGCTGTCCAGGCCGGCTGTTTTGTCGCCGTCGGCGACGACCAGGAAATCCTCGCACTGGCCGGTGCTCGTACTAAATGCATCGATCTCAAGCGCAAACATGTGCTGCCCGGCCTGCTCGACAACCATACCCATATGGTGCGCGGCGGTCTGAACTACAATCTGGAGCTGCGCTGGGACGGCGTACGCTCGCTGGCCGATGCGCTAGAGATGCTCAAGCGCCAGGTTGCCATCACCCCGGTCCCGCAGTGGGTGCGCGTGGTGGGCGGCTTTACCGAGCAACAGTTCGTCGAGAAGCGCCTGCCGACACTCGCCGAGATCAACGCGATTGCGCCGGACACCCCGGTTTTCCTGCTGCATCTGTACGACCGCGCCCTGCTTAATGGCGCCGCGCTACGCGCCACAGGCTATACCAAAGACACCCCGGCGCCCACAGGTGGCGAAATCGTCCGCGATAGCAACGGCAACCCCACTGGCCTGCTACTGGCCAAACCGAATGCGACGATCCTGTATTCCACGCTGGCCAAGGGGCCGAAGCTGCCGCTGGAATACCAGATCAACTCCACCCGTCACTTCATGCGCGAACTCAATCGCCTGGGAGTGACCGGCGTGATCGACGCCGGCGGCGGCTCCCAGAATTATCCTGAAGACTACGAAGTTATCCAGAAGTTGGCCGATGACGGCCAGATCACCGTACGCCTGGCCTACAACCTGTTCACCCAGAAACCCAAGGAGGAAAAAGAGGACTTCCTCAACTGGACTAAATCAGTCACCTACAAGCAGGGTGACGACTACTTCCGTCACAACGGCGCTGGCGAAATGCTGGTGTACTCGGCTGCCGACTTCGAGGACTTCCGCGTCGAGCGCCCGGACATGCCACCACAAATGGAAGTCGAGTTGGAAGAGGTCGTACGCATTCTGGCGCAGAACAAGTGGCCCTGGCGCCTGCACGCCACCTATGACGAAACCATCTCTCGTGCGCTCGACGTGTTTGAGAAGGTGAATCAGGATATCCCCTTGCAAGGTCTCAACTGGTTCTTCGACCACGCCGAGACCATCTCCGAGCAGTCCATCGACCGCATTGCGGCCTTGGGCGGCGGCATCGCCGTACAGCACCGCATGGCCTACCAGGGCGAGTATTTCGTTGAGCGTTACGGCACCCGCGCTGCCGAGGCAACCCCACCGATCAAACGCATCCTGGAAAAGGGTGTCAAGGTCTCGGCCGGCACCGACGCCACCCGCGTGGCCTCATACAACCCATGGGTGTCACTGTCCTGGATGATCACCGGCAAGACAGTCGGCGGCCTCGGTCTTTATCCACGGGCCAACCTGCTCGACCGCGAGACAGCGTTGCGCATGTGGACCGAGAACGTTGCCTGGTTCTCCAACGAAGAAGGAAAACGCGGTCGCATTTCGGTAGGCCAGTTCGCCGACTTCATCGTGCCGAGCAAAGACTTCTTTGGCATCTGCGAGGATGAAATTTCGTTCCTGACCTCGCATTTGACCGTGGTCGGCGGCCGTGTGGTCTATGGCGAGGGGGAGTTTGCCGAGCATGACGACAACCCGCTGCCACCGGCGATGCCCGACTGGTCGCCGACACGCACCTTCAAGGGCTATGGCGCCTGGGGCGAGCCGGACGGTGCCGGCAAGAACTCCCTGGCACCGCAGCACGCGCAGGCGGTTGCTTCCTGCGGTTGTGCCAGCGCCTGTGGCCTACACGGGCATGACCATGCGCGGGCCTGGGGTTCGCAGACGCCGGTGTCCGACCTCAAGGGTTTCTTCGGTGCCCTGGGTTGCTCCTGCTGGGCCGTATAAGCGCGCTCTAGATCAACGTTCGTTATGCCTGATCGCGAACTGGCCACCCTGTGCGGCCAGCTTGCCGTTTATTCGTGTTAATTCCCACTTAACAAGTTTCCTACAGACTCTTCCCTTAAATCTGATCAGAGATGGTGCAGATACCGATCACTTTTAATGGGAATCTATGCAATGAAACTTTCAACCTTGATGCTTGCCGGCCTGATGAGCCTGACTTCCGTGGCCGCCTTCGCCGAAGGTGGCTCGGATCGCGTGAAGGAGTATTTCAACGACTTCAGTTTCAGCCAGAAGCAAATCCACGACGATGCCGAACACACGGCGTCGGTCGATACCAAGGATGCCAAATCCGGTTCTGTCGAACAGGCGCAGGACACTGAACAACCCAAGAGCTGATGCCCTACTGATCGTTCCCACGCTCCGCGTGGGAATGGCTCCTGGGACGCTCCGCGTCCCGCTCTCAAGGGCAAACGCAGAGCGTCCAGGGCAGCATTCCCACACGGAGCGTGGGAACGATCAGGCAGACGTAATTAGAGGGCTTTGCTCCAGAACAACATGCGGCCATGGGCCGGGTCGAAGATCGAGTCATCAAACCCGAACTTGCGATACGACGCCTGCGCCACTGGATTACCTTCCAGCACTTCCAGGGTGATCTTGCAGCAACCCCGCTGGCGGGCGATTTCCTCGACCTTCTGCAGCATTTTCTGGCTCAGGCCCAGGCCGCGGAACGGCTCCTTGACCACCACATCATGCACATTGACCAGCGGCCGGCAGGCGAAGGTCGAAAACCCCTCGAAACAGTTCACCAGCCCGGCCGGCTCCCCGCCGACAAAGGCCAGCACACTGAAGGCATGGGCGCGCTTGGCCAGCTCTGCCGGCAATTGTTGCAGCAGGTCGGCGGACAAGCCGTGGCCGCCGCCCATGGGGTCTTGTGCATAGTGATTGAGCAACAGGCCAATGGCCTCGGCATGTACAGGGTTGCTGTAGCTGGCTTGCAGCACCAATATTTCTGCGGCTTCCATTTCCTTCCTCGATAACGGCCCGGCAGGGATGAGCTCCCCGCAAAAGCTCGATTGTAAGCGCGGTGTAGGCGTTAGATGAAGGAGATTAGCTACAAGTTGGCGCGGGAAAAGGTCAACAGGTCGCCGGTTGTGCCCATGACCCGCCAGTCATCGTTGGTCAAAACGTTGCAACTGCATCTCCTGCAGACGACTGAGGGTGCGGCGGAACGCAAACGCCAGGTAACCCTCGGTGTATAGCGCGGCCAGAGGCACCTTGGCTTCGATGGATAATGGCACCTTCCGGTCGTAACACTCATCGACCAGAGCGATAAAGCGCCGCACACTGTCATCGTGCACGGACAACGCCGGCAACTCACGGTCGCCCGCCTCCACGCGCCGGGCACCATCCTCGGTGCCGCGGGCAATCCGCCCGGGACGTGTCGAAGCACTCAAACCGGGCACTTCGCCGAGTAAAATGGCGCGATAGCGATCACATAGCTGCATGAAATCCATGGCCGCCAGCGGTTGCTCGCACAGGTCGGCGTAGCGGCACCACAGGATGGTTTCGCTGGACTGCACCGTGACAATCGCCCGCGAGCCAACGATCACCGGTTCACTGCTGCGGGCCTGGCCCTGGCTCAACGCCTCAAAGACCCTGGCCAGCGCCTCGGGCTGGTCCACCCAATAGCGCTGCACGGCGGTGCCCGGGTGCAAACGGTGATCCTCCCGGCCGTCGACCGCCACCACCTGCATATGCGCCTGGATCGCTGCGATGGCCGGCATAAAGCGCTCGCGGTTGAAACCATCGGCGTACAACTGCCCCGGCGGCTGGTTGGACGTGCAGACCATCACCACCCCTTCGTCGAACATCACCTGGAACAGGCGCCCGAGGATGATCGCATCGCCAATATCATTGACGAACAGTTCGTCGAAACACAGCACCCGCACCTCCCTGGCCAATTCACGGGCCAGGGCTCGCAACGGGTCAGGAGTGCCGGTCAGCTGGAACGAGCGCTGGTGGACCCAGCCCATGAAGTGATGAAAGTGCTGGCGTCGCGCAGGCACCCGCAGGCTCTGGTAGAACTGGTCCATCAGCCAGGTCTTGCCACGGCCCACCGGCCCCCAGAGATAAACCCCGGTGACCGGCGCGCTGGCAGCTCGATGCAACGCCTCATGGCACACCTGCAAAGCGTTTACCGCCTGGCGTTGCGCAGCGTCGGCCACAAAACCATTGGCCAGGGCCTGTTGGTAGGCGACCAGTGGTGAGTCCGTCGTCATGCGAGGCTTTTGCTGACCACCTCAAACACATCGCTGGACAGCTCGCCCGAACCGCGGATGCGTTCCAGCTCAGCCTTCATCAATGCCTGGCGGGCGCTGTCGTATTTGCGCCAGCGGGTCAGTGGCGCCAACTGCCGCGAGGCAATCTGCGGGTTGAAGGCATTCAGCTCGATGACCAGGTCCGCCAGGAAGCGATAACCCGAGCCATCGGCGGCGTGGAAGTTGATCAGGTTCTGCCCGGCGAAGGCCCCCACCAACGCACGCACCTTGTTCGGGTTCTTGATATTGAACGCCGGGTGCTGCATCAGCGCCTTGACCCGCGCCAGCCCGCCCGGCAACACGCTCCCGGCCTGGACGCTGAACCATTGGTCCATGACCAGCGGGTTGTCCTTGAAGTTCTCGGCAAACACTTGCAGGGCCTTGGCCTTCTCGGCGTCGAACGGCGAGTTGACCAGCACCGCCAGTGCCGTCAGGCGCTCGGTCATATTGTCGCACGCGTCGAACTGTTCCAGGGTGGCGGCCAGCACTTCTGGCTTGCCGCTGAGCATCAAGTACGACAGCGCGATGTTCTGCAGGGCACGGCGGGCGAAGTGCTCGGCCGAGGCCACGTAAGGTGTGCGCCGCGACAGGTCGCGGTTGGCCTGGTAGCGCAGCCACAGGGCCTCGAACAACAGGTCGGCCAACTGCTTGCGCGCAAACTCGCGGGCGGCGTGGATCGCATCGACATCCGCCACTTCGCTGATTTCGGTGAGGTAGGCTTCGCCCGGCAACGACAACATTTCCGCGACCATGGCCTGGTCCAGGCTGTCGTCGCTCAACACGCTGCGCAATGCATTGACCAGCCGTTGATCCAGCACCAGGGCCTGGCCCTGCTGGTGTTGGCCGATCAGGTCCTGCAACACCTGCACCGCCAGTTGCTGGCCCGCCTCCCAGCGATTGAAACCATCGCTGTCGTGCTGCATCAGGAACATCAACTGGTCACGGCTGTAGGGGAAACTCAGCTTCACCGGCGCCGAGAAGCCCCGCAGCAGCGATGGCAATGGCTGTTCGGCAATATCAACGAAGGTGAACGTCTGCTCGGCTTGCGTCACCGACAACACCCGCGAGGTGCCCTGCGCCGCCGCTTCACCGGCCAGGCGCAACGGCAGGTCGGCACCATTGGCATCCAGCAGGCCCAGGGCCACGGGAATCACGAACGGCAGCTTTTCTACGTTGTCCGGGGTTTGCGGGCAGCTCTGACGGAAAGTCAGGCTGTAGGTCTTGGCCGCGGCATCGTAGGACTCGGTGACTGCCAACCGTGGCGTACCGGCCTGGCTGTACCAGCGCTTGAACTGGGTCAGGTCGGCGCCGTTGGCATCTTCCATGGCCTTGATAAAGTCGTCACAGGTCACGGCCTGGCCGTCGTGGCGCTCAAAGTACAGGTCGCTGCCTTTGCGGAAACCTTCGGCGCCGAGCAAGGTGTGGATCATGCCAACTACTTCCGAACCCTTTTCGTACACGGTCAGGGTGTAGAAGTTGGAAATCTCGATAAAGCTGTCCGGGCGCACCGCGTGGGCCATGGGCCCGGCATCTTCGGCGAATTGGTGGGTGCGCAGGTAGGCCACATCCTGGATCCGCTTGACGGTGGCCGAGTTCATGTCGGCGGAGAAGTGCGAGTCACGGAATACCGTAAAGCCTTCCTTGAGCGACAGCTGGAACCAGTCGCGGCAGGTCACGCGGTTGCCCGACCAGTTGTGGAAGTACTCGTGGGCGACGATGGCCTCGACCCGCTGGTGCGCAGCGTCGGTCGCGGTCTCGGCGCGAGCCAGCACGGCGCTGGAGTTGAAGATATTCAGGCCCTTGTTTTCCATGGCGCCCATATTGAAGTCGTTGACCGCGACGATCATGAAGATATCCAGGTCGTATTCGCGACCGTAGACCTCTTCATCCCAACGCATGGACTTCTTCAGGCTGTTCATGGCGTGCTGGCACTTGTCGATGTTTTCCGGCTCGACATAGATGCGCAGCGCCACGGTGCGCTGGCTCATGGTGGTGAAGGTGTCTTCGACGCACCACAGGTCACCGGCCACCAGGGCAAACAGGTAGGCCGGCTTCTTGAACGGGTCTTCCCAGGTCGCCCAGTGCCGGCCATCTTCGCCGGGGCCGCTGGCAATCGGGTTGCCGTTGGACAGCAGTACCGGATAGCTGTGCTGCTCGGCGATCACCGTGGTGGTGAACGTGCTCATCACGTCCGGGCGGTCCAGGTAGTAGGTGATCTTGCGAAAGCCCTCGGCCTCGCATTGGGTGCAGAACATGCCGCCGGACTTGTACAGGCCTTCCAGGGCGGTGTTGGTTTGCGGGTGGATGCGCACGCTGGTATCGACCGTAAAGGTGTCGCTGGTCGGGTGCAGGGTCAGGTGGCTGTCAGTCAACTGGTAGTCGGCGACGCTCAGCTCCCGGTCGCCCAGGGTCACGCTCAACAGCTCCAGTTGCTGGCCGTCCAGTACCAATGGCGGCAAGCCGGCGCCGCGCTCGGGATTGCGGCGCATCACCAGCTGCGCGTGGACCAGGCTATGGTCCTCGAACAACTCGAAGGTCAGGTGGGTCTCGTCGATCAGGTACTCGGGCGCCTGATAGTCCTTCAGGTAAATCATCTTCGGTTGTTCGGTGCGCATGCGTGAAATCCTTCTACTGATGCACGGCGAGCTGGTAAGCCGTGTATTTACGAATATTGATAACGCCGGTATCGAAGATCAGGTATTGGCCCTTGACCCCCAGCAGCGTGCCTTCGGCAATCGGGTTCTTGTCCAGGTTGAAACTGACGATCTTGGCCGGATAATGCTCCACCGGGTAGCGGATTTCGAGGGGCTCGATATCGGTTACCGGTTGGATGGCCTGCAAGCCAAAGCGTTCCTGCAATTGCAACAGGCCGTCGGCGCAGGAGATGAACAACTCGTCGCGCACCTGCGCAAGGTCCACCGCCACGGCATCGCCCTTGAGCAAGGCGCGCCAGTTGGTCTTGTCGGCGACCTGGCTGCGCAGTACATCCTCGACGAAGCCCGATTGCTGGCGTGTGGCCACGCGCATGATCGGCAATGCCTGGCTCGCGCCCTGGTCCAGCCAGCGCGTGGGCAACTGGCTGGCGCGGGTGATGCCGACCTTGATCCCCGACGAGTTCGCCAGGTACACCACATGGTCGGTCATGCAGAATTTTTCGCCCCAGGCCGGGTCGCGGCAGGTGCCGGCATCGAAATGGCAGCGCTCGGGGCTCATGATGCACAGGTCGCACTGGGCCAGCTTGGTCATGCACGGGTAGCAATAGCCCTGGCTGAAGCTGGTCTTGGTCTTGCGTCCGCAATGGGTGCAGTGGATCGCACCGAGGTATTCCAGGCGTATATGAGTGCCAATCAACGGGTTGACCGGCACCTCGCTGTCGCCCAGGCGAAAAGCGTATTGGACGGTCGGCGAACCCAGTTGCGCCGACATCTTGCTGACTGCACCACGGCCAATCTCAATCAATGGATGGCATCCGACTTGAACAGGATGTTTTCCACCGGGGTCGACTTCGATTGGCATTCCTGCGGGCCCATATAACCAGTGCGCTGGTCTTCCGGCAGGTTCTGCAGTTCCCAGGCGATCATCGCCTGCAACGACAGCTCGCGCTGTTCGGCAGTGAGCTTGCGGCCATCGGACCATTTGCCAATTTCCACGGCGAGCTTGAGGCTCTGGTAGATATCCGGGGTGATGTTTTCGATCATTTCAGCAAAAGAGGACATAAGACTCTTCCTTAAAGAATGGGCAGAGATTCAAGCATGACGTTTATGGCGGCTGTACAACCCGCCGAGCAAACCGGTGATACAACCTGCCACCAGGCCGCCGACATGGGCCGCATTGGCGATTTCGCCGAAGCCGATCATCGAGACCAGGCCCGACAGGCACAGCACCAGCCACACCAGCATCATCACCAAGACGCCGCGCGGCAGGCGATACGTCGGGTTGGGCGCGAGCATCTGGTAGATCCAGCAATGGCCCAACAGGCCGTACAGCACGCCGGACAAACCACCGAACAGGCCCGGCCCGCCAAAGGTGTATTGCGCGTAATTGGAGGCCAGGCTGAACAGCAGGGTCAGGCCCAGCAGGTTGATACTGCCCTGGCGCGCCTCGATCCGCCGCCCCAGCTCCCAGTACCACATGCCATTCATGGCCAGGTGCAGGATGCCGAAGTGGATCAGCATCGGCGTCACCAGCCGCCACCACTGCCCCGCCGCCAGACTATCGGCCAGGGGCGTGAAGTACAGGTATTCACCGGCCACATGGAAATTGAGGAACGTCAGCCAGCTCATGGCTTGCAGGTTGTCGCCGAGCATCGTGACCGCACCGACGATCAGGCTCAGCAGCAACACACCCGCGGTCAGCGGGCTGTGGCGCAATTGCAGGAGGAAGCCGGCGCGCTTGGCTACCGGTTCCTGGGGAATATCCAGCTGCTGGTCCGGGTCACCGGCCGGGAAACGCTGATACAGGCTGCGCACGTCCTCGCTGATGGCTTCGGGCGCCCACAGCACCTGCTCGCCGGCTTCCTCGCTGACACGATGGGGCACTTGCATGCGCTGCAACAGTTTGACGAAGCCCGCCAGGTCCACATTCAGCGGCAGGCGTAAAACGGCCACACTACTCATGAAATCACCTCGGGGCGCTCGACATCGACCCACACGAACTTGTTCGGGTCGAGGCGGGTTTCCTGGTCCAGGCGATAGGCCACCAGCTTGCCATAGAGCACTGCGCTGTAGTCCAGGCAGGCCAGGTTAGAGCGGATCGGCGCCGGTTTGCCGCTGCGCCAGTAATGGCCGACAAACAGCAAGGGTTCATCGACGCCATAGCGCAACAGGGCGTTTTTCTCGGTTGAAGACAACGGCGTGCGGGCCACCGGATCGGGCAAGGCATCGGGTTGGAACACGATATCGCCGTAGGTTTTCGGGTCGTCTTCCCAGAACTTGGTGCGGAAGAACGAACGGGTCAGGCCATCGCCACCGGTCAGCGTCAGGCCATCCGGCAGGCGCATATCGGTGCCGCGCAGCAGGCGGTCGAAGGCGTTGCAGGCAAAACTGCCGGGCACGGCGGCGGCCTGCAAAAAATGCTCGTCGATGCAGCCGTCGGGGAATTGCCCGCGCAACGGCTCGATCAGCCCCCCATCCCAGCAGGCATGCACCACGCGGAAACGCCCGGCATCGACAAACAACGGCATGTCGTAGAACCAGGCGAGGAAGTCGTGCCAGTCGCCAGGATGGTGCTCGAACTGGGTCAGGGTCTCGTGGAGCAACCGCGCATGGCGTGGCGTATGTTCGCGCACGTACTGCTTGCCACTGCCCGGCGGCGCCAGGGTGCTCCAGCCCAGGGCGTTGAACTCATGGTTGCCCATGATGCACAGCGCCTGGCCGGCCTCGACCATATCGTGGACGATATGCAGCGCCTCGCGGATCCGTGGCCCCCGGTCGATGATATCGCCGAGGAACACCGCCATGCGGGAAGGATGGCGCCAGGTGCCGCCCTGCTTGTGGTAACCCATCTGGTCGAGCAGGTGCTCAAGGGTATGAGCGCAACCGTGCACGTCCCCAATCAGGTCGTAGCTACGCGCGGGATCGAGCATCAGTCGCCTCCACCCCCCAAGCGGCTGCCCCAGCCCAGCTTGGTGCGACACACTTCGTAGTAGTTGTGATCCAGCGGGTGGATCAACCGCAGCTTCTGCGCCTTTTTGCTCACGGTGATGGTGTCACCGGGGGCGCAGGTAAAGTGGTTCTGCCCGTCACAGGAGACTTGCGGGTAGATCTGCATGTCTTTGGAGACCACGATTTTCAGCTCACTGTTGCCATCGACCACAATCGGCCGGCTGGACAACATATGGGGGTACATCGGCACGATCACAATGGCATCGAGCTTGGGATGCATGATCGGCCCGCCCGCCGACAGCGCATAGGCCGTGGAACCGGTGGGGGTGGCGACGATCAGGCCGTCGGCCTTCTGGCTGCAGACGAACTGGCCGTCGATATACAGCTCGAACTCGATCATCCGTGTCGACTTGCCGGGGTGCAGCACCACATCGTTGAGGGCATCGCCCTGGCCGATGGCTTCGCCATGGCGGCGCACTTCGGCTTGCAGCAGGAAGCGGTTTTCCACCAGGTAGTGGCCGTCCAGCACCTTGGCCACTTCGACTTCCAGGTCATCGGGGCGGATATCGGTGAGGAACCCCAGGCTGCCCCGGTTGATCCCCAGCACCGGCACGTTATGCCGCGCCAGGGCCCGGGCCGCGCCCAGCAGGCTGCCGTCGCCGCCGACCACAATCACCATGTCGCAGACTTCACCGAGCATTTTGCGCGATGAGGTTTGCAGGCCGTGGCCCGGCAGAATCTCGGCGATGGTGTCTTCGAGGATCACATGCAGGTGGCGCTCAAGCAGAAACTTTTTCAGCCGGCGGACCGTGTCCAGAACCTGGGTACTGCCCAGGCGACCGATGATGCCGATATTGCGAAATTGCTCCATGGGGCTCCTGCAGGGTTTGGGTCTGGCAAAAAAGAACGATTATGGGCGAAAGGCCGCATTAGACAAAATCCTTTGTCGCCGCAGGGCCAGACAACAACGGTTCTCAACACCCGCCACGGTCCCGCAGCGAGTAGGAAACAGCTATGCTCGGACCATGAATCCGTTTCCCGACCTGCACCATTTGCCCCGTCAATTACGTCATCCCGAGGTGCGGGACCTGGCGTGGGTGATCCTCGCCCCGCCGATGCTGGAACAAACCCCTTGGCCGCAACGCCACCCCCTGGCCGGCAGCGACTGGGTGCAGCAACCTGCGGCACTGGAGCAATGGCTGCGGCAACTGGACCAGGACAGCAGCCCCCTGCTGCATTGGCTGAGCCTGGCGCGTACCCGGCGCCTGGGCCTGTATTACGAACGTCTGTGGCAGTTTGCCGTGCAGCATGCCCCGGGGGTGGAGTTGCTGGCAGCCAACCTGCCGATCCGCCAGGCCGGGCACACCCTGGGTGAGCTGGATATGCTGCTGCGCGACCGGGATGGCGTGCATCACCTGGAACTGGCGATCAAGCTCTACCTGGGCCCGCAAGAGGGCGACGGCCGTGATACCGCGCAATGGCTGGGCCCGGGTTGTCACGACCGCCTGGACCGCAAGCTGGCCCATCTGGCGGACCATCAACTGCCCATCTCGGCGCGGGCGCAAAGCAGGGAGATGCTGGCGGCCCTGGATGTCCGGGATTTCACCGCCCATCTGTGGCTCGGCGGCTACCTGCTGTACCCCTGGCCCGGCGAGGCCGAACCGCCCCTCGGCGCCCATCCACAGCATTTGCGTGGGAGCTGGTTGCATCAGCGCGATTGGCTGGATTTTATCAATGCCAGCCCTCCGGGCCGCTGGCAACCCCTGCCCCGCCATGCCTGGCTCGCGCCGGCGCATTACCCGGCAGGGGAAATCTGGAGTGAGGAGCAGATGCAGCGCTGGCTGGCCGACCTTGATCCGATGGCGCCGGCGCAGTTGTTGGTGCGCATGATGCAGAGCGGTGGGGATTGGCAGGAAGCGGAGCGGCTGTTTCTGGTGGCGGATCTTTGGCCGAATGTACCGGGGGCTAGCTGATAGTTTTGCGGTGGGTTTGAGGGCCTTATCGCAGGCAAGCCAGCTCCCACATTCAAGCGCATTCCAAAGGACCTACTCGGTCAACTGTGGGAGCTGGCTTGCCTGCGATAGCGGTAGCAAGCAGCGCTACAGGCTATCAATATGCCGATAATCCACCTGCAACCCGGCGGCCAGCTCCCGCGCCCGCCCCAGCCGGATCGGCCCACGTTCGATATCCACCAACAGCCCCAGGCAATCCAGCACCGGCAAGTGACCGATATCTTTGAGCCGGCCATCGGTAATCACCAGCAACCGCTGCTGCTCAGCCGGATACCGCTTGCGCCGCGCCGCCAGCCAATGCCCAGCCTCGGTCAACGCCGCCAGCAGTGGCGTACCACCGCCCGCCCCCAGGCCATCCAGCCAGCGCCCCAGGCCCTTGGCCGCTTTCAAGCCTTGGACCTGCCAGTTCGGCACCTGCCCGCTGGCCGTCAGCAGCGCCATGCGCGCCCGCTGCCGATAGGCGTCGTCGAACACTTGCGCGAGCAAGCCCTTGGCATCGCTCAAGGCCTGGTGCCGCCGAGTGGACGCTGACGCATCGACAACTACCAACCAAAGCTCATGGGCCGAGCGGCTGCGCAGGTGGTAGCGCAAGTCTTCACGCGCTTGCGGTCGCCCTCCCAGCAAGGTGCCCGGCCAGTTGACCGAGCCCTGCTGCGCGCTGAGCGCCTTGCCCTGGCGGCCCCTGTCCAGTCGCCCTGCTTTGGGACGGGCATCCGCCCCCGTATCAGGTCGGGGGCGGATGCCTAGGGCTTTTTTGGCCAGCTAGGCACTTCTCGGCGAGCACCCGTGGGCAATGCGGGTGCGGGCATGTCGCCCCATTGGCCCTGGCCGGACGCGCTATCTGAAGGCTGGGGCGCCTGGCCCTGATCGGGCCTGCTGGCAGGCGCTGCTTGCTCCTGGCGACGATGGCGCAGGGCAAATTCGGCAACGGCCTCTATATCTTCTTCAGCGATGGCCGCAACCCCACGCCACGCCGCATGGGCCCGCGCGCCGCGCAACCACACCAGATCGGCACGCAGGCCGTCGACACCGGCGGCAAAGCAGCGCTCGGTAATCTGCGCCAGGGCCTGGTCATCCAGGGCGATGCTTTCCAGGCGTGCACGGGCCTCGGTGCAACGCGCACGCAGCGCCGCTTGCTGGTCAGCCCACTGCGCGCAGAACGCCCCAGGGTCGCTATCGAAATCCAGGCGCCGACGGATGATCTGCCCGCGCTCGGTCGGCAAAGTCTGCCCGCTCAATGCCACGTTGAAACCAAACCGATCCAGCAACTGCGGGCGCAACTCGCCCTCTTCCGGGTTCATCGTGCCGATCAGCACAAAACGCGCCGAGTGCCGGTGGGAGATGCCATCGCGCTCGATCAGGTTGGTGCCACTGGCGGCGACGTCGAGCAACAAGTCCACCAGGTGATCGGGCAGCAGGTTGACTTCATCCACGTACAACACGCCGCCGTCAGCCTTGGCCAGCACCCCCGGGGAGAACTGCGCACGGCCTTCGGCCAGGGCGGCGTCCAGGTCCAGGGTGCCCACCAGGCGTTCTTCGGTGGCGCCCAGGGGCAAGGTGACGAACTGCCCGCTGGCCAACAGGTCCGCCAGGCCACGGGCCAGGGTGGACTTGGCCATGCCGCGCGGGCCTTCGATCAGCACGCCACCGATCCTCGGGTCGATGGCGGTCAGGCACAGCGCGAGTTTCAGGTGGTCGGCACCGACCACGGCCGACAGTGGGAAATGGGGGGTATCAGTCATAGTCAACTCTAAAGGGCTCGTTCCCACGCTCCCGCGTGGGAACGCCTCACTGGACGCTCTGCGTCCGCTCGTGTGACGCCGAGCGTCACGGGCTGCGTTACCACGCAGAGCGTGGGAACGATCAGCATCAACTGTCTTCTTCTATGTCCAGCAACAGGTTCTCCAAGGCCTCGCGGTACGCCCCCGGCGCCTGCCACATACCGCGCTGCTGGGCTTCGAGCATGCGCTCGGTCATGTCACGCAGGGCAGCGGGGTTGTGCTGTTGCACAAACGCCCGGGTGTCGGGGTCGAGCAGGTAGGCATCGGCCAGCAGTGCATATTGGTGATCGTCGATCAGCGCAGTAGTAGCGTCAAAGGCAAACAGATTGTCCACCGTTGCCGCCATCTCGAACGCGCCTTTGTAGCCGTGGCGCTTGACCCCTTCGATCCACTTGGGATTGGCCGCGCGGGAGCGGATCACCCGGTTCAGCTCTTCCTTCAGCGTGCGGATCTTCGGCAGGTCCGGCTGGCTGTGATCGCCATGATAGCTGGCAGCCTTGCTGCCACTGAGGGTTTCCACGGCCGCGAGCATGCCACCCTGGAATTGATAGTAGTCATTGGAGTCGAGCAGGTCGTGCTCGCGGTTGTCCTGGTTCTGCAACACGGCCTGCACCTGGCTCAGGCGCTGGGCGAACTGTTCACGGGCCGCAGTGCCTTCATCAGAGCCACCATAGGCGTAGCCGCCCCAATTGAGGTAGACCTCGGCCAGGTCTGCGCGGCTTTGCCACAGGCGACCGTCGATTGCGCCCTGCACCCCCGCGCCATAGGCCCCGGGCTTGGCCCCGAAAATACGCCAGCCGGCCTGCCTGGCCGCCGCCTCTTCATCCAGCCCAGCCTTGCGCAACGCCTCGCGCTCGCTACGCACCTTGGCGGCCAGCGGGTTCAGGTCGTCCGGCTCATCCAGCGCCGCTACCGCTTGCACGGCGGCATCGAACAGGCGGATCAGGTTGGCAAAAGCATCGCGGAAGAACCCCGACACCCGCAGCGTGACGTCAACCCGTGGGCGGTCCAGCAGGCTGATGGGCAGGATTTCAAAGTCATCGACCCGCTGGCTGCCCGTGGCCCACACCGGGCGCACGCCCATCAGCGCCATGGCCTGGGCGATATCGTCACCGCCGGTGCGCATGGTCGCGGTGCCCCACACCGAAAGCCCGAGCTGGCGCAGATGGTCACCATGGTCCTGCAAGTGCCGCTCAAGCATCAGGTTGGCGGACTGGAAGCCGATCCGCCAGGCGGTGGTGGTGGGCAGGTTGCGCACATCGACGCTGAAGAAATTACGCCCGGTCGGCAGCACATCAAGGCGCCCACGGCTCGGCGCACCGCTGGGGCCGGCCGGTACGAAACGACCGTCCAGAGCATCCAGCAAACCGCGCATTTCCGCCGGGCCGCAGGCATCCAGGCGTGGCGCGACGACGATGCGCAGGCTTTCGATCACTGATTTCACCTCCTCCCAGCCGGGCTCTTCAAGCTGTTCGAGCGGCCCTTCCAGCGCCTGCTCGATCAACCGTGCTGCATACAGCTCCAGGCGCTCGCGGGTATCGCCGGCGGTGCGCCACAGCTGCCCGTCGAGTTTTTGCAAGACCTCGGGGCGGCGCCCGGTCCAGGGTTCGGCCAGGGCGCAGTCCAGCGGGTCAAAGCCCAGCTCGAAGGCCTTGGCCAACACGCGCAGCAGGCTTGATTGCGGGCCGCGCCCGTCGCCACGCGGGATGCGCAGCAGGGCCAACAAGGTGTCGATACGCAGGCGGCCTTCGGGCGATTCGCCAAAGATATGCAGGCCGTCACGGATCTGCGATTCCTTCAGGTCACACAGGTAGGTGTCCAGGCGCGGCAGCCACACGGCAGCGTCGGCCTCGCTATCCAGTTCCAGCTCTTGATCGATACGGGTTTCGCGCACCAGCTTGAGGATGTCCTTTTGCAGCTCCAGGGCGCGGCGCGGGTCGAGCAACTGCGCCTCGTAATACTCATCGGCCAACACCTCAAGGTTACGCAGCGGGCCATAGGTCTCGGCGCGGGTCAGCGGCGGCATCAAGTGGTCGATGATCACCGCCTGGGTGCGGCGCTTGGCCTGGGCCCCCTCGCCCGGGTCGTTGACGATAAACGGGTAGATATTGGGCAGCGGTCCCAGCAGCGCATCCGGCCAGCAATTTTCGGACAGCCCGACGCCTTTGCCCGGCAGCCATTCCAGGTTGCCGTGCTTGCCCACATGGATCACGCCATGGGCGCCGTAGGTATGGCGCAGCCAGAAATAGAACGCCAGGTAGGCATGGGGCGGCACCAGGTCCGGGTCGTGGTACACCGCACTGGCATCCACCTGGTAACCCCGTGCCGGCTGAATGCCGACAAAGGTCAGGCCCAGACGCAGGCCGGCGATCATCATGCGCCCGTCGCGGCACATCGGATCGTTATGGGGCGTGCCCCAGCGCTCCAATACAGCCTGGCGGTTGGCTTCGGGCAAACGGTTGAACATTACCTGGTAATCGTCCAGGCCCAGGCTTTGGTGGCAGGGGCGCAGGTCGAGACTGTCGAGGTCGTTGGTCACACCGCCGAGCAGTTCGTGGATCAAGGCGGTGCCGCTGTCTGGCAGTGTTGGCGGCAGCGGATAACCTTCGGCTTGCAGGGCGCGCAGGATATTCAAGGCGGCGGCCGGGGTATCCAGGCCCACGCCGTTACCGATGCGCCCATCGCGGGTCGGGTAGTTGGCGAGGATCAGGGCGATGCGCTTGTCAGCATTGGGCACCCGTGCCAGCTCGACCCAGCGCCGCGCCAGTTCGGCCACGAAGTCCATGCGTTCGGGGGCTGCGCGGTAGCACACCACATCCGACTGGCTGCGCTCGCTGCGCCAGGCCAGGTCCTTGAAGCTGATCGGGCGGCTGATGATGCGCCCGTCCAGTTCCGGCAAGGCGATATGCATCGCCAGGTCGCGCGGGCCCAGGCCCTGCTCGCTGGCTTCCCAGCCGGGCTGGTTGTCCTGGGCACAGATGGCCTGGATCACCGGGATATTGCGGCGAAACGGCCGCAGATGGGGCGCTTCGGGGCTGGATTGGGCAAAGCCGGTGGTGTTCAGAATCACCGCCGCCTGCACCTCATCCAGCAGGTCCTCGACCACCGTCAGGCAGCCGGGCTCTTTCAAACTGGCCAGCGCTATCGGCAGCGGGTTAAGGCCCGCCGCCTGCAAGCGCTGGCAGAACACATCGATAAAACCGGTATTGGCCGCCTGCAAGTGCGAGCGATAGAACAGCACCGCCGCCACCGGCCACCCGGCGTTCCAGTCTGCCTGCCAGTCATTGAGGCGCGCATTGGCCTTGTGCGGGTGATAGATCGCCGTGCGCGGCAGGGTTTGCGGCTCGGCCCACGGGTAATCGCGGCCCAGGTAGCTACTGGCCAGGCAGCGATAGAAATCCAGCGCATTCCCCAGCCCGCCCTGGCGCAGAAAGTGCCACAGGCGGTCGCGCTCTTCGGCGCTGACGCTGCTCAAGCTGCTGAGTTCGGGATCGGGGCGATCGTCCCCCGGCACCAGGATCAACTGCACGCCCTGCCCGGCCAGCTCCACCAGGCGCTGGATACCATAACGCCAATAAGCGATGCCGCCGTGCAGGGAAATCAGGATGACCTTGGCGTGGCGCAGCACCTCGTCCACATACAGGTCCACCGAGGCATGGTTCTGCACCTGCATCGGGTTGGCCAGGCGCAGGCTCGGGTAGTCGTCGGGCAGTTGCTGCGCCGCTTCGGCCAGCAACGCCAGGCTCGAATCGCCGCTGCACAGGATCACCAGCTCGGCGGGGGTTTGCCCAAGGTCGGCGATATTGTCATCGGAGACGAAACCTCCGGGCTGGGTCCTGAGCAGGTGCACGGGTTAAACGCTGAGCGCAGCGCGCAATTGCGCTTCGAGGCCTGCTGCGTCCAGGTCCTGGCCGATCAGCACCAGGCGCGTGATGCGTGCTTCGTCAGCGCTCCAGGCACGGTCGAAGTGTTTGTCAAAACGCGTGCCCACGCCCTGGATCAGCAGGCGCATCGGCTTGTTGGGGATCGCCGCGAAGCCTTTGACCCGCAGGATGCCGTGCTGCACCACCAACTGGGTCAAGGCGTCGAGCAGCAGCGCTTCGTCAGCCTGTGGCAGGTCGATGGAGATGGAATCAAACGCATCGTGATCGTGATCGTCCTCACCTTTGTGGTGGTGATCGTGATGGCTGTGGCGCCCGTCGATATGCTCCTCGGAACCGGCGCCCAGGCCAATCAACACATCCAGGGGCAGGCGGCCGCTGCTGGCTTCGACGATTTTCACCGCGGGCGGCAGTTCTTCGGCGACTTCCAGGCGTACACGGGCCAGGTCTTCGGCGCTGATCAGGTCGGTTTTATTGAGGATCACCAGGTCGGCGCTGGCCAGTTGATCGGCAAACAGCTCGTGCAGCGGCGATTCGTGGTCCAGGTTCGGGTCCAGCTTGCGCTGGGCGTCGACCTGGTCCGGGAACGCGGCGAAGGTGCCAGCGGCCACGGCCGGGCTGTCGACCACGGTGATCACCGCGTCAACCGTGCAGGCGCTACGGATTTCCGGCCACTGGAAGGCCTGGACCAGCGGCTTGGGCAGGGCCAGGCCAGAGGTTTCAATGAGGATATGGTCAAGGTCGCCACGGCGCGCCACCAGTTCACGCATCACCGGGAAGAACTCTTCCTGCACGGTGCAGCACA
Organism: Pseudomonas sp. ICMP 8385; assembly: GCF_002699915.1. Classification (NCBI taxonomy): domain Bacteria; kingdom Pseudomonadati; phylum Pseudomonadota; class Gammaproteobacteria; order Pseudomonadales; family Pseudomonadaceae; genus Pseudomonas; species Pseudomonas sp. ICMP 8385. The sequence continues at coordinate 204,386 of NZ_LKBY01000113.1, read as the reverse complement.
GGCAGCCGTTGGCCAGTTCATACACGCGGCCGCTGGCTTCTTCTTCGGTGCAACCGATGGAGCACTGCTTGAGGATCTCGCCGTCGATACCCAGCTCACCGAACTCGTTGACGATCACCGCAATGCGGCGGCCCTGGGCGTTGTCCAGCATATGGCGCAGCAAGGTGGTTTTGCCCGAGCCGAGGAAGCCGGTGACGATAGTGACGGGGAGTTTGGCCAGTGTTTTCATCGGATGCCCTGTGGGGCGGGCATACGGGACGACTGGCCCTGCGGCGGCGCGCAGGTGCAGGATTCGTCACCGGATCACCCCGCCCGGTTGAAATGGAAAATCGGTGACGAGGCAGGTCTCCTGGCTTGGGGCTTGCCGGCCTTGCGGCTGGCGCTGGCTGCGCCTTCCCACCGTATTGGCAGTGGCGTGGCAGTCAGATAAACCCTTTACAGTTGCGGGGGCAGCCGCGGCTTGGACCGCGTTCCCTTCTTAGCTTCGACCGGGGTCGAAGAACCTCGAAGGTGCAAGGCTACGCAGTGCATGAGGACGGGTCAATTGAAAAGCGGTCGCGGCTTGGATTGACGGCCATCCCGCGCCCATGCTCTCCTACACATCTTGTTTCGGGTGCCCTTTACAGGGTGAAACGGGAAACCGGTGACTCATGCCTGCATGACAGTCCGGTGCTGCCCCCGCAACGGTAAGCGAGCGAAGCGTCACAGCCACTGTGCTTTTGGCATGGGAAGGCGATGCTTTCCAGGTCTCGAAAGAGCCCCCTCGCAAGCCCGGAGACCGGCCCGAACCATCAGATAACAAACCCGCGGTGGGCGGGCGCTGTTCAGAACCCTGCGGGCCCGGCTCGCGGGGTTTTCATGCGCTCGTGTCACCCTGCCACTCGAAAGGGACGTGCCATGTCGATCATCAGCAGCACCTCACACACCGCCAGCACCAACGCCACCTTGAGCCAACGCCTGACCGCCGCCATCGGCGCGTCGATCCTCGGTGCGTGCCTGGTGTATTTCGCCGGGTTCTCCCATATCGAGGCGGTGCACAACGCCGCCCACGATACGCGCCACAGCGCCGCCTTCCCGTGCCATTGAGGCCTGCTGCCATGATCAAGCGTATTGCGCAAACCGCAGGGTTCACCGGCCTGCTGGCCGCCCTGTTGCTGACCCTGCTGCAAAGTTTCTGGGTGGCCCCGTTGATTCTGCAGGCGGAAACCTTTGAAAACGCCCCGGTAGTGACCGAGGTGCATGAGCATGCTCCAGGCACTGCGGCCCACAGCCACGACGCCGAAGCCTGGGCGCCGGAAGACGGCTGGCAGCGCCTGCTGTCCACCACCGGCGCTAACCTGGTGGTCGCCGTAGGTTTTGCCCTGATGCTCGCCGGCCTCTACACCCTGCGCGCGCCGACCCGTACTGCCCAGGGCCTGCTCTGGGGCCTGGCCGGCTACGCCACGTTTGTGCTGGCGCCGACCCTGGGGTTGCCGCCTGAGCTGCCCGGCACGGCGGCGGCGGACCTGGCGCAACGGCAGGTCTGGTGGATCGGCACGGCAGCCTCCACTGCTGCCGGCATTGCGCTGATTGTGTTTGGCCGCAACTGGTTGCTGAAGATCCTTGGCGTCGCGATCCTGGCCGTACCCCATGTGATTGGCGCGCCACAGCCCGAAGTGCACTCGATGCTCGCCCCGCAAGCTCTGGAAGCGCAGTTCAAGATCGCTTCGCAACTGACCAACGTTGCGTTCTGGCTGGCGTTGGGCCTGATCAGCGCTTGGTTGTTTCGCCGCAATCGCGACGTTCAATACGCAGCATGATCCTGACGGTCGGCCTGGGTTGTCAGCGTGGCTGTCAGGTTGAGGCTCTGCTGGAACTGTTCGGCAGCGCCCTGGCCGAGGCCGGTATCGACCCCGGCCAGGTAAGCGCCTTGGCCAGTATTGCCCACAAGCGCGATGAACCGGGCATGATCGCCCTGGCCAAGGCCCTGAATCTGCCATTGCAGTGCTTTGATGCACAACAACTGCTCGATTACGAAGGGCGCTTGAGCCACAGGTCGAATGTGGCCTTCGCCCATACAGGGTGCTACGGCATTGCCGAAAGTGCCGCTTTGGCCTTGGCAGAACAGCTAGCCAATGCCCCTGCCCGACTGCTGATCCCCCGCAAAAAAGCCGCCAGGGCCACGTTTGCGTTGGCCTGCGCTGGCTAAAGTCCGATAATTGCCCTTCTCGATCATGAGCCGTGCTCATGCTCGTCCGCTTTTGCACAGGATTTTTCCATGACCGTCTTCTTCATCGGCGCCGGCCCCGGCGACCCGGAACTGATCACCGTCAAGGGCCAGCGGCTGATCCGCCATTGCCCGGTGATCCTCTACGCGGGCTCCCTGGTGCCGGCTGCCGTACTCGAAGGACATCGGGCCGAACAGGTGGTCAACAGCGCCGAACTGAACCTGGAGCAAATCATTGGCTTGATCAAGGTCGCCCATGCAAAAGGCCAGGACGTGGCGCGGGTACATTCCGGCGATCCGAGCCTGTATGGGGCGATTGGCGAGCAAATCCGCCATTTGCGCGCGCTGGGGATCCCCTTCCAGATCATTCCCGGGGTCACGGCGGTGGCCGCTTGTGCCGCGTTGCTGGAAACTGAATTGACCCTGCCGGATATCGCCCAAAGCGTGATCCTGACCCGTTATGCGGACAAAACCACGATGCCCGCCGGTGAGGCATTCGCCAGCCTGGCCAGCCATGGCACCACCATGGCCGTGCACCTGGGGGTCAATCACCTGGAGAAAATCGTCGCCGAACTGCTGCCGCATTATGGTGCCGATTGCCCGATTGCCGTGGTGCACCGGGCGACGTGGCCGGATCAGGATTGGGCCCTGGGGACTTTGGCGGATATTGCCGGGAAAGTGGCAGCCAAGGGGTTCAGGCGCACGGCGTTGATTCTGGTGGGCCGGGTGCTGGCCAGTGACAGCTTCAGCGAGTCTTCGCTGTATCGGGCGGGGCATGCCCACCTCTACCGCCCCTGACCCTACGCAGGACAACCTGTGGGAGCTGGCTTGCCTGCGATAGCGGTGAAACAGTCGATAGCTAAGTCGCCTGGCACACCGCTATCGCAGGCAAGCCAGCTCCCACAGTTAATTTTTTTTGTTAGATAGTTCGTGTAACTCATTAATTTAAATCAATAAAAAACGGCGCTCACGGGGCGCCGTTTTTTGTTTGCAGCGAACACCTTAGTAGTAGGCGTTTTCTTTCTGCGTATGGTCAGTCACGTCACGTACGCCCTTGAGCTCGGGAATCCGCTCCAGCAACGTGCGCTCGATCCCTTCGCGCAGGGTCACGTCAGCCTGGCCGCAGCCCTGGCAGCCGCCACCGAACTTGAGCACGGCGATGCCATCGTCCACCACGTCGATCAGGCTGACCTGGCCGCCATGGCTGGCCAGGCCCGGGTTGATCTCGGTCTGCAGGTAGTAGTTGATGCGCTCGTTGACCGGGCTGTCGGCATTGACGTTCGGCACCTTGGCGTTGGGCGCCTTGATGGTCAGTTGGCCGCCCATGCGATCGGTGGCGTAGTCGACCACGGCGTCGTCAAGGAAGGCCTCGCTGAAGGCATCGATGTACGCGGTGAAGCTCTTGAGCCCCAGAGCGGTGTCTTCAGGCTTCTCTTCCCCCGGCTTGCAGTAGGCAATGCACGTCTCGGCGTACTGGGTGCCAGGCTGGGTAATGAAGACGCGGATGCCGATGCCCGGGGTGTTCTGCTTGGACAGCAGATCAGCCAGGTAATCGTGGGCGGCGTCGGTAATGGTTATGGCAGTCATGGGAACTCCTCACAGGCTTGTCGGCAGTTTACGCCAATCGCCTCGGCGGTACAAAGTCCTAGTATTTTTGTCAGGCAAATCCACTGCTACAGGTTCTCGTAGCGGTTCATATCCAGCACACCCTCTTCCACCGGCGTGGTTTCGCGCAGGTACTGCGACAAATCGTGGAAATACACCCAGAACTGCGGGTGACTGCGGCGAATGCCCCAGCGCTCGACAATCCGCTCAAAACGCTTGGCATCCCTGGCCAGCTCCATGTCCTCGACGAACTCAGGCACATCCTCGGCCGGTACATTGAAGATAAAGTTGGGGTAGCTGCTGAGCACGCCCGGGTAGATGGTCAGGGTATCCAGGCCCGGTTGATAGCGATAAGCCTCGCCCAGCATAAACGCCACGTTACTGTGGGCGCGGTTGCGCAGCAGGCTGTAGACCTCGCGCTGGCCGCTGCGGGTCTGGATGCGCAGCATAGTGGCTTCCGGCAATTGTTCGATGACCTTGAGCCCGGCCGCCGGCCTGGAGGTCAGGCGGCTGAGGGTCTGTTCGGCATCGCGCAGTTGCGGGTCGAGACCGGGACGCGAGCAATAGGCGCTGATGCATCGGTTGATCGGGTCCGGGCTGGCATTCAAGCCACCATAACGGGCCAGCAGTTGGTTGGCAAAATCGCGTTTGGGGTCCTTATCATCCAGTTTCAGGCCAGTGGGCTTGTCATTGTCGATGGCCTCATAGTCCAGCCACAGCTTGACCTTGCCGCTGTTCTGGTACCAGTCATCGAGGTATCCATCGCGCGAATCCGCCGGCATCAGGCGCAGGAAGTTCTGTTCGGCGCCATTGCGGATCAGGTCGAAATACAGGCGGGTCTGGGCCTGGTGCGAGACATTGCCAAACACGTCAAAGTTGACCGCCAGTTGGTAGTAGGTGCGCTCCAGCAACGGGTAATCGAACAGCCACAAGGTTTGTGGCACCTCGCCAATCAGGCCCTTGCTCACCGAGGCGCTGTCAAAATGGCGGAAGATGCTCAGCAAGGCATTGTCATTGCCGGCCCACAGGCTCGACCAGCCCGGCGGCGGCAGGTCAGCGTAGCTGTCGCGGCGCAGAGCCTCGTATTCATTGCGTTTGTCGCGGTATTTGAGCCACAGGCCGAGCACACTGCCCACATCATCGTTCTGCCCCGGCATCGCCAGCAGCGGCGTAGCCTGGCCGCGATAGCGCGCATCGGTGATGTACAGGTCGTGCTCCGGGTCCTGGAACAGGGTCCAGAAGTTGTCGCGGATCACATCCGTAGCAATCTGCCCCCGGCACACCGGCCCGCGGATAAAGGTGCGCACGAAGTATTCGGCGTTATCCAGCATGAACTGGTAGCGCGCCTTGGCCGGGATCGCCTCGAAGGTTTCAAACGGGTTGGCCCGGTGGCCAGGGCCGTAGCCCGGCAGCGCCACGGCCTGCCAGTCACCGCTGTAGAACAGCGCCTTGATCCGCGCCATTTTCGCCGCGCTGAATGGGTACGTGATATGGGTTTTGTGCACGATCACCCCTTGGACCGGCCACAGGCGGTAGTAGACCTGGGTGCCCGGGTCATCATTGGGGCGCCGGGTGTTGATCAGGTCGATGGGCTGGCCGCTGGGCGTACGCGAGCGTACCCACTGGAAATAATGCCCCGGCTCACCCCCCTCGAAATAGATATGGGCCAGGAACAGATGCTCGAACAACCAGCGCGCCACCAGGCTTTCCCGGGCGCCGGGCTGGTTCAGCAGGTTTTCCCATTGCTGTACCTGCAAGGCTTCCTGGGCGCTGGGCGCCAGGCCTTGCTGGTCAATCGGCGCGCCGGAGGCCAGCCAGCGTTGCAGGGTCTGGTACTGCTGGTCGGTCAGGCCGGTGACGGCCAGGGGCATGCCTTCCTTGGGGTGCGCGCCGGCGTAGGCGTCGAATTCCCCCGGCAGCGGGCACATGTTCTCGCGGTTCAGGCCCAGCACGATCTCCTCGGGCAGCTTGGCATTGGGCGCCAAGGGGGTTGTGTGGCCCAGTTCCAGCATGCGCGCCATCAGCCCGGCCTGGGTGCCCTGGGCATCCAGGACCGAGGCAAACCCCTGGCGCTGCCAGGCGGCCTGGCCAAAGGCGTCATAAAACAGCCGGGTCGGCTGCGCCGCCTGGCTGCGCTCGCCGTCATACACCGCCACCTTGCTCGCGCCGCGTGCCGCCCCCTCGCCACTGCCCAGGTTGAGCTGGCAGGCCGAGTCATAGCAGGCATGGCAGGCCACGCATTTCTCGGTGAAGATGGGCTGGATGTCACGGGTATAGGAAAGCGCCGGGGCGGGTCCGTTGGCCTGTGCAATACAGGCGACCAGGGCCAGGGCGGCGCTGGTAATGAGGCGAAGTGACATGGATCCGGTCCCGATTCAATGCGTGCGCTGAAAAATTGCGCCGATTCTACCGGTGTCAACGCCCCTTCAACATGAGCGATATTCATGCAAAACCCGAACATGCTCCAAAAGCGCACAGGTTTGCTATGATCCAGGCCCTCCGTAATGCCTGATTAGAGTAGTCCCATGTCCGATCGTAGCACTCGCCTGCAAGCCCTCCATCAAGCCCTCAAGGAACGCATCCTGATCCTCGATGGCGGCATGGGCACGATGATCCAGAGCTACAAGCTGGAGGAAGAAGACTACCGTGGCAAACGCTTCGCCGACTGGCCCAGCGACGTCAAGGGCAACAACGACCTGTTGATCCTGAGCCGCCCGGACGTGATCGGCGGGATCGAGAAAGCGTACCTGGATGCCGGTGCCGATATCCTCGAAACCAACACCTTCAACGCCACCCAGGTGTCCCAGGCCGACTACGGCATGGAGGCGCTGGCCTACGAGCTGAACCTGGAAGGCGCACGCCTGGCCCGCCGGGTCGCCGATGCCAAGACCCTGGAGACCCCGGACAAGCCGCGTTTTGTCGCCGGCGTGCTGGGCCCCACCAGCCGCACCTGCTCGCTGTCGCCCGACGTGAACAACCCCGGCTACCGCAACGTCACCTTCGATGAACTGGTGGAGAACTACACCGAGGCCACCCAAGGCCTGATCGAAGGCGGTGCGGACATGATCCTCATCGAAACCATCTTCGACACCCTCAACGCCAAGGCCGCGATCTTTGCCGTGCAAGGGGTGTACGAAGCACTGGGGGTCGAGTTGCCGATCATGATTTCCGGCACCATCACCGACGCCTCCGGCCGGACCCTATCGGGCCAGACCACCGAAGCGTTCTGGAATTCCATCAGCCACGCCAAGCCGATTTCCGTGGGTTTGAACTGCGCCCTGGGCGCCCGTGAACTGCGGCCGTACCTCGAAGAGCTGTCGAACAAGGCCGACACCTACGTGTCCGCACACCCCAACGCCGGCCTGCCCAACGAGTTCGGCGAGTACGACGAGTTGCCGACGCAAACCGCCAAGGTCATCGAAGAATTTGCCCAGAGCGGCTTCCTCAATATCGTCGGCGGCTGCTGCGGCACCACGCCGGGGCATATCGAGGCCATCGCCAAGGCCGTGGCCGGCTACGCGCCGCGCCCGATCCCGGACATCCCCAAGGCCTGCCGCCTGTCGGGCCTGGAGCCGTTCACCATCGATCGCCAGTCGTTGTTCGTCAACGTCGGCGAACGCACCAACATCACCGGCTCCGCCAAGTTCGCCCGGCTGATCCGCGAGGACAACTACACCGAAGCCCTGGAAGTGGCCCTGCAGCAGGTGGAAGCCGGCGCCCAGGTGATCGATATCAACATGGACGAGGGCATGCTCGACTCGAAGAAGGCCATGGTGACCTTCCTCAATCTGATTGCCGGCGAGCCGGATATCTCCCGTGTGCCGATCATGATCGACTCCTCCAAGTGGGAAGTGATCGAAGCCGGCCTCAAGTGCATCCAGGGCAAGGGCATCGTCAACTCCATCAGCATGAAGGAAGGGGTCGAGCAGTTCATCCATCACGCCAAGCTGTGCAAGCGCTACGGCGCCGCCGTGGTGGTGATGGCGTTCGACGAAGCCGGCCAGGCCGACACCGAGGCGCGCAAGAAAGAGATCTGCAAGCGCTCCTACGACATCCTGGTCAATGAGGTGGGCTTCCCGCCGCAAGACATCATCTTCGACCCGAATATCTTCGCCGTGGCCACCGGTATCGAAGAGCACAACAACTACGCCGTGGACTTTATCAACGCCTGCGCCTATATCCGCGATGAGCTGCCGTACGCGCTGACCTCCGGTGGCGTGTCCAACGTGTCGTTCTCGTTCCGGGGCAACAACCCGGTGCGCGAGGCGATCCACTCGGTGTTCCTGCTGTATGCGATCCGCAACGGCCTGACCATGGGGATCGTCAACGCCGGCCAACTGGAGATCTACGACCAGATCCCGGCCGAGCTGCGCGATGCCGTGGAAGACGTGGTGCTCAACCGCACCCCGGAAGGCACCGACGCCCTCCTCGCCATCGCCGACAAGTACAAGGGCGATGGCAGCGTCAAGGAAGCCGAGACCGAGGAATGGCGCGGCTGGCCGGTAAACAAGCGCCTGGAACACGCGCTGGTCAAGGGCATCACCACCCATATCGTCGAAGACACCGAAGAGTCCCGGCAGTCATTCGCCCGCCCGATCGAGGTGATCGAGGGCCCGCTGATGTCTGGCATGAACATCGTTGGCGACCTGTTTGGCGCCGGCAAAATGTTCCTGCCCCAGGTGGTGAAATCGGCGCGGGTGATGAAGCAGGCCGTGGCGCACTTGATCCCGTTTATCGAACTGGAAAAAGGCGACAAGCCGGAAGCCAAGGGCAAGATCCTCATGGCGACGGTCAAGGGCGACGTACACGATATCGGCAAGAACATTGTCGGCGTGGTGCTGGGTTGCAACGGCTACGACATCGTCGACCTGGGGGTGATGGTGCCGGCGGAGAAGATCCTGCAGGTGGCCAAGGAGCAGAAGTGCGACATCATCGGCCTGTCCGGGCTGATTACGCCGTCCCTGGATGAAATGGTGCACGTGGCCCGCGAAATGCAGCGCCAGGACTTCCACCTGCCGCTGATGATCGGTGGCGCCACCACCTCCAAGGCGCACACGGCGGTGAAAATCGAGCCCAAGTACAGCAACGACGCAGTGATCTACGTCACCGACGCCTCGCGCGCGGTGGGCGTGGCCACGCAGTTGCTGTCCAAGGAGCTGAAGGCCGGCTTTGTCGAGAAGACCCGCCTGGAATACATCGACGTGCGTGAGCGCACCTCCAACCGCAGCGCCCGCACCGAGCGCCTGAGCTACGCGGCGGCCATTGCCAAGAAGCCACAGTTCGACTGGAGCACCTACACCCCGGTCAAGCCGACGTTTACCGGGGCCAGGGTGCTGGACAATATCGACCTCAAGGTGCTGGCCGAATACATCGACTGGACGCCGTTTTTTATCTCTTGGGACCTGGCCGGCAAGTTCCCGCGCATCCTCAGCGATGAGGTGGTGGGTGAAGCGGCCACCGCGCTGTACGCCGATGCCCAGGAAATGCTCAACAAGCTGATCGACGAACAACTCATCAGCGCCCGTGCGGTGTTTGGCTTCTGGCCGACCAACCAGGTGCAGGACGATGACCTGGAAGTCTACGGCGACGACGGCCAGCCGATTGCCAGGCTGCATCACCTGCGCCAGCAGATTATCAAGACCGATGGCAAGCCGAACTTCTCCCTGGCCGACTTCGTGGCGCCCAAGGACAGCGGCGTGACCGACTACATCGGTGGTTTTATCACCACCGCCGGCATCGGCGCCGAAGAAGTGGCCAAGGCTTACCAGGATGCCGGCGACGACTACAACTCGATCATGGTCAAGGCCCTGGCCGACCGCCTGGCCGAGGCTTGCGCTGAATGGCTGCACCAGCAAGTGCGTAAAGAACACTGGGGCTATGCCCGGGACGAACAGCTGGACAACGAGGCGCTGATCAAGGAGCAGTACAGCGGTATCCGCCCTGCCCCCGGCTACCCGGCGTGCCCGGATCACACCGAGAAGGCCCAGTTGTTCCAACTGCTGGACCCCGAGGCCCGCGAAATGCACGCCGGGCGCAGCGGTGTATTCCTCACCGAGCACTACGCGATGTTCCCGGCAGCGGCGGTCAGCGGCTGGTACTTCGCCCACCCGCAGGCGCAGTACTTTGCCGTGGGCAAGATCGACAAGGACCAGGTGACGAGCTACACCGCACGCAAGGACCAGGACCTGGCCGTGACCGAGCGCTGGCTGGCGCCGAACCTGGGTTACGACAACTGAGGGTTGCCTGCGGGGGGCCTGGTTTCTACAGGCCCCTTAACTGTCCAGGCCCGCCAGTTCCTGGCGCGTCAGGCGGATCGCCAGCGCCATGCGCTGCTCCTTGCTCCAGGTCCCCAGCACGGCATAGTCGCGCAGGTACTCTGAACCGTTGTCGGGATAGCGTTCATCCAGGCCATCGGTCTTGTGCTCCAGTTCGCGGGCCAGGGCCGCGAAGTCCGTGGCGTATTTTATCTTCAGGTAATTGAGCCAATACTCAAGGCCCACCAGTTGTTCCTCGAAGCCCAGCGTGCTTTCACTTTGCACAATCGTGGTGTACGCACGGTCGAGGTCAGCCTGGGTCACCTCCGACAATTGGCTGTACAGCATGCCAGAGGGCTGTCTGGGCAGTTCCAGGCGCTGTGCCAGGCCAATGCGCAAGGCCAGGCGAATTTCCGCCGGATCGATGTCTGGACGGTGCTTGATGGTCGCCTGGGCAATGCCTTCTACCGCTTCGAGGCGGATCATGCCGCGGGCGAACTTCAATAAGCCGGCGCCGCCCTCTCCCCGCTCGGCCATTCTGAGCGCATCGAACTCCAGGACACGCATTTCAAACTCGTTGAACATCAGGATCCGCCCATCCCCACAGGTGACCTCAGGCATCAGCGCCGTCGCTCTGGCAAACAGGTCCCGCCGCATGGCCGGGTTGCCGTCGATTGCCTCCAGCACCGTCCACACGCGCCGGGTCAGTTCGGCGGGCGCCTCAAGGAAGTCCTCGGTATTGCGCAGTTGCGACAGGGTAAAGAAGAAATCGCCGCTCCCCTCCAGGGCATGCAGCCGGTCCCAAATCCGGTGTTTTGACGAATAGGGTGGCACCTCGTAAAACCAACGGGCCTTCTGTTCCTGGGGCGTTTCGACATCGGGATGATTCAGCGAATAGTCAGGGGAATCAAAAGCCCCCCTCTCATCGTCCTCTCGATACCCGCGAAGCAGGGTCTCCAACTGCTCGTCGGAAAACCCCAGGCCATTGCCGGTCTGGGCCAGGTAGACCTGCAAGCGCTCACAGCTTTGTTGCTCAAGCCGGTTGCCCGCCAGGTTGGTGCCCGCCATCAATTGGCGATGTTGGGGCTCGAAGGCTGCCGCAGGCAGGGTCTCGATCCAGTTGTCATGTAGATCCAGGGTGTGCAAGCGGGGCAGCTCAAAGACTGCCGTAGGCCATTCATCAAGCAGGTTACCGTGCAGAGACAGCGTCTCAAGCCGGACCAGGCCACTGAGGTCCAGCTCGCTGAGGACGTTCTCACCGAGGTCCAGCCATTCCAGTTCCGGCATGTGCCCCAGGTATTCCTGCAACTGGGCGGCGTTGCGCAGTTCATTGACGCCAAGGTCCAGCCGGCGCAAGCCATGAAACTCACCGATGGCCTGCGGTACAGCGCCTAGCCCGTTATGGCTGAGTGTCAACGTGTCCACATGGGTGAAGGCCCGCAGGAACTCGTTGGAGCCCTGGGCCGTCAGCTTGACGCCGCTCAGGTTCAACGCCGTGACGTGCGCAAAATACCGGGGCAGCCTCGGCAGATCCCCCAACGCCAGCCCCGAAAGATCCAACAGGCCGGTGCCGTCCAATCCAGCCGGGGTGGGCCTGGCGCGCAGGGTATGGCGCCAGCTTTCCAACAAACGGTCCGCCGCACGGCGCCGGTCCAGTGCACTGATCCAGCCGCCGTCCAGGTAGCCGTGCACATCGATCCAGTCATTGAGCGGGCGCACCCACTGCGCGTATTGCCCTTCCCATTCAACGAGCCGGGCCTGGACCTGCCGCGTGTCGAGGCCACTGGCGTGCAACTCGGCAATCCGCGCCGCCGCCTGCAAGTCGTCCAGGGCCGGGGCCAGGCGTTGCAGGCGGGCCGCCGGGGTGTCGGTGGCGACTGTCGTGGGCAGCGCCACCAGCAAATCAGGGCGGCGCAACACATCCTCGGCAAAATACTCAGGCTCCCCGCCCGTCAGGCCTTGGGCAAGCAGTTCACGGGGTATGCCCAAGGGGCTTTCCAGGGCAACCGCCGGGTGTTCACGGGCGTAGCGCCGGGCAAAAATCCGCGCCTCGGCACGCGCCGTCACGCTCAGGCGACAACCGCGCAGGTGGGTGATGGACAGCAAGCGATCATGCCCACTCAGCGCCGCTTCGGGGATCGCGGTCACGGCGCTGTGGCTCAGATCCAGGCGTTGCAAGGCCGCCAACTCAAGCACCCCTTGCGGCCATTCACTGATCGCACTGTGGCTCAGGTCCAGGATGCGCAGGCCATGGAGCCCGCTGACGTCCAGGCGCCTGATCGGGTTGTACTGCAAGCGCAGGGATAAAAGGCCAGTCATGCGGCTCAACTGCGCCTGTATCACGGGGGTGATGTTCAGCCAATTGTGCGACAGGTCCAGGTGACGAAGGGACGGATGCCCATCCAGGACCGCCGGAAGCGCGGTCAGGTTATTACGGGCCAGGCTCAGCGTCTCGACCTCGGGGAACTGGCCAAGCCAAGCATTGATGCCGTCAAGCGACACGCCGATATCATCCAGATTCAAGCGGCGCACATGGCTAAAGCCGCTGGCCGGCAAGCGGGGCAAGTCAATCAGGTGGGCGCCTGACAGATCCAATCCTCCTGTAAGAAGCGCCCCGCCTTCCGCTACAAAGCGCCGCGCAAGGCCCTGGCGCCAGCAATCCAGGAGTTTTTCCGAGGCGACCTGGCGCTCCACCTCAACCCGGCCAATGCTTGAATCGCGGTCCGACCATTGCTCCAGTTCATCGACCAAGCGGCGGAACTCTTGCTGCACGGCGTTGACACTCTCCAGGCGCTGGCGGGAGCTCAACCCTCGGGTTTTGAAGCTGGCCAGGACGTTATCGACAAAGGCCCGGTCGCCGGTTTGCAAGCGGCCCAAGGCGCCTTCGCAGTAGGCCTGTACCAGCCGCAGCTCATCGACCAGATGGGCCGGGTGGTCATGCAGGTATGCATAGACCGGCATGAAATCCTCCGGCTCATACGCTGACCAGTTCATCTGCAGGCCGCGCCACAAGCGCTGGTGCCCCACAAACATCTCGGCGGGCACGGCACGCAACTGGGTCTGGGCCAGGTCGATAAACTCAAGATGTTCAAGTGCCAGGATCCCCTGCGGCCAGGTGGCGAGTGTCCCGGACACCGTTAACCGACGCAACGCTGTCAGCCCGCTGACATCGAGGGTTTCCAGGCTGCCCGCCAGGGACAACTGCTCAAGTGCGGCCAGGCGGTTCAGAGGCCGCAGCACCTCAGGCGAATAGATCAGCCCGGGGCCGGTGAGCGAAAGCTGGGTGATGCCCGGGGCATTGGCCAACCGTGCAGTGGCCTCGCCCAACTGCCCAGGGTGCACATAGAGTTCCAGGTGCTGCACGTTGGCAAACGGCTGAAGCAGCTCCGTGGCATCCTGGCCCAGCCATCGGGCGCCTGACACATTCAAGGAGCGCACATGGGAAAAGTCGGCCTCCAACTTGGGAAGCGCCTGCTCGCCACGCAAAACCAGGGTCGCATGGGGTGCCCGGTCCCGGTCAAAACCCTGGCGCCAACAGTCGATAAGATCATCGACCACATGCAAGCGTTGTTCATCGGCGCCGGCCCATTGCTCAAGCGTGCTCCGTAATGTCAGCCGTTCACGTTGGCGGTTGGCAAACAGCCGCCAGATCTGCTGGGTGCTTTCACCGTCGCGCCGGCGGGCGGATACGAGCGCTTGTGCCTGGGCATCGTTGATATTCGGATACACGCTGCGCACATGGGCGACCAGGGGACCGTCCGTTGCAAACGGTCCGCCTCGCCCTGACAACGCATACCCCAGGCGCCCGTCCGGCAGGCGAAACGCCGGCCTGGAGCGAGGTTCACGCAGCTTCAAGAGGTCACGGGCGATCATGTCGCGGTGGCGCCTGGCATAGGCCGCCACCGCTTGCTGCAAGCCCACCCCTTGTGCGCTCAGCGCTCGATGCGCCGGCTCGGGCAAGGCGTCGCCAATTGCCTGGAACAGGGTGCGCCCCTGGCCCGGCATGCGCTTGAGTGCGTTGCCGGCGTCATCCTGGGCCTGGAAACTATCGCCGCGCTTGACCAGGTATCGGCGCATGGCCGCGCCCTCATCCCCCACGCTATCGACCAAAGGGCCTTGAAGGCTGTCTATACGGATCTCCAGGCGCAGGCCCTGAGGCCATCCGGGCAGGTGTTCCAAACAGTGCAAGGCTAAGCGGTCGCTGTCGGTATTGGCCAGCCGGTCGCGGTGCAGGCCACTGATCGCCCGGCTCAGGCGCCCTTGCTGCACGCTGATCCGGGCCTGGTGGTCCAGACGCCCGCTCACGCGCCCGTGGTCGCGCAAATGCCTGAGCTCATGGGGGCTGGCGGTCTGCAACAGTTCGTCGTGGGCGCGCTTGGACAGCGAGGGAAAACGCCGTTGCAGCGGCCCACTGTCGAGGGCCTGCTTGCCATGGGCCTGTAACCGGGCGGCGAACAGTGCCGCTTGTCTTTGGCGCGCATAGTCGGCCAGACGCTCGTTGAACACCTGCTCCCTGGGCGTCTCGCCCCAACTGGATGGGCTTCCCAGCAAGCGGGAGATTTCTTGTTCGGTCAGGCCATCCAGCACCGCCTGGGCGAATTTGCCTTGCTGCAGGTCGGCGCGGCTGATTTTCAGGGGTGGGCGGCTAACGTCCGCAGGCACCGGGCTGCCATAGCGAATAGAGTGCCCAGCCGGTTCCCAGTGGCCAGCGGCCCACTCATCGGTCAGCGGGGTCCCCGGCTGGTCACCACGCCCAAGGGGGCCCAGCAGGCGCCGGGCCTCGTCCTCGACCAGCCCCGCCGGGCTGCGCACAGGCCCCACAAAGACAAGCGTCTCAAACACTTCCACGCCCCGCCCGGGCGGCCAACCCGGCATTTCCACCGTGAGGGGCAAGGCGTACTCGTGGCGGCGCTCCAGGCCGGCGCCACGGCGCAGCCGCCCCAGTAGGTCATCGACGTCCTGGTCGGCCCTGAACTGCTCCAGCGTATCGGCCAGCACCGCAGGCACCGGCAAGCCATCCACATGGACTTTGCGCAACCGATCGTCATCAATGCCACTCACCTCGCCGATCATACGCAAGGTCTCATCCGAGAACCCTTCGGTGATGGGCCCCAAGCGACGCAATAGGGTCAGGCGATCCCACGCCAAGGGGCGTTCATGCCGATGACGCCAGGCACCGGCCCGGTTGTGCTCAAGGATCGGTTGATACGCCCCGGGGTCGTGGGGGTGCTTGATTCGCCATTGATTGAGGTGCGGGTCGAAGCGCTTTTCATAGAACGCGCCATCAAGGTCAATATGCAACTGGCCATCGACCTCGTATTGCCCCAGAGCATTGGGCTGGCTTCCAGGCGCAAGGGAGATTGGCTTTTTGTACGCCTCAAGGTCAGGCCTCCACAAGCGCACCTGGCCATTTGGCAGCTTCACCGCCGACAAGCCTTCGATCACCGGCTCCGGCCTGAGTTGGCGCAAGGCCTTCCCGCCGCCCGCCGTCAGGCCGAGCAAGGCAAGGTTTTGCGCCAGGTCGATCAAATGCGCCCGGGCAGCCTTGCGATCCCCCGCGCTCCACTCCCGGGTCGCTTCAATCACCGCCGTCAACAATTGCTCGGCCATCACCGCCATCATGAGTTCCCCCAGTACCGGCACGAACCCCGCCACGGCACTGAGGGCGAACATTTCGAGGTTGAGCAACAGGGCCAGTTTCTGCTGGCGCACCCGGGCATCGACAGCCGCCGTGGGCACGGCATGGCCGGCCGCATCGGCGATGCACTTGTGCTGATGTCGCTCATACAGGTAGCTCCACAGATCGACCTGAGTGCTACCAAACACCTGGCCTTGGAACGCCAGCGCCAAGGGCGCCAGATACGGGTCCGGGTTCGGCACCTGCGGGGCAAGGGGCAAGGGCGGGAAGTTCTTCAGCCTGAAGGGGGTCAGTTGGCTGATCAGCTCATACATCTGCCCTATGCCGGGGAAATTCGAGCCGACTCTCTCGCGCAAGGTGGCATCGGCCGCATCCTGGGTGAACTGGCTGAAGTAATGAGGACGATCGGCATACTCGACAAACTGGCTGAAAAACACCTGGTACGCCGTTGGCCGACTCACCCGGACCGAGGCCGGGCCCGGCGTGGTGAAACGTTGCTTGAGGGTCGCCAGCAGCTGGGCATGGTCGCTATAGCGTTTGAGGGGATGATGCGGGTCCTGGGGGATGTACAGGATGGGGGAATCCAGATGTTCGTCATCGAACGCCAAAAACAGTACGCAGCCGGTCATGCGCAGCTTCATCAGGCCGAGGTCGCAGAGCCATACCGGTTGCCCGCCGATCTGCGGCGCGCGTTCGCCGTCGATCACCGACAACACCATGGTGTAGTCGGCCTGGGTAATATCCTGGCGCAACAGGGCCAGCTCGGCCGCCGCCCGCAGCGCGGCCTTCTGGCTGGCAATAAATTGCGCGCGCAGGGTGGCCTGGTGGGTGGCAAAGAAACCCGTGAGGTAGGTTTGGTACTGCCCGCCCAGGTCCAGGCTGCGGCACAACCCCAGGAATTGATGGACCTTGAGCCCGCCCAGGCGCACGGGCAGCATGGAGTCAGTGCTGCCTGCCACCTGCCAGCAGAAGCCGGACGACGGGTGAAAGGCCCCTTCCGCGCATTCGGACGCCTCGAAGTTATGCAGCGCGGCCTGCAACAGCTCCAACTGCAAAAAATCGTAGGTTCGTACCCCGATCTTCAGATCACTCACTTGCAGGGCCTTTCGCAGGTTCAACCAGGTGGCAACGTTAGGGGCAAGGGTGACGCCATACTGATCCTTGAGCGCCTGGAGCAACAGCGGCCGGGCAAAGGCCTCGATGCCCTGCAAGGCAGACAGGCTCTTGTCGAGGGCGGTCTGGGCAATGAAACTCGCGGTAAAACAGTCGTGCAGTGCCTGGCGTTGCTCGGGGGGCGCTTGCCAATAGGCCGGGGGCAATGGGGTATCGGCGTGTTTGAGCGCCATGCGGCGGGACGCAGTGCTCTGGACCAGCCATTGCGGCATGGCGCTGATCAATAGCGGTCGATGGATACTGGGCGTTGCCGGCAACGCGGGCAAGTCGGTCATGATGCGGCTCCAGGAAAAGGAACCCAGCACATCACAAGGTCCAGGGCCGACAACGGTAACTACGTCTATTCTGTTGGGAGTCGTAACCTCCCCCAGACCTCGCAGGAGGACTCATGGACGCACCGGACAACAAACCGCCAACCTTCTGGCAGATGTTGCATAGCGTGATGGCTGCCGCTTTTGGCGTGCAGAGCGGCAAGAACCGCGCGCGGGACTTTACCCATGGCAAGCCCAGCCATTTTGTGGTGCTGGGGATCCTGTTTACCGCCGTGTTTGCCCTGACGCTGTTTGCCATCGTCAAGCTGGTGCTGCATGTGGCTGGGGTCTAGGCCCGTTTATTTCAACAGCATCTGCAGGCTGAAGGGATACTGGTAGGCCGCCGGTTTATCCAGGGCCGACAGCGCATGAAAATCCACGCCGTCGCCCTCATGGTTGCACAGGCCCAACAAGCGCCGGGCCTGTGGCTCGTCAATCAATTGAAATAACCGCACCTGGCGCTCGCGCCCGCCATGGCGCTGGATATCCACGCCAGCAGCGTCGTCGTGCAGCAGCACCATGGCCCAGCCACCCACCGTAAAATGCCCGGCCACCAGCGCACTGATCCGTCCCTGCAGGCGCGCTTGCAGGACGTCGGGCGAGCTGTTGACGGCGCTGAACAACACCTCCTTGCCGGGTGTGCGTGCGCTGCCATCCAGGGCCTGCATGGCCCCCAGGGCCATTTCATCATTGGCCGACCAGACCAGCGCGGTCTTCGGGTAACGCTTGAACATCTGGGTGGCCTGCTCAAAGGCGCGCTGGCGGCTCCATTCGCCGTAGACCAGCTGGCGCAGATGGACTTCGGGATGCTCGCGCAAGGCCCGTTGCAGGCCCTGCTCGCGGGCCTGGGCGGTCGGGGTGTGCTTGGCCCCGGAAAACGCCAGCAGGTCCAGGCTCTCGCCCGCCGGGACCGGCCCCCGTTGGCGCAACAACTCCTTGAGCATCAGGTAGCCGCCCTCCTCGTCGTTGGCCGTGATGCTGCCCAGCCAATTGGGGTATTTGCCCGCGTCCAGCAACTGCGTCTGGTCGGGGGTCAGGGCGTTATTGACGATCAGCAGCTTGACCTGGCTGCCCTGGGCCATCCGCAAAATCTGCGGGGCGATATATTGCTCATTGACCAGCACCAGGTAATCCGGGGGCTGCGGGCCTTGCAGCGCTTCGCGGGCCTGTTGCAGGGTGTTTTGCCGGTCGCGCTCGGAATAGCGCACACGCAAATCCAGGCCGAGGTCCCTGGCCGCGGCCTGCATGAATTGCGCATAACTGACCCAGAAGGTTTCCGTGGACAGACCGGGGTTGAGAAACACCACCGACGTGGCATGGGCCATCGTCCCGAACATCATCCCCACCCACCACAAGCACCCGCAGAGAACCTTCAACATTGCTGCCCGAACCCTGAAAATTGACAGATCATGATAGTGGCAATAAGCCTTTTGATCTTGGCTATTTGTCAGCAGCGCGAACAGCTTCGTCGCGGCCAGTTCCCCCTATTGGTGGCTGACCCAGAACACGGCGGTACAAACCACCAGGATAATCAGAAACAGAATCGCCCAGGCGTCCACGGTACTGTCGGGTTTACGGGCTTTGGTTGGATTGCTCATCGCATCGCCTCTTGTCGGTTTTATGGCTGATTGCATTAAGACTCGACCACAGTAAAGTCGATGATTGCCCGCATGACAAATGTGGGTATCGCGATAACCGTTCTCATTAGGCTATTTGGTTATTTGCATATGCTAAAACATCACTTTTGCGCATAAACGCAAGCTGGTATCGTGCGCCGGCTCCGTTGCGAGTGCGCGGCCGTGCGCGCAGATTTGCCGAGAACAGGACCTATATGTACGTATACGACGAATACGATCAGCGCATCATCGAGGACCGCGTCAAGCAGTTCCGTGATCAGACCCGACGCTATCTGGCAGGCGAACTGAGCGAAGAAGAGTTCCGCCCTCTGCGCCTGCAAAATGGCCTTTATGTTCAGCGCTTTGCGCCGATGCTGCGGGTGGCCGTGCCTTACGGCCAACTGACTTCGCGCCAGACGCGTATGATGGCCAAGATTGCCCGCGACTTCGACAAGGGCTATGCCCATATCAGTACCCGCCAGAACGTACAGTTCAACTGGCCGGCCCTGGAAGACGTGCCGGACATCCTGGCTGAATTGGCCACCGTGCAGATGCACGCCATTCAGACCAGCGGTAACTGCCTGCGCAACGTGACCACCGACCAGTTTGCCGGCGTGGCCGCCGATGA
This sequence comes from Pseudomonas sp. ICMP 8385, assembly GCF_002699915.1. Taxonomy (NCBI): domain Bacteria; kingdom Pseudomonadati; phylum Pseudomonadota; class Gammaproteobacteria; order Pseudomonadales; family Pseudomonadaceae; genus Pseudomonas; species Pseudomonas sp. ICMP 8385. The sequence continues at coordinate 184,955 of NZ_LKBY01000113.1, read as the reverse complement.
AGTGATCGACCCGCGCCCCTGGTGCGAGATCGTTCGCCAGTGGACGACGTTCCACCCGGAATTTGCCTACCTGCCGCGTAAATTCAAGATCGCCATCAATGGCTCGGCGTCCGACCGTGCCGCGATCGAAGTCCACGACATCGGCCTGGAGCCGGTGTACAACGCCGCCGGCGACCTGGGTTTCCGGGTCCTGGTGGGCGGCGGTCTGGGGCGTACCCCGGTGGTGGGCGCATTCATCAATGAATTCCTGCCCTGGCAAGACCTGTTGAGCTATCTCGACGCCATCCTGCGTGTGTACAACCGCTATGGCCGTCGCGACAACAAGTACAAGGCGCGCATCAAGATCCTGGTCAAGGCCCTCACCCCCGAGGTGTTTGCCCAGAAAGTCGATGCCGAGATGGAGCACCTGCGCGGCGGCCAGACCACCCTGACCGAAGCCGAAGTGCATCGTGTGGCCAAGCACTTTGTCGACCCGCACTACAAGGCCCTGGGCAACCAGGAAGCCGAACTGGCGGCACTCGACCAGCAACATCCGGGCTTTGCCCGCTGGCGCACCCGCAATACCCTGGCGCACAAGCAGCCGGGCTATGTGGCGGTGACCCTGTCGCTCAAGCCCACCGGCGTGGCGCCAGGCGATATCACCGACAAGCAACTGGACGCCGTTGCCGACCTGGCCGAGCGCTACAGCTTCGGCCAACTGCGCACGTCCCACGAGCAGAACATCATCCTCGCGGACGTTGAGCAAAGCCAGCTGTTCACCCTGTGGGGCGAACTGCGTGAAGGCGGTTTTGCCACGCCGAACATCGGCCTGCTGACCGATATCATCTGCTGCCCGGGTGGCGACTTCTGCTCCCTGGCCAACGCCAAGTCCATTCCCATTGCCGAATCGATCCAGCGTCGTTTCGACGACCTGGACTACCTGTTCGACATTGGCGAGCTGGACCTGAACATCTCCGGTTGCATGAACGCCTGTGGTCACCACCACGTCGGCCACATCGGCATCCTCGGGGTGGACAAGAAAGGCGAAGAATTCTACCAAGTGTCCCTGGGCGGCAGCGCCAGCCGCGATGCGAGCCTGGGCAAGATCCTCGGCCCATCCTTCGCCCAGGAAGCCATGCCTGATGTGATCGGCAAGCTGATCGACGTCTACGTCGAACAGCGTACCGAAGATGAGCGCTTCATCGACACCTACCAGCGCATTGGCATTGACCTGTTCAAGGAGCGCGTCTATGCAGCGAATCATTAAGAACAACCAAGTCGTCGACGAAACCTGGCACCTGCTGCCCAAGGATGCGAGCTTCGATGGCATCTCCAACTGCGACGACCTGATCGTGCCGCTGGCCCTGTGGCGCGAGCATGGCCACGCCCTCAAGGCCCGCGATGGCGGCCTGGGCGTGTGGCTGGACGCCGATGAAGAAGCCGAAGAAATCGGGGATGACGTGGCCCACTTCCAGGTCATCGCCCTGAACTTCCCGGCCTTCACCGACGGGCGCAACTACTCCAACGCACGCCTGCTGCGTGACCGCTATGGCTACAAGGGCGAGCTGCGGGCGATTGGCGATGTGCTGCGCGACCAGCTGTTCTACCTGCACCGCTGCGGCTTCGATGCCTACGCCTTGCGCGCGGACAAAGACCCGTACGAAGCGCTGGAGAGTCTCAAGGACTTTTCGGTGACGTACCAGGCGGCGACGGATGAGCCGTTGCCGCTGTTTCGCCGGCGCTGAAGCCAGCCGATAAAAAGCCCTGACATGTCAGGGCTTTTTTTGGGGTGGTACGCCGCGCCGGTCTGGCGCCTGCTGGTGCCCCTCCTTCGCGGCATCAGCCGTCAGCCATCACTCAGAAGCCATAACGCAGACCCAGCATCAAGGACTGCGCGCCATAGGTCATGCTCACATCGCCTGGGGGTAGGCCTTGAATGTCACCAAAATGCGCAGTGCGAGTCTTGAGGTAGCGGTATTCCAGGAGCATGGCCCATTGCTGTGACAGCTCATAACCGAACCCTGCGCCCAACTGGTAGGCCATTACGGTGTCACGATGGGTGCCACCAAATGAGACACCTCCGGCTTTCAGGCCGCTGACGCTCAGGTCAATGTAGCCCACCCCACCGCCAATATAAGGGCTGAACCGACTGAAGGACGCCGGGAGGTTAAAACCTTCATACCAAAGGTTGGCCATCAGACTGCTAGCGCGCTCTTCACCTTTGGCGTCGATGCTCCCGCCGCCATCGTAGACCCGGTTATTGAAGCGGACCAGGGCGTTTTTGCGATAACTCAACTCCAGCTCGGGCCTGAGCCCGACGGGAAATCGCCAGCCAACCGCCAGCCCGCTCGCGAGGCCGGAGTGCAAAGATTCATCCAGCTCCACCTCGACAAAATTGACATTATTCTGGTTGAGGTCATGGGGAGCAACCCAGTTCAGCCCCCCCATTATCGTGACATACGGACCGAACGTTTCGGCGCACGCTGGAACGGTGAGTCCCAGACCAATGACGCCCATCACCAGGCGCTGAGTGTTTTTTCTTAAGTTCATACTCGCTCCAAATAGGTTGCCGATAGCTCATGCCCGGGATGAACCTGGGCATTTGTCCGCTGCTCAGCCAACGCCCGCAGGTTGTCCAGTGCGGTGGCCATTACGGCAGTAAGCATTTTGCGTAACGGCCCCCGGTACAAAAAACTCAAGGGCCCGCAGATCTTCGCGCTGTGGATGACCTCGGTTTCCTGCGGGGAGAGCCGGTGCATCCGGTGGTCAAACTCAAGGTTGATCCACAGCAGCTTTGCCGTGTTCCGATAGCTCTCATGCAGCGTTACCGCCTCAATGGTCAGTGGCATGCGCAGGCCATTTTTGAGGATGCATTGACCTCGGGTTCCAGGCTGGAAAAGACCAGCAAGCTCACAATGGCTGACGTCGGTATCCCACAATGGCGCCTCGGAAAAATTGCTCCAGATCTTCCATATTTCACACGGGGGGGATTTGACGCGGATTTTCACAGTGACATCGTTCACGGTTTCACCTGGGTTAAGCGGAGGCGCTGTCATGCGCCAGAGTGAGCGCGACTCAGCAATTGCGCGGTAATTTCGGATTGACCGATCTTTGCTCCCTGGTTGAACAGGTCGATACAGATACGGTAGGTTTTGAAGGACTGCTCAGGTGCATCAACGTTGATGCGTGGTGCCAGTAACAGCGGGCTATTCGTCGGGATCGGTCGATCCAGGGTGAAACTCAAGGCCAGCAGGTTCATCGGGGTGCCCACAGGGATGCGCCGGTGGCTGTGGGCGATCTGCATGAAGCACTGGCGGGCGACTTCCAGGAAATACACCATCGAATAGTGCTTGGGGCCGCCCTGCTGGAAAAAGTGCTCGTCAGCCGGCTTGAGGGTTTCTACGCTCAGGCCCTGGGCGATATCGCTCATGTCACTGACCAGCACGTTTTCTTGCCTGGCCTTGTGCAGCAAGGCCTTGTCGCGGCAGGCGGTCGCAGTGAACCGAGCGGCGGGCAACGCCTCGTGCACCGAGTGGTAGGCCATGCCCAGGGTGCAGGTGCACATGAGCTTGCCATCTTGGCGGACCGTGGCGCGGAATACCGGCAGGTCTTTGTCTTGCTCCAGCTGCAGATCAATCGCCCCTTCTTTTTGGACATAGCGCTGGAACTTGATATCCAGGGTGTTGACATAAGCAACCCGGCCACTGCGTGGAGGCATGGCGAGCTCGGCCAATTGCAGCACGCCCTCGATCAATAAAATGCCGGGGACGTGATCAAGTGGGTGATCAAAAAAGTAGGGGTGCGCTTCATTCACCACCAATTGAGCGTGCAGTGCCTGCGTACTGCGGCGGACATGACTGATCACGATGTTTTCCGGGCTGCGCTGCCAGTGTTCGGCAGGCCTGGCATGAGCGTCATGGTGCAGGGCAAACAGCTCTTCGATCGCCCGGCCCCTGACGCGTAGCGCCGCGAGCAGTGTCTCTGTCAGCCGGTCGCTGAGTTCCAGCATACCGCTGTCATCGCTTGGCAAATCAGCCACAGGGCTGACAGGACAGTCAGGCCCGCTGAAGGGCTGCAATGGCTGAGGCGTCGGGTGAGCGAAGCGCAATTCAAAGGGACGCTTGATGGCTGGGGCGCATTCAGGGGCTGTCGCGCCCCACTCCCGCAGTTTTTCAGTGAATAACCACATCACGGGCTCCCCGGCCTTGCGCACCTCGATCACCGAGTGAACCGCCGCCTTCATCATCACGGCCAACAGGGTTTCGACACCCGTGGCTTCAGCCAGGCAACCGGTTATCGCTTGCCATGAACCGCCGGTACACGCTGCCGCTGGCTGCAACTCGCACACCTCAATATGCTGAACATCGCTTCGCACCTGGCCCAGCTGTGCGCACGCCTCTTCCAGCGAGGATGCGGCATGCCCCAGGACCGCTGCGCGGATCACCAACAACGGTGTGTCACTGGCGTCCGGTCGATAGGGCCGCAAGGCAAACACCCCCACCCCTTCCCCCTGGGACGTCGATGACTGCCGGATGCGTGCGAGCTCGGCAGGCGCACTGACAAAGCGCCCCGCGCCGAGCAAGAGCGTCGTGATACCTTCCTTGAACCATTGTTGCGCGGCCAGCAGGGCGTGCCAGAACAGCCCCGGTGTGCCGGCCAGCGTCTGATGAAACCCCTTGAAGTCAAAAATTTTCGCCGGATAGCCAGACAACATACTGGGCAAACCGGTTGCCACGTCCAGCGTATCCTGCCCAGGAGGGATGCCTTGTACCGGGCCCAAGGCATTGTGAACACGGCTGTAGACGTTGCTGAAGTGCTCTCCGCCCAGGTTGCAGCACATCACCATCGCGGCGCCGGATGAACCGGCCACCCCGGGCAGGCGGCGCAGTAAATGATTGACGCGATCGGTGATCAACAGTTTGAACGGATCGACACTGGCCAGTAGTTTGGGCCCCATGCCGAAGCCATCGATCTCAATCACATGATCCTGCGCCAGGAATCGCCCGGGCAACGGCTGAGCCGAAGCGGCCGCGCCATCAACGAAGCGGCCATGGGGAAAACCAACCAGGGGAGCTGCCGGCTGATCAAGTTGTTGCTTAAGTGAATGTAGCGAGAAGTGGCTGCCAATCGCCGCTTCCGCCTCGACAATACCCAGGTCCAGCCTCAACACGCCGGGGCTGACTCGGGGGGCAATGGGCCGGTTGTCGGGCAGGTATTGATCCACCACCAGGTGCGCGTTGGCACCGCCAAAACCAAAGCTGGAGATGCCGATCCGAATCGCCGACTGACGGTCGGCCAAAGGCTGCCCCTGCCCGGTCGCCAGTTGCAGGCAGGATTCATCGAGCTTTGCGCTGGGTGAGTAGTCGGGCTGGGGGGGAATGGTTTTTTGTCGCAGTATCATCAACGTCTTGGCCAGCGAGGCACCGCCTGCCGCCGCCAGAGGGTGCCCGATCACCGATTTGATCGAGCCTATGGGTATTTTCTTACCGTCAGTGCAAGAGGCACGCAAGAAGCTGCTCAACGAGTCGAGTTCGGTCGCATCCCCCAGCGGTGTACCCGTGCCATGGGTCTCGATGTAGTCCACCGTGCCGGGGTCCAGGCCGATATAGGCCCGTTGGTACGCCGCATATTGGGCTTGTTTGCCAGGGGAAAACACCGAGCCCTCGGCGCCATCGGCCGACAGCCCCAAGGCCCGCAGGATGCCCAGGGGGCGGCGCTGCGCCAACAGGGCCTGGGAGACTGGCTCGACCAGGAAAGCCACCGCGCACTCCCCCGGCACAATACCGTCCGCGTCGCGCCCGAACGCCTGCATCCGGGCCCTGGGCGAAAAGGCGGTCAACTGGGAAAACCCAAGGAACAGTGGCAGTGGCAGTACCGTGTTCAATGCCATGACGATTGCGCTGTCCGCCTGCCCGCTGTTGACCAGGGCCTGGGCCATGTTGAGCGCGTAGGGGAACGAACTGCAGGCGGTGTCGACTGACAATGCCGGCCCTCCCACCCCCAGCGCCGTCGCCAGTTCCGCCACTTGTTCAGCTGGCCCATAGTGTGGCCCATGGGCCTCTGCCGACATTGCCGGCAGGAAAAAACTCTCGTCGCTCCAGGACGTCGCCACCACCAACGCGGTGCGCTCCCTGATCGGCGCCGAACCTTGGGTTGCCAGCTGGGCCAGGAGTGACTGGAGCACTTTCTGGCCGATGGCGACCTGCCGTCCTTCATACCGTGAAGGGGTCGTTGCGCTGTCGGCCAGGCAATAAGCACTGTCCAGGTAGGTGCGATTCTTTTCCCCGACCGTGGCCGAATAGACCGAGGCTTTATCTTGCTCCCAACGTGGCAGCATCGAATTCAGAGGGGCCACCTGCCCTTGCGCCAACAAGTGCCAAAGCGCATCCACTGATGGCGCGCCAGGAAACTCACCGGCCATGGCGCTGAAACAAAAATCCCCCTCGGGTGTCACCGTGCTCTGCATGTCCTTTCCTCCTGATTGCCAAAATACCGAGAGATCCAGATCCCCTTTCTTGCAGCGGATCGTGTCTCAGCTCAGTCTTTCCAAAAGCGACAAGGTGTCCCGCGGCGTACGACATGACATCAACGCTTCACCGGCAAACTGGCTGGCAGGGCACTGCTGTGCCAATGCCTGGCAAAATGCTTCGCGGGCAAAACCATTGAGGCCCAGCTCGGTAAAGGGCGTATCGATATCGAATGATTTGGGCTGGCCCGGGATCAGCGGTATCAAGGTGTCGAACAGCCGTTGGCGCAAGGCTGGCTCGGCGCTCTTGGCCTCAGACGCTTGCGCTTCGGTGGCCGGGGCCGACTCGGGCGCGGCCAGGGCCGCGTTGATCAGGGCAATCGTGTGTTGCGGGCACTGGGCGTTGAGCAGTTCAGTGCCGCTGGCTCTGAGTTGCGGCCACAGGTCGACGAGCGACTCCAGGAAGTCCATCTGCACCAGGGAGTCCAGGCCCAGGCTTTCATAGGGCAGCGCCTGGTCGATCTGGTCTACGGTAAAACCGGTGATCGTCGCCAGTTGCTCCAGCACCAAGGCCTCGACATCCATGGCCGGCACCTGCGCACGGCTTGCCTCGTCAATGGTTACCGTTGCGAGCGGGACCGCGTCCACAGGCGAAGTCTCAAGCTGCACAAGCGCAGGGTTGAGCGGCGCCTCAACCCGACGGGCAAACACGCCCTCAAGGACTTGTTTATGGGCATTGAAATACTCCACCGTGACGGTTTCGGCCTGGGCCAGCAAACGCATCAATATTGATTCTTTCGCGGAATCCGAGTCGCACAGCGAATCAATGATTCGTTCTGAAAGAGAGAAATAACTCTGGGCCATTTTTCCATTGGCCACGATAAATTCCTGAATAACATTGCCAAGTTCAAAGCGCATGGAACTCTCCTAAGCAAAATTGCTTTACGTTATTTCAAACAGAGTATTAGTTCATGGCCAACGCTGGCCTTGTGCAAACCAATAAGCCGCCCGGAACTAAGTGTGAATAACTTTAAAGTTGTAATACCGCTGAATCAGTCGCGCAGGCTGCTGTTCTTTTGGCGCCCTTGAGCAGCCCGGACCTCAAGTGCAGATACGTCATGAGCGTGGTTGCATCCGGCCCCTGAAAAGCGATATAGCCATCAGGCCGAATCAGCATCAATGTGCCCGCTCGCGCGTGATAACGCTTGTGCAGTCGCCAATCCGGGTCCAATAACGTCGAATGCTCAAGCGGCGCCTCGGCACTGCTGAGAGCATCGATAACACAATAGGCCTTGATGCCCGGGTAATCCTGCTGCACGGTATCAGCCAGCGCGTAATAGCCCGGCAATAAAGAGGAAAACTGATCGGCCGCACTAAAAATCAGTAACGTGAACGTGCCGTGGAACAGGTCGATCAAGTGTCTGGGTGGCGTACCCGGCGCTTGCCATAATTCAACATCGGGAGCCAGTTGGCCGGCACGAGGCACCGCAGTCTTGAACCGTAACTTCCTGTCTTTTTTATGCCAATGCGTGCGCTGCTTTTTTGTCAGGGACTCTTGAATATAATCACTTTTAGCGTAGCTGTAATGATGACCGGAAACCATTGAGGGCAACTTGCGCTGAACCGTACGCCAACGACTCAACAGCGGCAGGACATTATCCCGCAGCCAAACAAGCGCCCGGTGCTCAAGGGTAATCAGTGTGGTCAGTCGATGTGCCATGCTCTCGGCTTGCAAGGCTACCGGGTAGCGCTCTTCGTTATAGCTTTGCAGCAATGAGGGGGCTGCCAGGCCCTGATCGACATAGGCGATTTTCCACGCCAGGTTATACACCTCACTCATCCCCAGGTTCATCCATTGGCCCCCGATAGGGCTGCCGATATGGGCCGAATCGCCTGCCAGGAACACCGCGCCGTGATGCAGTGACTGCACGCGACGATGCTGGAATGCGGCAAGGGTGGTCGATGTAATGTTGGACAGCGTCATCTTTTGCCCACGCCCTTCACACAGCTGCTGAAAGCTTTCCAGGCTCAAGGAAGGACGTTCACCTTCCGCCGGCAGTGCATAGGGCATCTCGATAAACAGTCGATAACGCGATTGAGCGTTGATCGGCGCGACGGCCACATAACCCTCTCGCGCACTCAGGAAAAAAGCCCCCTCGTCCGGTTTTCCGGACCACTCGATGTCAGCATCGGCCAGCATGAAGAACCGCTCGTAGGACGCCCCGTCGAAGGAGAGCCCAAGGCACTGTCTCACGGTGCTTCGAGCACCGTCGCAGGCGACTGCCCAGCGAACGGTCAAGCGTTCGTCGCTGCCATCGCCATGACGAAGGCCCATCTGCACGCAACCCTGCTGGTTCTGCAGGTCGACCAGTTCGGTATTCCACTCGACACTTCCCCCTGATGCCTCAAGCCGCTCAAGCAGGATTTTTTCCAGCATCGGCTGTGGCAAGCTCAGCAACAAAGGGTAGGCGGCATCCAGGTAGGAGAAGTTGTAGTTCAGCACCCGCCGGGCATTCGATTGCAGCGAAAACTGGTTGACCGTAAAACCGTTGCTGATAGCTTGCTCAGAGAGCCCCAGTTCCCGAAGAATCTCCAGGGTTCTCGAATGCACGGCCATCGCTTTGGTCTCGGTCGAAGGGCCGGTATTTTTTTCAATAATGCGAAAAGAAACGCCCCATTTCTGCAGCAGGTTTGCCAGTAGCAGGCCAACAGGCCCGGCGCCGACGATCATGACCGTCGCTGGCCCACCGGATTGCCTGGGGGTTGAAGTGTTCGATACGTCCATAAGTCAGTACCAGTTTTTGTAGAAGGGAGCGTTGGCAATGCCGAGCAGGGCATCGTCGCCGGGTGAGTCGCCGTAGGCGTAAATGTAGAAATCATCCAAGTTGCCCAGGCAGCCTCTGAGCCGCATGACTTTTTCCATCCCGACACAGTTGGTGCCTGAAACGCCCCCCGTCAGCCTGTCATTCTCGGTTTCCAGGCGTGTACCGCACACATAGTCAAACCCCACGGCAGCCCCCCAGGGCGCCAGGTAGTTCTCTGGCGAATTGCTGACCAGTGCAGTGACATGGCCCATGGACTGATGCCATTGCAACCGGCGCAGTGCCTCGGGCCTGAGCATGCGCGGCAAGTGCTGCGTCACGAAATGCCGTGCATGCTCGCGTTCTTGCTCAACCGACACGCCGCCCAGGTAACAGGCAATGAAGGCCAGCCGAGCCTGCATCAACGGCGTCACGCCCAGGATCACGCTGAACGCCTTGGGCAACAGGGGGATCAGCTTGAGCCAGAACCTGTTTGTTCCCGCGATGTAACGCATATAGCGCCAGAACGTATGCCGGTCAGTGAGCGTGCCGTCAAAATCAAAAACCGCCAGCACCGGTTGCGCACCATCAGCTTGCATGGCTGGGCTCCTTGAGAACGCTGACCTCAATGGTCTTGGGCAGCTTGAACCCCGAGAGGTGCTGCGAGAGCAGCGTGGCGAGTACGCTTTGCGTCAGCGCGGCGTGCCCTTCAACACACAGGTGCAATGCGTTGATCTCTTTGTGGTCAGGCACGATGTAGGCTTTTGCACGCAGCACATCGGGGTGTTGCATAGCGACGGCTTCGATCTCCATCAAGTCGACCATTTGCGCTTTGATCTTTGAGATGCGTAAGCGTTGGCGATAGAAAAACACGTGCCCGTCGTCATCGCGCCAAACCAGATCCCCCGTGTGCAGCCAGCCATCACGGAAGAACCGCTTGTTGGCTTCTTCGGCATCGGCGTAGCCATCAATCACCATCGCGCCGCGTACCAGCAATTCACCGATCCGTCCGGGTGCGACGTCTTGTCCTTGAGCATCGACGACACGCAGCTCCACCCCCCTGATCGGCTGTCCCATGGCCCCGCGCTGCGTCACACCCAACGTGCTCTGGAGAAGCACGGGCATGGTCTCGGTCAATCCGTAGCCTTGCACTACCGGCTTGCAGCCCAGCAACCGTCCCAGTTTTTCGGCTTCGTCCGCGGGTAAATGGCTACCCCCCGAATAAATCATCAGCTTAGGGTGCATCGGCAACCGCGCGCCTTTGCGCTTGGCCAGTCGCGTATTGAAATAGCGAATGACATCGGGCACCAGGCAGGTAAAAGACACCTCATGCTGGGACAAGACCTCTGCCAGGTCCCTGTTGAGCAGGGTATTGGTCATCAACAAAGTGGCGCCCACGCTCAATGGAAAGACCATCATCGCGGTCAGCCCGAAGATCGCATGCAAAGGTAGCGTCACCAGATGAACGGAGCCGACCCCTTGTCGATGAATCTGCTCATGCATGCCATCGATTGCGTGTGTCATGTCGAGGTAGCGATGAGGAACTGCCAGCGGTTTGCCCATGCCCCGATAAGTGAACTGGATCGAGACGATTGGATTGCCTTCGGGCAACACCAGCGGTTCGCTGCGCTGCGCAAGCCCGGCCTCTGAAGTAGCATTTTCAGGCAGCGACGATGAGTCCCCGACCGTGTCCACTAACAAGGAGTGACGCACACCGTAGGTGAGCTGGAAAGTTTCGCGATGTTTTTCAAAAAGCGTTGCGGTGGTCACCACCAGCACAGGCCTGGCGCTGCCCACGACACTCGCCATTTCAAATGGCATCAACTTGTAGTTGAGGAGAACCGGAATTGCACCGCGCCCAATGATCGCTAAAAAGTAAGCGATAAACTCAACCCCACTGGGCAGTACAAGTGCAACTTTTTCGCCAGGAACAACATTTAACTCCTGGAGTGCGCCGTTGCATTTTTCGGCTTTTACTTGCAGCTCGCGATATGTAAAAACACCGGCATCGACATCCAGATCCTTGATAGCAATGTGTTCAGGGAAAGACTCTGAAATCCCGAAAAGTCGGTGCAGAAAGCCTTCCTTACAGGGCAAGGATTGCATTTATAAATACTCCTGATTTTTCAAACCAGCGAATGAGACCAAAGCACCTTAGGCACAGGTACAGCGATGCGCTCGCTTATGCTCTTTTTGTATTATTTTCACGTAACCAATCCAGTGTATCGGCCATTGTTTCACTCACCGGGCGAAACTGGCAGCCAAGATCCCGCAGGCTTTTTTCATGACTAAAACGGGTACATCCTTGTTCCTGCGCTATGAGTTTGACGGCCGACGTACTGATGAGTACCGGCTTTTTAGTGAGTCGATAATAAACTTCATGCGCACAGGCAATTATTCGTAGCATGAACAAGGGCACTTCGCGCTCCGGCGCCTTCATGCCACTGACCTGAGAGAGCACCTGGAAAATACCTTTCATGTCCATGTGGTTGCCAGCGGCCAGGTAGCGCTCACCTGATCGACCCTGTGTCATTGCAGCCAATAGATGCTCCGCCACATCTCTGGCATCTACCACTGAAAAGGTTCCGGGCGGTATGCCGGGCATTCTTTGCCCGACAAAGTCGAGCAGGAACTGTCCAGATGAGGTCGGACCAAGGTCGCCGGGACCAAACATCCAGCCTGGCAATACCATAGCGATAAACATATCCGGGTGCTGCAACAGAAAGGCCTGGATTTTTTGTTCCGAGACAATTTTACTCAAGTAATAGTTGTCAGCGTCCTGTTCATTTCGCGACATCGTTTCGTCAATCAATTGATCTCTATTGCCTTTCAAAACGGCAATAGATGAAGTATGAACAGCCCGGCGAATACCGGCGGCATAGGCGGCTTGCAATAGACGCTCAGTGCCAACGACATTTATTTGATGTAATTCTTTTGTGTGCATTCCGCCTTTGTAGTTATCGCGAAAATAAGCCGCTGTGTGAAATAAGGCATCGCACCCTTGCATGTGATGACTGAAAGCCTCGACATCCAGTAAATCGCCCACAACAAATTCGACAGGCAAATCGCCAAACTGTCTCCTGGCTTTCTCTGCGGAGCGAACCAGCGCCTTGACTTTGACCTTTCGGTTTACAAGTGCACGAACCACATTGTTTCCCAGCAGGCCAGTAGCACCTGTGACAAAGGCATAATTCATTGGATTCCAACTCCTGCGAGTTATCTCAAAGTGCTCAAAAACAAGCGTTCAGCCAGGGATAGGCGAGCGATGGGATCTTACTCATCTGAAGCTTGAATACATGTAGGACACTTCGATGCCTAATGCCGAATTATCTTTGTAACACTTTTAAGCTCCTGGCAGAGGAACCCCGCCTCTCCTCTTTTTAACCAGTGAAACAGTGGTGCTCTTGAGCAGGTTTCCAAGTCAACGGCTCTTGATTGACGACAGTACCGCCTGCTGCCCCATCGAACACGGCACGCCTTCCGGTTGCGCCCGCACCGCCTCGATCACGCCCAGCAGTTGCGCCTTGCTGTGCGCCAACTGCGCCTGCATCACTTCGATCTGCAGCACTTTGCGTTCCAGCCCCTGGATCAACTCATCACGCTTGTGCTCGCCTTCGGCGGGCATCAACGCCTTGAGTTCCTGCAAGGTAAACCCGGCCTGTTGCGCGCTCTGGATCAGTTGCAGCGTTTGCAGCGCCTCGGGTGCATAGCGCCGATAACCGTTGGCCTGGCGTCCCACCTGGCTGATCAACCCTTGGGCTTCATAAAAGCGGATGCGCGACGCCGCCAGGCCACTCTGTCTTGCCAGTTCGCCAATATTCATCACACCGCCCTGCTTGACATTAAAGTTAAGTTTAAGCTTAGCCTGGGGCCTCCCCCGTTCAGGAGTCAACCCATGTCACCCTTTGAACCCTTGCAACTGCCCAACGGCCAGATCATCGCCAACCGCATCGCCAAGGCGGCGATGGAGGAAAACATGGCCGACAGCCAACAAGCCCCCTCCCACGCGCTCAAACAGCTGTACAAAGCCTGGGCTGACGGTGAGCCGGGCTTGTTGCTGACCGGTAATGTGATGATTGACCGGCATGCCATGACCGGCCCCGGCGGTGTTGCCCTCGAAGACGAGCAGCATCTGGACAGCTTTCGCGAGTGGGCGGCCATCGGCCGGGCCAGGGGCGTGCATTTCTGGGTGCAGTTGAACCACCCCGGGCGCCAGACCATGGCCAACCTGGGCCAGCCCGCCCTGGCACCGTCGGCAGTGCCCCTTGACCTGGGTAGCTTCTCGAAGATGTTCGCCCATCCCAGGGCAATGACCGCAGAGGATATCCAGGATGTCATCACACGCTTTGCCACCAGCGCGCGCCTGGCCGAAAAAGCCGGGTTCAGCGGCGTGCAAATCCATGCCGCCCACGGCTACCTGCTCAGCCAGTTCCTCTCGCCCCTGAGCAATCGACGCGATGATCGCTGGGGTGGCTCGCTGGAAAACCGCGCCCGGCTGTTGGTCGAGGTGATCAAGGCCGTCCGGGCGGTGGTCAGCCCTGGTTTTTGCGTGGCGGTAAAGCTCAACTCGGCAGACTTCCAGCGCGGCGGGTTTGATGCCGATGATGCGCAAGGGGTTGTGGCCATGCTCAATACGCTGCCTGTGGATTTGCTTGAGCTGTCCGGTGGCAGCTACGAGGCGCCGGCGATGCAGGGCGAGGCCCGCGATGGTCGCACCCTGGCCCGGGAAGCGTATTTCCTGGAGATGGCCAGCGAACTGGCGAAACAGGCCAACATGCCGGTGATGGTCACTGGCGGGATCCGCCGCTTGCCGGTGGTACAACAAGTCCTGGACAGTGGCATCGCCATGGCCGGTATTGCGACCGCGCTGAGCCTGGAGCCACAGCTGATCAAACAGTGGCGGGCAGGTCGCGACAGTCATCCCCAATTGCGCCCGATTCGCTGGAAGCGCAAGGCATTGGCCTCCCTGGCGACCATGGCGGTGGTGCGCTATCAACTGCGCCGCTTGAGCCAGGGCCGCCAGCCGAACCCGCGCATTGCACCGCTGCTGGCACTGATTCAAGACCAGTGGTTCAGCGCCCGGCGCACCCGGCAATATCGAGCGGCAATGGCCGGTTAGGCAGCCAATCAGCAGGCCGTGCAACTGGCAAGCCGACTGGCCTGGGCGGATCTTGCAGGTACGGCGTGCGCTCAGCCCTTCTGTTTCGCGACCCACTGGCCATAGGCATCGATAAACGCCTGCAGGAACGACCGGGTTTTTTCCGCGAGCTTGCCCGACTCATCGAAGGCGCTGCCCGCGCCACTCAGGTACGCTTCCGGCTGCTGCATGCAGAGTACATCCAGAAACACCAGGGACTGACGCAAATGGTGGTTGGCGCCGAAGCCACCAATGGCCCCCGGCGACACACTGATGACCGCCCCCGGCTTGCCGCTCCAGACGCTCTGGCCGTAGGGCCGCGACCCCACATCAATAGCGTTTTTCAGGGCCGCCGGGACCGAGCGATTGTATTCAGGGGTCACAAACAGCACGGCATCAGCGCCAGCCACTTGTTGGCGGAAGGTGGTGTAGGCCGCAGGTGGCGTTGAGCTTTCAAGGTCTTCGTTGTACAGCGGCAATTCGCCGATCTCGACAATCCTGAGCTCCAGATTGGTCGGTGCCAACTGGGCCAATGCCAGGGCGACCTTACGATTGATCGACTCTTTTCTCAAGCTGCCGACCAGTACGGCAATCGTGTAGACCTTGCTCATGGGGTTTTCCCTACATCTGACTAAAGGAACCTACAGTTATAGAGCCTTCACCGGCCTATCACCAGCAGGTTTTGCCCCTTCGGCGGTGGTTTTGCGCCGAGACTTGCTTGTAGGAAAAATAAGCGGAACATCAGCGAATAGTATTTTTTCTATGTAGGTAAACTACCCAGCTCAATGACGGTCTACAGAACCGCAAATCGGTGTTTTTCTCCAGAGGTTCTAAACAGATGGCAGCAGTACTTGTCGGACAATTCCATGCCCGCGACGCGGAAGGCCGCGTTTATTCCGTGCATGAGTTCCAGGAGTCCACCCCGTCCGCCGACGGTTCAGAGCCTGCAATTTCCTACAAACTGGCGATTGGCGACCGGGTCAACAAGGTCGACGACAATACCTTTGTCCTGGTTCAGTCGCAGGTCTCCCTGACTCGCGAACCCGAAAACACGCCTGTTTGATAAGGCTGTGCCCTCCGGCAGAAGTCATATGAACGGACTTGGGTTAGGATTCACCCGTTGAATCCCTTACCTGCTGAACATGGACTTCATGCATGCGTTTACGTCATATCGAAGTGATTCAAGCCATTTTGCAGACCGGACACCTCGGCACCGCCGCCGAATGGTTGCAATTGGCTGTGTCCGACGTGGACGCTACTCTCAAGGACGCTGAACAGCAGCTGGGTTTCATGTTGTTCGCCAGCGTCCGCGGGCGGTTGCAGGCAACCCGTGAAACCCTGGCCCTGCAAACGCAGATCGCCCACCTTTACGAAGCCCTGGAGCCGGTGCAGCGCCTGGCCAGTAGCCTCAAGCACCACCACGCCCCGCCGTTGCGCACGCTGTGCACACCGCCCCTGGCCAATCAGTTGCTGCCGCAAAGCATTGCGCTGCTGCGCCGACGCTTCCAGGACACACCCTGCAACCTGTCCAGCCAAGCCACCCGGGATATTGTCAGGAGCCTGCTGCTGCATGAAGCCGACCTGGGCCTGAGCCTGCATGACCCCGAGCACCCGCAAATCACCCGTACCGTGCTGGCCCAGGGCAAGTTGCAGTTGTTGGCACCCCACGGCTGGCTCAAGCCCCGGCAGAAATACATCGCCCTGCAGGAGCTGGCCGGCCAGTCGATGATCGGCCTGGAGGGCCAGGACCCGTTGAGCCAGTTGCTGGACAGCAAGTTGCAGGCGCTGCGGCCGCTGCCGGTGATCCAGACACGGGTACAGACCTACCAGATGATGCGCAGCATGGTCGAGGCCGGCGAAGGGTTAGCGGTGGTCGACCCCTTCACCGCCAGCGGCGCGCGTGAGGCCGGGCTCGATACCTGCCCACTGTCGCCGCCGATCCTGGTGAGCCTGTATGGGTTGACGCTCAAGGACAGCAGCCCGAGCCCGGCGCTCAATGCCTTGCTGGAGATTGTCACGCAGAAGGCCCAGGCGCTGTTGTCCTGACGGTCAGTTGAACAAGCGATACCAGAAAATCGCCACCTCACGCGTCTGCGGATCAATCCCGCGATAACGCAGGTGGTCGATGCCGCCCAGCACATAACCGCAACGCTCATACAAGCGGCAGGCCCCCAGGTTGTTGTTCTGGGTCTCCAGCATCATCCCCGGCAGGTTTTTCTTGCGGCTCCAGAACTGCGCCACATCGAGCAAGGCCTTGGCCACGCCATAGCGCCGTGCCGCCAGCACCACCGCCAGCTCATCGACATGGGCATAACCGTTCCAATTGGTACTGACGACGATATGGCCCACTGGCCGATCGTCCAGGTAGGCCATGAATACCGCACTGTCGGTGGCATCGCGATAGCTGGCGAACTCCTCGGGATCGATGCCGTAGCACTTGCGGTAGGGCAACACCTGCTCCAGCGCCCATTGATCGACCGGCTTGCCCAGCTCCGGCGTGCCATACACGTCTACCTCAAAGCTGAAATCATTGCCCCATACGTAGGCGTCAAATCCCTCGTCGGCGACTCGTACACTGAGCCCCGGGTACTTCGGATTCACTACAGCTTGCATAACTTTCCTTAACACTTGATGCAATCGACGGTGTAACAACGACCGTTGCCGTCGTCTTCGTGTTGTAAGCCATGTACATCGGCGACAAACCCCGGGAAACTGCTATCGAACTCCCGGGCAAAGGCCAGGTAGTCGATGATCGAACGCGTCGACTCGGTAAAGCGCTCCCCCGGCATGATCAGCGGAATGCCCGGCGGATAAGGCACCAGCATCACGGCTGCAATGCGCCCTGGCAAGGCATCGATGGACACCGCCTCGACCTCACCGCGCACCAATTGGTCATAGGCATCGGCCGGCTTCATGGCGATTTCCGGCAACACCGTGTACATACGCTTGAGGTGCCTGGCCGTGGCGTTGCTGCGATAGCAGCCGTGCAACTGGTCGCACAAGTCCTGCAACCCCATGCCCTGATAACGTGCAGGACCTTGCTGGAACACCGATGGCAGGCAACTGGCCAGGCTGGTATTGGCGTCGTAACTGCGCTTGAACTCCAGCAGTTCCGTGAGCAGGGTACTCCACTTGCCTTTGGTGATGCCCATGGAGAACAACACCAGGAACGAATACAGCCCGGTCTTTTCCACCACCAGGCCACGTTCCCAGAGGAATTTACTGACCACCGCCGCCGGAATCCCACAATCACTCAAGGCCCCACCCGCCGTGAGGCCGGGCATCACCAGGGTGACCTTGATCGGGTCGAGCAACACGTAGTCTTCGGCAATATCCCCAAACCCGTGCCAATCGGCCTCGGGCTGCAGCAACCAGTCGGCCGTCGCCACCCGGTCAATGCCGGCCACCGAAGGCGGCTGCCAGATAGAAAACCACCAATCGTCGGCGGCGATATGCTGGCGCAAATTGGCCAGGGCCCGACGAAAGCTCAAGGCCTCATCGAACATTTCCTGGAGCAGCGAACGCCCCGCCGGCCCCTCCATCATGGCCGAGGCTACGTCCAGCGAGGCGATGATGCTGTACTGCGGCGAGGTGGAGATATGCATCATAAATGCTTCATTGAACCGGTCACGGTCCAGTTGCCGCGCCCCGCCATCCTGCACATGGATCATCGACGCCTGGCTGAACGCCGCCAATAGCTTGTGGGTTGAGTGCGTGGTAAACACCAGCGGGCTGTCGGGCGTACGCGAGGTGCCCATGCCATAGCGCCCGGCGAAAAACTCGTGGAAGGCTGCGTAGGCGTACCAGGCCTCGTCAAAGTGCAGAACTTCGACACTGTTGCCCAATTGCTGCTTGATCAGCTCGGCGTTGTAACACAAGCCGTCATAGGTCGAGTTGGTCACCACCGCCAGCTTGACCCTGGGCTCGCGGCCACAGGTCAAGGGGCTGGCCGCGATCTTGGCGCGAATCGATTCGCGGCTGAACTCGGTCAGTGGAATCGGGCCGATGATCCCCAGTTCGTTGCGCTCTGGGCACAAGTACAGGGGGATCGCGCCGGTCATGATGATCGAGTGCAGCACCGACTTATGGCAATTGCGGTCCACCAGCACCAGGTCGTCGCGCCCGACCATGGAGTGCCAGACGATCTTGTTGGCCGTGGAGGTGCCATTGATCACGAAGAAGGTGTGGTCGGCGCCAAAGTTGCGCGCGGCACGGGCTTCGGCTTCGGCCAAAGGCCCGGTGTGATCCAGCAGCGAGCCCAGTTCCGGCACCGACACCGACAAGTCCGAGCGCAGGGTGTTTTCCCCGAAAAACTGATGAAACGCCTGCCCCACCGGGCTTTTGCGATAGGCAACGCCGCCGCCGTGACCGGGGGTATGCCAGGAGTAATTGGAGTCGGCCGTGTGCTGCACCAGGGCCTTGAAGAATGGCGGCAACAGGCCATCAAGGTAAGTGCGTGCGGCGCGGGCCACTTGCCGGGCGAGAAACGGCACCGTGTCTTCAAACAGGTAGAGAATGCCACGCAGCTGGTTGAGTTCGCTCATGGCATCGGCCGGGGCATTTTCCAGGGTGACTTGCTCGCCCAGGGCAAAGATCGGCAGGTTGGGTGCACGCAGGCGTGCCAGTCGGATCAGTTCCACCATGTTTTGCAGCAGATGGGTATTTTCCCCGGCGCCTTCAGCCGCGATCAGCATGCACGCCAGGCCATGATGGGTCGAGGCCACCAGCCGGCCTTCGGCATAGTCCACTGCGGAAAAGATGCTGAAACCCTCTTGCTCCAACTCCCGGGCGATGCCCCGGACCCGATCACCGGCGACGGTGTCGGCCTTGATGTCGCGGTGCACGATCAGGATCGGGAACTTCAGGTCTTTGTACATGGGGGCTTGGCGTCCTGAGGGCGATGTACTCAGGGTAGAAGCTGGGAGTGAATGTGGCGAATGAAGATTTTGCAGGTATGAAATGTGAGGGTTTATGTGGGAGCGGGCTTGCCCGCGATGGCGGTGTATCAGTAACAGATGTACTGACTGTCAAACCCCAATCGCGGGCAAGCCCGCTCCCACACAAACCCGCTGCCACATTTTTCGACCGCGTCAGTGTTGGGTCAGTTGAGTCCACAACGCCGGCGCACCCGCCGACTTGGCAATGGCCTCCAGGCGTGCCGCATGCTCGGCCATGTCCTGCTCGCTGGCGCGGATGATTGTGGTGGCTTTGCGATCAGCCGGCAGGCGGCGGATTTCCGAAGGCCGATTGCCCGAGCCTTCGGCCGAACCGTTGCCAT
Source organism: Pseudomonas sp. ICMP 8385 (assembly GCF_002699915.1). NCBI lineage: Bacteria > Pseudomonadati > Pseudomonadota > Gammaproteobacteria > Pseudomonadales > Pseudomonadaceae > Pseudomonas > Pseudomonas sp. ICMP 8385. The sequence continues at coordinate 165,294 of NZ_LKBY01000113.1, read as the reverse complement.
CGGAGGCGTTGCCGGCCAGGGACAGACTGGTCTGCCCGCCCGTCATGGTCAGGTAGACGTCCGCCAGGATCTCGGAGTCGAGCAACGCGCCGTGCAGCTCACGGCCGGAGTTATCGACACCGTAGCGTTTGCACAAGGCATCGAGGCTGTTGCGCTGGCCCGGGTGGCGCTCACGGGCCATCATCAAGGTATCGAGGATCGAGCAGTGACGGGTAATGTCCGCCCGATCCGCCTGGCCCATCAAGGCAAATTCGTTGTTGATGAAGCCAACGTCGAACGCCGCGTTGTGGATGATCAACTGGGCGCCGTTGATGAACTCGAAAAACTCATCGGCGACTTCGGCAAAACGCGGCTTGCCCACCAGGAATTCATTGGTGATGCCGTGGACGCCAATGGCGCCTTCGTCACTTTCCCGGTCCGGTTGCAGGTACACGTGGAAATGCCGACCGGTGAGGCGGCGGCCCATCAACTCGACACAGCCGATTTCAATGATCCGGTGGCCATCGGTCACCGGCATGCCGGTGGTTTCGGTATCGAGTACAACAGATCGGATGGCCATCAGGGTTCAGCTCTCAACGGTGTGTGTATTTCAAGGGGCGGGATATTAGCACGCTCTATAACCTAAACGCCGCCCCGAGGAAAACCGCAGCCCCTTGTCCAACAGTTTTTTACAAGATTTAGCAAAGCTTGCGCAGTTTGCCATTACGGCTCTTGCGGCCTGCACGCAACGGACGAGCAACTCACCCGGGCGATCCTGCTCTTGTAACGATGGATTGCACGCGAGGTTTTCTTATGGCGTTGGCTGAGGTATTAATTTGATAAGGGTCGTCTTCGTTTATCAAACAAGTCGATCGTTGTCCGTTTACCCTGCCTTGGTAAAATGCCAAGCCCACCCGAGAACGCGAGCATTCCGATGATTGAAACGCGATATGCCCTTGCCCTACTGGTCGCCAGCCTGACCCTCGGCGGCTGTGTGTCCCAGCCTGTCTCCAGCCCGACAACCGGGCAGCCGCCGCAGATCGTCGCCCACCGTGGCGGTACGGCGGATTTCCCGGAAAATACCCTGCTGGCCATCGATAACGCCCTGCAAAACAAGGTGGACATGATTTGGCTCACCGTGCAACTGAGCAGTGACCAGGTCCCCGTGCTGTACCGGCCGACAGACCTGAGTGCCAATACCGATGGCTCGGGCCCCGTGGCCGGGAAAACCCTGGCCCAGCTGCAACAGCTCAACGCCGGGTGGCAATTCAAGCAGGATGCGGCCAATGGTCAGGTGGTCTTCCCCTATCGCACAAACCCCGTGAGGCTGCCCTCCCTGCAGCAAGCCTTGGCCGCGATTCCGCGGACAACCCCGATCATCCTCGACATGAAAGCCCTACCCGCCGCCCCCCCAGGCCAAGGCCGTGGCCCAGGTCCTGGAGCAAAACCAGGCCTGGGACCGGGTCTTGATCTACTCCACCGACGCCAGCTACCAACAAGCCTTCGCGCAATACCCCCAGGCGCGGTTGTTCGAGAGCCGGGACCGGACACGTGACCGCCTGGCCAACGTAGCCCTGGCCCACAGTTGCCAGCCGGCGCCCCAGGCAGGGAGCTGGGTGGCATTCGAGTATCAGCGCAAGGTCGAACTGGTGGAAACCTTCACCCTTGGGGAAGCACGCTCGCCGGTGAATGCCAAGCTGTGGACAGCGCCGGCCATTGACTGTTTCCAGTCCAAGGGCAAGGTGCATATCCTGGCGATCGGCATTAACAGCGAAGAGGACTACCGGGCGGCAGCGTGCCGTAACATCGACGCGGTGCTGGTGGACTCGCCCCGCACGATGCGAGGCGTGAAGCAGCGGCTCGAATGGCCGCTGCGGTGTGACTGACGGTCAGCTCTGCTTGTAGCCGCGCACGTCATCCACGCCACGATTGGCCAATTGATCGGCCCGCTCGTTACCGGGGTGGCCGATATGCCCGCGTACCCACTTCCAGGTGATGTTGTGGCGGTTGCACTGTTCATCCAGCAACTGCCACAGGTCGGCGTTTTTCACCGGCTCCTTGGCCGCGGTTTTCCAGCCGCGTTTTTTCCAGTTGACCATCCACTCGTTGATGCCTTTCATGACGTACTGCGAGTCCGTCACCAGCAACACGTCGCAACGGCGCTTGAGCTCTTCCAGGCCACGAATGGCGCCCATCAGTTCCATACGGTTGTTGGTGGTGTTGGCTTCACCGCCCCACAACTCCTTCTCCACGCCCTTGCACACCAGCAAGGCGCCCCAGCCGCCCGGCCCCGGATTGCCCTTGCAGGCGCCGTCGGTAAAGAGTTCTACGCTATCGGTCATTACGCTATCCATCAAAGCGGGTTGCCGGCAATCGACCGGCAGCTCCCGAGGTCGAACACGACGACCTGAATTCCAGAAAAGTGATTTATGGCTCGCTGGAGCGACGGTTGACCTTGGCCAGGGGCATCGGCACCAGTTTGCCCATGGGCTCGCGCCGTACCTGGCTCACCGGCCGCAGCCCGACCACGATCTTGCGGGCCACCAGCAGGTAGAAACCGCCACCGGACAACTGCCAGGCCCCGGCCCGGCGCTCCCAGCCCGCCAAACGGCCCTGCCACTTGGGCGAGGCAAGCGGCGGACGATAGCACCCGAAGCGGCGTTTCTCCAGCGCGAAGCCCAGCAGGTTCAACCAGTCGCTGACCCGCGAGGGCGAGATGCAGCGGGCCTGGCGCAATGCGTCATGGGCAAAGACGTGCCGCAGCCCCCATGAACTCCAGGGGTTGATGCCAACGATCAATAAATGGCCACCCGGGCGCACGGCGCTGGCCGCTTCCCGCAGCAAGCCATGGGGCGACAGGCAGAAATCCAGGCCATGCTGCATCACCACCACGTCGGCGGCATGCTCGCTCAGGGGCCAGGCCTGTTCTTCGCAGACAATCTCGACCCCCGGCAATGGCGCACCCAGGCGTACATTGCGCTGCACCTGGGGCGCGGACGGCGGGGCCTGTGCCGAAGGGCCGTAGTGCACCAGGTAGCCGCCAAAGAAGCGCTCAAGCTCTTCTTCGAGCATCAGCCGCTCCTGTTCCAGCAAAAATTGCCCGATCGGCCCGGACAGCCACTCACGGGCTGCGCTGATCAAGGCCAGCCACTCGGGATCGGCCTGGGCGAACGCTTTATCAGTCATTGCATTCTCCAACTCGCCAAGACGTTCTAAGATGCACCAATGTGTCCAGCTTGGCGAATAGAAGAATGATACAGATCAGTGCCCTGCCCGCCTTCACCGATAACTACATCTGGTTGTTACAAGACCATCGCACCCTGCGTTGCGCGGTGGTCGACCCTGGCGATGCCGCGCCTGTGCTGGCATGGCTGGCGCAACACCCCGGCTGGACCCTCAGCGATATCCTGGTCACCCACCATCACCACGACCACGTGGGCGGTGTCGTGCAGCTCAAGGAGGCGTCAGGCGCCAGGGTCTATGGCCCGGCCACTGAAAACATCCCGGCACGTGATGTCGCGCTCAACGATAACGATGATATCCATGTGCTGGGTTGGGACTTCAAGGTCCTGGCCGTGCCGGGACACACTCTGGGACATATAGCCTTTTATCATCATGGCTTGCTGTTCTGCGGCGACACGCTGTTCGCCGCCGGTTGCGGGCGTCTGTTCGAGGGCACGCCACAACAGATGCACATCTCCCTGGAGCGCCTGGCCGCGCTGCCGGCCGACACGCTGGTCTACTGCACCCACGAATACACACAAAGCAACCTGCGCTTTGCCCAGGCCGTGGAGCCGCACAACACCGATATCGCCGAACGGGTGGCCAAAGTCAGCCAACTCCGGGCAGACGGCAAGATGACCTTACCCTCGACCCTGGCCCTGGAAAAACTCACCAACCCGTTTTTGCGCACCGCTGAAACATCCGTTAAACAAAAAGCGGACGAATGGGGGAACTGCGATAACCGCTCTGGGAGCGCGGTTTTTGCTAGCTTGCGGGCTTGGAAAGATACGTTCTAAGCAGACAGGTTCTGATACGAAATTTCTGAATGGTTGACCGGAACCCAAGCGCTTTCTAGAATCGCCCGACATTTTTGCCCGGAACTCACTTCCAGCCAATGTCGTCATCTATTCGTAAATCCAACCATTCAGACGCATTGACCCGCCTGGCTCAAGCCATTGCGGTGGCCGTATCCGCAACTCTGGCGGGCTGCCAAACGACCCATTACGCTGCACAATCCACCGTGCAACCCAAACCCAATCTTGCGGCCAAGATCAAGCAAAAACCCCTTTGGCTCTCAGAGAAGCCAAGCCCACAGGTGCCCCAGGATGTCTGGGAACGCATGCGCCAGGGGTTCCAATTGCAGGACGGCGTGGGCGTCAACCCGCGTATCGAGCAACAACGCCTGTGGTTCGCCAGCAATCCCTCCTTCCTGGAGAATGCCGGCGAACGTGGCAGCCTCTATATTCACTACATCGTCGAACGCCTTGAAGAGCGCAACATGCCCCTGGAGCTGGCGCTGCTGCCAGTGATTGAAAGTGCCTACAACCCAATGGCCTATTCGCGCAGCGATGCGGTCGGCCTGTGGCAGTTCATTCCCTCCACCGGGCGCTACTTCAACCTGCGCCAGACCCGCGCCTATGATGGCCGCCGCGACATCACCGCCTCCACCACCGCCGCCCTGGACTATCTGACACGCCTGCATGACATGTTCAACGGCGACTGGTTGCTGGCCCTGGCGGCCTATAACGCTGGTGAAGGCACGGTCAGCCGGGCCATCGAGCGCAACGAGAAGCTCGGCCTGCCCACCGACTACTGGAACCTGCCACTGCCCCAGGAAACCAAGGACTACGTGCCCAAGTTCCTGGCGCTGTCCCAGGTGGTGCTGGCCCCCGAGGCCTACGGCGTCAACCTGAACCCGATTGCCAACACGCCGTACTTCAAAATGGTCGAAGTCAAGCAAAGCATGGACCTGTCCCGGGTCGCTGCGCTGGCCGAAATCGACGAAGACGAGCTGTTCCAGCTCAACCCGGCCTTCAAGCAACGCACCACCCTGGACGGTCCCCAGCACTTGCTGGTGCCCACCTCCAAGGCGCAACTGCTGGCCAGTAGCCTGTCCTCGATGAATCCCGAGGAGCTGTTGAGCCTGCGTCCGAAAAAACCGGTGTTCGACGAAGTCGAGCACAAGGCCGTGGCCGGCCGCTCGCGCAGCTACAAGGTCAAGAGCGGCGACAACCTGACCCTGATTGCCAAGGCCAACAAGGTCGATGTGCATGACCTGCAGCGCTGGAACAAGCTCAATGGCCAGGCGCTGAAGGTCGGCCAGACCCTGGTGATGCAGGACACCCGTAAAGTCGTGGCCAAGAAGCCGGTGCAGTACAAGGTCAAGAAAGGTGACTCGCTGTACATGGTTGCCAAGCGTTTCAACGTCGAGATGCAACACCTCAAGCGTTGGAACCCACGCACTGGCCAGGCGTTGAAGCCGGGGCAGATGCTGGTAGTGTCCGGGCCAAGATAAACCGAGTGCAAGCTGGCTTGTGTGGAGCCAGCTCCCACACAAGCCAGCTCCCACATGATCCCTCCGGGCCTGGAAATGGCCTTTTCAACAGTCTTTTTCCAAGTGGAACAAGCTGTTACTGTACCGGTCATAAAGCCCAAGCCGCCCGGATCGGATTTCTGACTTGAAGCGTCCCCTCCTTCTACTAATAAGTCTGGCCTTGAGCTTTTGCGCGAATGCAACCATTACCGAAAACCACGGTTATGCGCAGTTCGGCACACTCAAGTACCCGGCCAAATTCACCCACTTCGATTGGGTAAATCCCGCAGCGCCCAAGGGTGGCACCTTGCGGGTCATGGCCTTTGGCACGTTTGACACCCTCAACCCCTATACCTTCAAGGGCTCAAGCCCGGTCTCCACCGCCAACTTCCTGCAATACGGGGTCAATGAGCTCAACGAGCCACTGATGGTCGGCACTGGCCAGTACGCCCCTTCCGGTGACGAACCCACCTCCAGTTATGGCCTGATCGCCCGATCCGTGGAGTACAACGAGGACCGCAGTTGGGTGGTGTTCAACCTGCGGCCACAAGCGCGTTTCCATGACGGCAAACCCATCACCGCCGACGACGTGGCCTTTTCCTATCGCACGTTGCTCACCGAAGGTCACCCGCAATACCGCACCAACCTGCAGGAAGTGGCCCGGGTGGACGTGCTGAGCCCCCTGCGCATCCGCTTCGTGTTCAAGCGCGCCGGCAACCCCTTGTTGATCCTGCGCCTGGGTGAGCTGCCGGTGTTGCCCCAGCACTACTGGAAAAACCGTGACTTCAAGGCCACCACCTTTGAACCGCCGCTGGGCAGCGGGCCCTATCGGATCAGCCAGGTCCAGCCGGGCCGGCAGTTGGTGTTCGAGCGGGTCAAGGACTATTGGGGCAAGGACTTGCCGGTCAATCGCGGGCTCTACAACTACGACAAGGTCGAGGTGGAGTTCTACCGCGACAGCGACGTGGCTTTCGAGGCATTCAAGGCCGGCGAATTCGACATCTATATCGAACACCAGGCCAAGAACTGGGCCAATGGCTACAACTTCCCGGCGGTGAACCGTGGCGAGGTGGTCAAGGCGCAGATCCCCCACCAGATCCCGACCCAGAGCCAGGGCCTGTTCATGAACAGCCGGCGCACCACGTTCAGCCAGGCCAAGGTGCGCGAAGCGCTGGGGCTGATGTTCGATTTCGAGTGGACCAACCGCACCCTGTTCAGCGGCGCCTATAAACGCACCCTGAGCTACTACCCCAACAGCGAGTTCTCCGCCAGCGGCCTACCGGTGGGCCATGAATGGTTGATGCTCTCGCCCTATCGCGAGCAACTACCGGCCAATCTGTTTACCCAGGCCTTCAGCCTGCCGCAGACCGACGGGCGCGGCATCCCCCGGGACACCCTGCGCCGCGCCCTCGGCCTGCTGGCCGAAGGTGGCTGGAAACTCTCCGGCCAGCGCCTGCTCAATCGCGACGGGCAGCCGCTGCGCTTTGAAATCCTGCTGGTCAACCCGAACCTGGAGCGGATCCTGCAACCTTATGTGGAAAATCTGCGCAGCATCGGTGTCGATGCCCGCTTGCGTACGGTGGATCGCGCGCAGTACAAACAGCGCCTCGACCAGTTTGACTTCGACATGATCCTGATGACCCTCAACCAAACCCTCAGCCCCGGCCTTGAACAGTGGCAGTACTTCCATTCCAGCCAGGCCGAGATCAAGGGCAGCAAGAATTACGCGGGCATCGCCAACCCGGTGGTCGACCACCTGCTGGAGCAGTTGCTCGCCGCCCAGACCCGCGACCAGCAAGTCGCTGCCGGCCGGGCCCTGGACCGGGTCCTGCTGTGGCAGCACTACAGTATTCCCAATTGGTATCTCAACTATCATCGCCTGGCGTACCGTAACCGGTTCGCCTTCGTGACCACGCCGCCCTACAGCCTGGGCCTGAGCGCGTGGTGGCTGAAAGCATCGGAGAAACCCCAATGATGGCTTTGCGTACTGCGATTATCAGTGGCCTGTTATTGTGCACCCAGGCCGTGGCCGCCCCCCAACACGCCTTGACCCTGTATGACGAGCCGCCCAAGTACCCCGCCGACTTCAAGCATGTCGACTATGTAAACCCGGACGCGCCCAAGGGAGGCACCTTCCGCGAGGCGGCCATGGGCAGCTTCGACAGCCTCAACCCGTTTATCAGCAAGGGCGTGCCCGCCGACAATATCGGCCTGGTCTACGACACCCTGGCCCAGCAGGGCCTGGACGAACCCATCACCGAGTACGGCCTGATCGCCGGCAAGATCGAAAAAGCCCCGGATAACAGCTGGGTGCGTTTTTACCTGCGCCCCGAAGCACGCTTTCACGATGGCCATCCGGTGCACGCCGAAGATGTGGTGTTCACCTTTGAAACCCTGATCAAGCAAGGCAGCCCTATTTACCGCACCTACTATGCCGACGTCGCCGAAGTGGTGGCCGAAGACCCGTTGCGCGTGCTGTTCAAGTTCAAGCACACCAGCAACCGCGAACTGCCGCTGATCCTTGGCCAGTTGCCGGTATTGCCCAAGCACTGGTGGGTCGGGCGTGACTTTGCCAAGAGCAGCCTGGAGATGCCCCTGGGCAGCGGCCCGTACAAAGTGGCCGAGGTCAAGCCGGGGCGCTCGATCCGCTACGAGCGGGTCAAGGACTACTGGGGCAAGGACCTGCCGATCAACAAGGGCCTGTACAACTTCGATTACCGCATCAGCGACTATTACCGTGACAACACCGTGGCCCTGGAAGCACTCAAGGCCGGGCAGTTCGATTACTGGCAGGAAATGACGGCCAAGAACTGGGCCAATGCCTACAACGTCCCGGCCGTGGCCGAGGGCCGGCTGATCAAGGAAGAACTGCCCAACGGCAATCCCACCGGGATGCAGGGTTTTGTGTTCAATATCCGCAAGCCGATGTTCCAGGACGTGCGGGTGCGCAAGGCCATCAGCCTGTTGATGGACTTTGAATGGACCAACAAGCAACTGTTCAACGGCGCCTACACCCGCACCCGCAGCTATTTCGAGAACTCGGACATGGCCGCCACCGGCCTGCCCGGCCCGGCCGAGTTGGCGATTCTCGAACCGCTGCGCGGCAGGATCCCGCCCGAAGCCTTCACCCAGGCCTTCGCCCCAGCGAAAACCGACGCCAGCGGCATGATCCGCACCCAGCAGCGCGAAGCCTATCAACTGTTGCAGGAAGCCGGCTGGCGCATCGTCGACGACAAGATGGTCGACACCAACGGCAAGCCGGTGAGCATCGAGTTCATGCTGGCCCAGACCGACTTCGAGCGCATCCTGCTGCCCTTCAAGCGCAACCTGGCAGACCTGGGGATCGAACTGGTGATCCGCCGGGTCGATATCTCGCAGTACGTCAACCGCATACGCTCGCGGGATTTCGACATGATGGTCGGCAGTTTCCCGCAGTCCTCTTCCCCGGGTAACGAGCAGCGTGAATTCTGGCAATCGGGCAGTGCCGACAACCCCGGCAGCCGCAACTACATCGGCCTCAAGGATCCGGCCATCGACGAATTGGTGGAACAGTTGATCAACGCCGACTCACGCAACAGCCTGGTGGCCCACGCCAAGGCCCTGGACCGGGTCTTGCAATTTGGCTACTACGTGATCCCCAACTGGCATATCAAGACCTACCGCGCGGCCTACTGGAATCACCTTGGCCACCCCAAAGTCCCGCCGCGCTATGACGTGGGCATCAATACCTGGTGGATCAAACCCGACACACCGCCGGCAGTGACGCCCCCCACCGACACCAGCGCCGATCCGGCGAGCGGAGGCGACTGACATGCTGGCTTATATTTTCCGCAGGTTGCTGCTGATCATTCCCACGTTGTTCGGCATTTTGCTGATCAACTTTGTCATCATCCAGGCCGCTCCCGGTGGCCCGGTGGAGCAAATGATCGCCAAGCTCGAAGGCTTTGAAGGCGCCACCAGCCGTATCGCCGGTGGCGGCGCCGAAGTCTCGGTGGCCGGCTCCAGCTACCGGGGGGCCCAGGGCCTGGACCCGACGCTGATCAAGGAAATCGAGAAGATGTACGGCTTCGACAAGTCGGCGCCGGAACGCTTGTGGATCATGGTCAAGAACTACGCCCGACTGGATTTTGGCGACAGCTTTTTTCGCGATGCCAAGGTCATCGACCTGATCAAGGAAAAGATGCCGGTGTCCATTTCCCTCGGGTTATGGAGCACCCTGATCATGTACCTGGTCTCGATCCCTCTGGGGATCGCCAAGGCCACCCGCCATGGCAGCCACTTTGACGTGTGGACCAGTTCGGCCATCATCGTCGGCTATGCGATCCCGGCGTTCCTGTTTGCCATCCTGTTGATCGTGGTATTCGCCGGCGGCAGTTATTTTGACTGGTTCCCCTTGCGCGGGCTGACCTCCAACAACTTCGAGGAACTGAGCTGGGGCGCCAAGATCCTCGACTACTTCTGGCACCTGGCGCTGCCGGTTACGGCCCTGGTAATCGGTAACTTCGCCACCATGACCCTGCTGACCAAGAACAGCTTTCTCGACGAAATCAACAAGCAGTACGTAATCACCGCCAAGGCCAAGGGCCTGACCCATCACCGCGTGCTCTACGGCCACGTGTTCCGCAATGCCATGCTGTTGGTGATCGCCGGGTTCCCTTCGGCGTTTATCGGCATTTTCTTTACCGGCTCGCTGCTGGTGGAGGTGATCTTCTCCCTCGACGGCCTGGGCCTGATGAGCTTTGAAGCGGCGATCAACCGTGATTACCCGGTGGTGTTCGGCACCCTGTTTATCTTCACCCTGCTGGGCCTGGTGGTAAAACTGATCGGTGACTTGACCTACACCCTGGTCGACCCCCGTATCGACTTTGAAAGCCGGGAGCATTGAGATGACGCTATCCCCCCTCAATCGCCGCCGTTTTGAACGTTTCAAGGCCAACAAGCGTGGCTGGTGGTCGCTGTGGCTGTTCCTGATCCTGTTTGGCCTGAGCCTGGGCGCCGAGCTGATCGCCAACGACAAGCCGCTGGCGGTGCATTACGACGGTGACTGGTACTTCCCAGCGCTCAAGCGCTACCCGGAAACCACCTTCGGCGGCGAATTCCCCCTGGAAGCCAACTACAAAAGCCCGTATATCCGCGAACTGCTCAAGGCCAAGGACGCCTGGACGCTCTGGGCGCCGATCCCCTACAGCTACCAGAGCATCAACTACGACTTGAAAGTCCCGGCCCCGGCCCCGCCGTCGGCCGACAACCTGCTGGGCACCGATGACCAGGGCCGGGATGTACTGGCGCGGGTGATCTATGGCTTTCGGATCTCGGTGCTGTTTGCCCTGACCCTCACGGTCTTGAGCTCGATCATCGGCGTGGCGGCCGGGGCCTTGCAGGGTTTCTATGGCGGCTGGGTCGACCTGGCCGGCCAGCGCTTCCTGGAAATCTGGTCGGGCTTGCCGGTGCTGTACCTGCTGATCATCCTCGCCAGCTTTGTGCAACCCAATTTCTGGTGGCTGCTGGGGATCATGCTGCTGTTTTCCTGGATGAGCCTGGTGGACGTGGTACGTGCCGAGTTCCTGCGCGGGCGCAACCTGGAATACGTGCGCGCGGCCCGGGCCCTGGGCATGCAGAACGGCGCGATCATGTTCCGCCATATCCTGCCCAACGCCATGATTTCGACCATGACCTTTATGCCCTTCATCCTGACCGGCGCGATCGGCACCCTGACCGCCCTGGACTTCCTGGGCTTCGGCCTGCCCGCCGGTTCGCCGTCCCTGGGCGAACTGGTGGCCCAGGGCAAATCCAACCTGCAGGCGCCGTGGCTGGGCATCAGTGCCTTTGCGGTGCTGGCGATCATGTTGAGCTTGCTGGTGTTTATCGGCGAGTCCGCTCGCGATGCCTTCGACCCGAGGAAATGAGATGAATCAGGACAATCTGATCGAAGTCCGCGACCTCAGTGTCGAGTTCGTCACCGGCGAGCAGCATCAACGCGTGGTGGAGAACATCAGTTTCGATATCCGCCGTGGTGAAACCCTGGCCCTGGTCGGCGAAAGCGGCTCCGGCAAATCGGTGACCGCCCACTCGATCCTGCGCCTGCTGCCCTACCCCCTGGCGCGGCACCCATCCGGCACCATCGAGTATGCCGGGCAGGATCTGCTGACCCTGAAAGAAAAGCCCTTGCGCCAGATTCGCGGCAACCGCATTGCGATGATCTTCCAGGAGCCCATGACCTCGCTAAACCCGCTGCACAGCATCGAGAAGCAGATCAACGAGGTGCTGGGCCTGCACAAGGGCCTGACCGGCAAGGCCGCGACTCTGCGCACCCTGGAACTGCTGGACCTGGTGGGCATCCCCGAACCGCGCAAGCGCCTCAAGGCCCTGCCCCACGAACTGTCCGGCGGCCAGCGCCAGCGGGTGATGATCGCCATGGCCCTGGCCAACGAGCCGGAACTGTTGATCGCCGATGAACCGACCACCGCCCTGGACGTGACCGTGCAGTTGAAGATCCTCGAATTGCTCAAGGAGTTGCAGGCGCGCCTGGGCATGGCGCTGCTGCTGATCAGCCATGACTTGAACCTGGTGCGGCGCATTGCCCACCGCGTGTGTGTGATGCAGCGCGGTTGCATTGTCGAGCAGGCGTCCTGCGAGGAGCTGTTCCGCGCGCCCCGGCACCCCTATACCCAGGAACTGCTGGCCGCCGAGCCCAGTGGCGGGCCGGCGACCAATGCGATTGGCCCGCCGCTGCTGGAAGTCGACGACCTGAAGGTCTGGTTCCCGATCAAGAAAGGCTTTTTGCGCAACACCATCGATTACGTCAAGGCGGTGGACGGCATTAACTTCAGCCTGCCCCAGGGCCAGACCCTGGGCATTGTCGGCGAAAGCGGCTCGGGCAAATCCACCCTGGGCCTGGCGATCCTGCGGTTGATCGGCAGCAAGGGCGGGATCCGTTTTGAAGGCCAGCAACTGGACCCACTGACCCAGCAACAGGTGCGGCCCTTGCGCCGGGAAATGCAGGTGGTGTTCCAGGACCCGTTTGGTAGCCTGAGCCCGCGCATGTGCGTCAGCGAGATCGTTGGCGAAGGCTTGCGCATCCACAAGATCGGCACGGCGGCCGAGCAGGAGGCGGCGATTATCGCAGCGCTCCAGGAGGTCGGGCTGGACCCACAGACCCGCCATCGTTACCCCCACGAATTCTCCGGCGGCCAACGCCAGCGCATCGCCATCGCCCGCGCCCTGGTGCTCAAGCCACGCCTGATCCTGCTGGACGAACCCACCTCGGCCCTGGACCGCACGGTGCAGCGCCAGGTGGTGGAACTGCTGCGCAACCTGCAGACCAAGTACAACCTGACCTACCTGTTTATCAGCCACGACCTGGCGGTGGTCAAAGCCTTGAGCCATCAGTTGATGGTGGTCAAACAGGGCCAGGTGGTGGAACAGGGGGATGCCAAGGCGATCTTCGCTGATCCGCAGCATGCCTATACCCGACAGTTGCTGGAGGCTGCCTTCCTGGTGCCGACCTCCCGGATCTGACCTGTCATGCCAGGGGTCAAGATCCACCGCTGATCCCCTGTGGGAGCTGGCTTGCCTGCGATAGCGGTGGGCCAGCCAATTGGGATGTTGCCTGTACCGCCGCTATCGCAGGCAAGCCAGCTCCCACATTTGCTCCGTGCAAGCCCACAGACCGCGTCTTTCGCAAAAGCAAACCAATATCATTTGCGCTGCTCGCAGGCCTTTGCTTTAATCGCGACCAATTCCTATTCACATCATGGCATCCGCGCCGGTTGGATATTGTGTCGACCTCCCCCACTTCGTTCAGCCAGCTCTACGGCAGCCACCATTCCTGGCTGCTCGGCCTGTTGCGCCGGCGCCTGAGCAATCGCTGGGATGCCGCCGACCTGGCGCAAGACACCTTTATCCGCGTACTCAAGCGCCCGCCCGACCAGGCCTGCGCCATGCGCGAGCGTTCGTACCTGGCCACCATCGCCCGTGGCCTGTGCATCGACCACTGGCGCCGGCGCCAACTGGAGCAGGCCTGGCTGCAAAGCCTCGCCGACCGTCCGCAAGCGGTGCAGCCATCGCCGGAGCAGCGGGCGATTATCGTCGAAACCCTGTACGAGGTAGACGCCATGCTTGCGCGCCTACCGCGCAAGGTCAGCGATGCGTTCCTGCTGGCGCAACTGCATGGCATGACCTACAAGCAAATCGCCCTACAGCTGGGAGTCTGTGAGCGCATGGTGAAAAAATACATGGCCCAGGCGCTGTTGCACTGCGCGGTGCTGGAAGCCGAACTCGACGGGTTGCTGGTGGAATGACCCCCGCCGGCAAACTCAGCCACGCCAGCCTGCAACAGGCCGCCCACTGGTATGTGCGCCTGCAAGACCCGCAAGGCGACAGCCAGGCGCAACAGCACTGGCAAGCCTGGCTGGGACAGAACCCCGAGCACCAGGCCGCCTGGCGTTACGTCGAGCGCGTCAGCCAACGCTTCGCGCCCCTGGCCGACGAGCCCATCGGCGCCGGCCGTGCCCTGCGCAGCACCCGGCGGCAAACCCTCAAGACGCTCCTGGTGCTGGGCGCAGGTTCAGCCTTGGCCTGGGGCACCTGGCGCGGCACTGCCCTGCCCCGGGTGGTCGGCGGCTGGAGCGCCGACTACGCCACGGCCAGTGGCGAAATCCGCGACACCTTGCTTGGCGACGGCACGCATATCTGGCTCAACGCGCTAAGCGCCATGGATGTACGCTTCGACGCGCACCAGCGCCTGTTGCACCTGCGCTTTGGCGAAGTGCTGATCGACACCGCCAAGGATCTCCAGCGCCCGTTCCTGGTCGACACCGCGCACGGCCGCCTGCGTGCCCTGGGCACGCGCTTCAGTGTGTTGCAGGGCGAGGACGGCACCACGCTGAATGTCTTCGACGGTCGGGTAGAAGTGCGCACCGCCGATGGGCAGCAGGTGCGCATTATCGAGTCCGGGCAACAGGCGGTGTTCGATCGCCACAGCATCCGCAGCCCGCTAGCGGCATCAGCCACCCGCGAGGCCTGGAGCCGTGGCGTGCTGTTGGCCGACAACCTGCCCCTGGGCCAATTGATCGGCGAACTCAACCGCTACCGCCGCGGCCACCTGGGGTGCGATCCGGCAGTGGCCCATTTGCCGGTGATGGGCTCGTTCCCGCTCAAGGACAGCGAACATGCGCTGCGGCTGCTGGAGGCGGCGTTGCCGATCCAAGTGGACCGGCTGATGCCGTGGTGGGTCAGCGTGGGGCCGAAAACACACGCGACCTGATGCCTTGGCCCAAATGGGCGAGCACATTTTTTTTGCCCCTCCAGTTCCCCTTTTCGACGTTCGTTCGGTTAACCCAGCAGACGCTTTCATATTCGCCGAACCCGTAGGGAACCTTCCATGCCGCAACCCGCTGCTTTCACTGTGCGCCCCCTGGCGCTGGCCATCACCGCGACCCTGCTCTGCCTGGGCCCACTCCACGTGCAGGCGGCGCAAACGCCAGCGACCCAGGAAACCACCCGCAGCTACAGTATCGGCGCCGGATCGCTGGTCAGCGTGCTGAACCGCTTTGCCGAGCAATCGGGGATTTTTATCGCCGGCCACAACAGCCTGGCCGCCGGGAAAAACAGCCCCGGCCTCAGCGGCAGCTTCTCCCCCACCGGCGGTTTGCAGCAGCTGTTGCAAGGCAGCGGTTTGCAAGCCCGGCCCCAGGGCAACCAGGGTTATGTGCTGGAGCTGGCGCCGCTCAATACCGGCGAACTGGAACTGGGCGCCACCACCATTTCCGGCGTGAACCTGGGGGCCACCACCGAAGACAGCCACGCCTACACCACCGGCTCGATGGCCTCGGCCACCGGCCTGCCGCTGTCGATCCGCGAAACACCGCAGTCGGTCACCGTGATCACCCGCCAGCAGATGGATGACCAGGGCTCCAACAGCATCGCCGACACCCTGCGCCGCGCCCCGGGCATCAGCGTGCAGAACTACGACAGCGAGCGCTGGGAGTTCTCCAGCCGCGGCCTGCCGATCACCAACTTCCAGTACGACGGCGTCAACTCCACCTACGACGGCGTGTATGACTACGGCACCACCAGCACCGACATGGCGGTGTACGACCGCCTGGAAATCATCAAGGGCTCAGCGGGCCTGATGAGCGGTTCGGGCGACCCTTCGGCCACGGTCAACCTGATCCGCAAAAAGCCCACCCGCGACTTCAAGGCCTCGGTCACCGGCACCGTGGGCTCCTGGGACAACTACCGCACCGAAGGCGATATCTCCGGGCCGCTGACCGAGTCGGGCAATGTGCGCGGGCGCTTTGTCGGGGTTTATCAGGATCGCTCGTCGTACCTGGACCACTACCAGCACACCAAGGACATTGCCTACGGCATCCTCGAAGCCGATCTGACCCCCGACACCCTGCTGACCTTCGGTATCGACCAACAGGACACCCGCTCCCGCGGCGCCAGCTGGGCCGGGTTCCCGATGTACTTCAGCAACGGCAATCGCACGAACTTCTCGCGCTCGTTCAACCCGGCTGCCGACTGGAGCCGCCGCGACTTCCAGAACCAGACGATTTTCGCCTCGGTGCAACAACAACTGGCCAACGACTGGTCGCTCAAAGTCAGCCTGGACCGCAAGCGCAGCCAGCACGACACCCTGCTCGCCTCGGCCAGTGGCGGCAACCCCGACCAGGCCAGCGGCGACGGCATGTACATGTTCATGGGCAAGTACAAGGGCGACCAGGTGCAGAACACCCTCGACGTCAACCTCAACGGCCCGTTCAGCCTGTTTGGCCGCGAACATGAGTTGATCATGGGCTTTATGGCGACCCGCTCGAAACAGGACGTGCCGGTCTACGGCTCGATCTACCCGCCGGTGGGCGGCAGCATCTATGACTGGCGCGGCGAATACCCCAAGCCGGATATCCCGCGCAGTGGCCAGAACGATATTGTGCAACGCCAGACCGGCGCCTACCTGGCAACCCGCCTCAAACCCACCGATGACCTGTCGGTGATCCTCGGCACCCGCGTCAGCAATTTCAGCAACACCGATAACACCGACTTCTACGCGCCAACCGCCACCGACAACCGCACAAGCTATAAACAAACCGGTGTGGTGACGCCCTACGCCGGGGTGGTCTACGACCTCAACGATATCTGGTCGGTCTACGGCAGCTACACCAAGATCTACCGGCCGCAGAACAGCAAGGATGCCGATCGCAAATTGCTCGACGCAATTGAAGGCGACACCTACGAAGCCGGGCTCAAGGCGGCCTTTTACGACGGTCGCCTGAATGCCAGCTTCGCCGCTTTCCGCATCGAACAGGACAATGTCGCGCAATACGTCTCGGGCTTTGAAAGCGACTCGATCTATCGCCCGATTGCCGGCGCCACCACCAAGGGCTTTGAAGTGGAACTGGCCGGCGAAGTGCTGGAGGGCTGGAATGTCTCGGCCGGCTACACCTACCAGCACACCCGCGATGCCAACGACGACTATGTCTACGGCTCGGTGCTGCAAACCACCACGCCGCAGCAAGTGGTGCGCCTGTTCAACACCTACCGCCTGCCGGGCGCACTGGACAAGGTGACCCTCGGGGCCGGGGTCAACTGGCAGAGCGAGTTCTTCGGCAATGTGTTCCAGCCCAACCCGAATGACACGGTCAACTTCGGCCAATACGCGCGCATCACCCAGGACAGCTACTACCTGGTAGACCTGATGGCGCGTTATCGCTTCAACGAGCACTTGAGCACCACGTTGAACGTGAAGAACGCCTTCGACAAAAAGTACTACACCGGCCTGGGCAACTTCGGCACCGGTTTCTACGGCGAGCCGCGCAGCCTGCAACTGGCCACGCGCTGGGACTTCTAAGCACTCCCTAGGGATAGGATGGGCGGCGTATTGTGTGCAATCATCGGGGCCCTACACGGTTCCCCGGAGATTGCATCATGTCGCTGCCCGACCTGGCCGCCCCGCGTTTCTGGCGGGATCCTCGCCTGCCGTTTATCGAGGCGCGCACCATCGATGATGGGCGCAAGGTCTGCTACACCCGGCATGCCCACGACCATTTCTCGATTGGCGCGATCACCGCCGGGCAGAGCCTGTATCTCCATGGCACGGACACCTTCCAGGTCCACAGCGGCACCGTGGTGCTGATGAACCCTGGCGACGTGCACGCCTGCAACCCTCTCGACGACCAGCCCTGGTCGTATCACATGCTCTACATCGACACGCCCTGGCTGACCGAGCTGCAACACCAACTGGGGTTTGCCAGCCACTTGGGTTTTCGCCGCTTCGACGCCACCCATACCGCTGACCCACTGCTGTTTACCGGCCTGCTGGAACTGTACGCCGTGCTGATCGACGAACACGCCGCCGCCCGGCATAAACACAGCGCCGTGGTGCGCTTTTTCACGGCGGTGCAAACGCGCCTGAACCCGGCGGCATTGCCTGCGCGGGAGGTCAATCACAAGCTGGAACGCGCCGCCGAGTACATCCGCGAGCACTGCACCGAAGCGCTGAAACTGGAAACGATCTGCCAGGCGGCGCAGCTGTCGCCGTCGTACCTGATCCGGGCCTTCAAACAGGCTTATGGCATGACGCCCCATGCGTTCCTGATCAACCAGCGCGTGCAGTTTGCGCGCAACCAACTGCGTAGCGGCCAGTTGATTGCCGATGTGGCACTGGCCGCCGGTTTTGCCGACCAGGCGCATCTGCAGCGCACGTTCAAACAACACCTGGCAGCCACGCCGGGGCAGTATCGCGGCTGACTCATGCCAGCAGCAGGTACGCCACGCTGATCACCAGCAACAGCGCCATGGCCCGGTTGAACAGGCGCATGCCCCGGGCATTGCCAAGGTAACGGCGAAAGAACGTGCCCACATACGCCCAGCACGCCACCGACAGGTAGCAAATCACCAGGTACACCGCCGCCAGCTGCCACACACGCGCAGCCTCACCGTCAGCGGCAAACAGGCCCATGCCCGCCACACACGCCAGCCAGGCCTTGGGGTTGAGCCATTGCATCACCGCGCCATACAGCATCGACGGTGCAGCCGCCGCGTCTTGCGCCTCCAGCTGGCCATCATCCATCGCCAGCTTGTAGGCCATATACAGCAGGAATACGACCCCACCCCACTGGATGCCCTGGGTCAGGATCGGCCAACGCACCAGCAGCTCATGCAGGCCCAGGCCAATCAACACCAACAGCAACGTAAACCCCAGCGCCGCGCCGGCCACGTGTTTCTGGCTGGCGGCAAACCCAAAGCGCGCGCCCGAGCCGAGGGCGACCACATTGACCGGGCCGGGGGTAATGGAGGTCGCCAGGGCGAAGGCGGCCATGGACATGAGCAAACTCATTGCACTTCCTTTTTTGTAATGACAGGGGGACAGGCCTGTACGCTACGTTCCTGTAGCCAGTGCGTATTGAAGAAAATGCCCCTTGCCGCAGCGGCGCCTACACAGGCGTCAGCCCTGCCTTGAGCAAACGCAGCTCCAGGTATTGCAGGAGCATGATGGTCTTGCCATCGACAATCTCACCGCGCGCAACCATGGCAATGGCCTCGTCAAACCCCAACTCCAGCACATCGATATCCTCGCCCTCCTCCTCCAGGCCACCGCCCTCGCCTACACGATCGCCGGGCTGATACTCACCGATAAAGAAATGAATGCGCTCGGTCACCGAGCCCGGGCTCATGAACGCCGAGTAGACTTTTTCCACATGCCCTACGCGGTAACCGGTTTCTTCCTCGGCTTCCAGGCGGATGCGTTCCTCGGGGCTGGCGTTGTCCAGCAGGCCGGCGGCGGTTTCGATCAGGTAGCCGTCATGGCCATTGACGAAGGCCGGCATGCGGAACTGGCGGATCAGCAGCACCGTGCGCTGCAAGGTGTTGTACAGCAGGATGGTCGCACCGTTGCCACGGTCGTACACCTCGCGGGTCTGGGCTTGCCAGCTGCCGTCGCGGCGGCGCAGGTCGAAACTGTACTTTTTCAACAGGTACCAGTTGTCCGAGAGCAGTTCTTCGGCAGTGATGCGTACGGGACTGTTGTCCATGACAGGTCCTTTGGTCAAAAAGAGGGGCGAGCAGCATGTCGGTGACACCCTGCCAGCGTCAAGCTGTCCATAGGCCAGCATTGCGGAACGTTATCCAGCTACAATTGCGCCTTTTCTGCACCGGATGACCCCGCGGGCCTGTGGCTGATGGGTTATCTCGGCAGTGCATCCCGCGGGGTCAAGGACATGATGCTGCACATACCGACGCTATTGCTGGTCGCGGTCTTCGTTTTTTGCCTGATGGGCCTGCTCACCGTGCATGCCTGGCATCGCGTGCGTGAGCCGACCCTGGGCTATCTGGGGGTGATGCTATTGCTGGCCTCCCTCGGCACCGCCTTGATGGTAGTGCGCGGTGTGGGCGTGGATTTTGTCGCGTTGGTGCTGGGCAATGTGGTGTTGCTGTTGGGCGCGGCAATGAACTGGACCGCCATGCGCGTGTTTGTCCAAGGCAAGCCCCACCTGCCGGGCATCCTCGCAGGCCCGGTGCTCTGGGTCTTGATGTGCCTGATCCCGCAGTTCTACGGCTCGATGTCCAGCCGGGTGTCGCTGTATTCCCTGGTAGCGGCGAGCTACGGTGTGCTGTCGGCGCTGGAGTTATGGCGCCATCGCCAACACCTGCAAGTGGCCTATCTGCCGGCGGTGGGGCTGATGCTGTTGCACACCACGTTCTACTGTGTGCGCGCCGTGATCGATCCCGGCATGCCCTTCAAGAACCAGCACACGCTGCTGGGCGAAGGCGTACAGCTCTTCTCGTTCATGCTGTTCGAGTCGATGCTGTATGCCATCGGTATCGCCTACGTCACGCTGGCGATGGTCAAGGAGCGCGCCGAACTCAACTTCAAGGCCGCCGCGTTCAGCGATGTATTGACCGGCATTGGCAATCGCCGTGCCTTCATGCAGCACGGCGAGCAACTGCTGGCCGACAGCACGCAACGCCGGCAACCGGTGACCCTGCTGCTGTGTGACCTGGATTACTTCAAGCGCCTGAACGACAGCTTCGGCCACCCCATGGGCGACCAGGCGCTGATCGCGTTCAGCCGGCTGACCTCGGCGATCTTGCGCAAGCACGATTTGTTTGCGCGCATTGGCGGCGAAGAGTTTGCCTGCCTGCTGGCCAATACCGATGAGCAAGGCGCCGTACAGGTGGCCGAACGCATTCGCCAGCAGTTCGCCGCGCTGGACCTGCTGGCGCCGGGGTTTCTCAGTGTGAGCATCGGGGTGGTGACCACCACCGCTCAATGCCACGATCTGTCACGCCTGCTGTCCCAGGCCGACCAGGCGCTGTACCGCGCCAAGGATCAGGGGCGCAACCGTGTGCAGACGGCCTGTAACACTTTGCAAGCAATCGCCCCCTGACGATGGTCTGAATATTTTCTTTACGGGCAAGGCATCTGGTAAAAATCCTGCTTCGCTCCGGTCCTGGAACCTTTATGTCCTCACGTTTTCTCTCGCGCCTGCGTTTGCGTTGGTTGCCCCTGCTATGCATGGCGCTGCTGGTCCTCGGCCTGCCGGTGGGCTGCCATGTGCTGCAACACAAGGAGCGCGAGCTGGTGTTTCGTATCGAGCCCGGTACTGCCAGCTGGTATCGTGGCCTGCCAAACGCGGTGCAGGAGTTCGAGCTCAAGCCCGCCAGCTTCAAGTCCGGGCAGAGCCTGCATGGCTGGTGGTGGCCAGCTGCGAAAAAAGACGCGCCGGCGATCCTGTACCTGCACGGCGTGCGCTGGAACCTCACGGGCCAACTGTTTCGCATCAAGCAACTGCACGCCCAGGGCTACTCGGTGCTGGCCATCGACTATCGGGGGTTTGGCCAGAGCCGGGGCGACCTGCCGTCCGAGCGCAGCGTCTACGAGGATGCGCGGATTGCCTGGGAGCGCTTCCAGGTGCTGCAACCCGATCCGCGCAAACGCCTGATCTACGGCCACTCCCTGGGCGGTGCCGTGGCCATCGACCTGGCGGCGGAACTGGGCCAGCAGGCGGCCAGCCAACAGCGGTCGCCGCCGGTGCGGGGGCTGGTGATCGAATCTACCTTTACCTCACTGGCCGATGTCGCCGCAGCCGTGGTCAACACCTCGCTGCCGGTGCGCTGGGTGCTGTCGCAGAAGTTCGATTCCATCGACAAGATCGCCGATATCCACATGCCCTTGCTGGTGGTGCATGGCCTCGACGACCGCTATGTGCCGCCGCGTTTCAGCCAGCAATTGTTTGATGCTGCCCAAGAGCCCAAGCACTTGCTGCTGGTACCAGGGGCCAGTCACAACAACAGCCTGAGCCTGGGCGGTCGCCCCTATCGCCAGGCACTGCAGGGTTTGCTGTAAAACGGCGGATCCGGCACCGATTTCAGCGAGGCGTGTCAAGCGCAAGCCTCGCGCAAAAAGGCCTGCAAACGATCCTGATCAAATATTGACCGCAGGTTAAATCGCCAGCGCTGCCGGGCCCGCGCAAGGTTATCCACAGAGATACCCACGGTTTTCGTGGACAACTCTTTTTGTATTTTGGGCCAGGGGCTTGCCGAAACGGCCGGTCAGTTGGCCTCTGGCACCTTATCCGTAGCAATCGGCACTTCAATCCCCCAATCGCCATGCAGGTACCAGTCCTCACCGATCATCTCGGCCGGATGCATGGTGCGATCGGCACCATTGCCGCAGGCCAGGGCGGTGGTCGCGCAGTAACGATCACAGCCCCAGCAAATGCGCTCGGGGTGTTTGGGGTTGAGCGGGAACGGCTTGGCCATGAGCAGGCTCCACAGCGGTGGGCAGTGATTTGATCCTACGGTCGCTACAGGCCCACAGCCTTGACCAACGTCAAGAAGGGTTGTGTGTATATCCCTGGAAACTTGACAAGAATCATTATTGTTTACAGCAAAGCTTTCTAGACTCGGCTTCTCATTTGCCCTGTCAGGAAGCCCCCATGCGTATCCCCTTCACCCTGTCACTGGCCCTGCTGTTGTCGACTGGCGTGGCCGTCGCCAAGGAATACCCGATCGGCGAGCCACAAATGTGTCCCGGCTTGGAAGTCGGCGCGGTCTATCTGCAACCGATCGAGATGGCGCCACCGGGCATGATGCGCGCCACCGCCGATTCGGATGTGCACCTGGAGGCCGATATCCGCGCCACCGCCGACAACCAGCAGGGCTTCCAGGAAGGCAGTTTTGTGCCCTACCTGAACGTGTCGTTCCGCCTGCAAAAGCAAGGCGGCGCCAGCCCGATCATCGGTGAGTTCCACGCCATGGTGGCCAACGACGGGCCGCACTACGGTGACAACGTCAAGCTGCTGGGCCCTGGCAAATACCAGTTGACCTTTACCGTGATGCCACCCAGCGGCCATGGCTCTCTGGGCCGGCATACCGACAAGGAAACCGGGGTCGCGCCCTGGTTCGAGCGCTGTGAAGTGCACTATGAATTCGTCTACGCGGGGATTGGCAAAAAAGGCGGCTACTGAAATGCGCCTGCCCCTCGCCCTCTGCGCCCTGCTGGCTGCTGGCACGGCCCTGGCCGCGCCGTTGCCCACCTATGAATTGACCCTGCAAGACGGCCACTTCACCCCGGCGCAGCTCAAGGTGGCGGCCGGCCAGCGCTTCAAGATCGTGCTGAAAAACATCGGCCAGGGCCCGGCCGAGTTCGAGAGCACGCCGCTGCGCGTGGAAAAAGTGCTGTCACCCGGGGTCACCACCTTTGTGGTGATCCACCCGCTCAAACCGGGCACCTATGGGTTTTTCGACGAATTCAACTTACAGCTGCCCGCAGGCAGCATCCTCGCCGAATAACGGCCCGGGAGCCTTTGATGAATCAATCGATGTTTATCGTCTGGCGCGAAAGCGTCGAGGCGCTGCTGGTGATCGGCATCCTCCAGGCCTGGATCAGCCAGCAACCCGAGGGCTCGCGCCTGGGGCGCTTCCTGTGGGCCGGCGTGGTGCTGGGCCTGCTGTGTTCCGCCGGGCTGGCCGGCCTGATGCTCTGGGCCGGCGAAGCCATGAGCGGCCCCGGCGGCGAATGGTTCCAGGCTGGCATGACCCTGGTGGCAAGCCTGCTGATGGTGCAGATGGTGTTCTGGATGCACCGCCACGGGCCGGGCCTGCGCCAGACCCTGCTGCGCGACGCCGAGCAGCGTGCGGCACGCCAGGGTGGCCTGGGGTTGCTGTTGCTGGCGTTGCTGGCAGTCAGCCGCGAAGGCAGCGAAACCGTAGTATTCCTGTACGGTGCTGGCGCCCAGTTGCACGGCCCGGCACTGGGCCTGTTCGCCATTGGCGGCCTGCTCGGCCTGGTGCTGGCCGGGCTGACGGTAATGCTGCTGCGCAGCACGCGGCGGTTGATTTCCTGGCCGCGGTTTTTCGCCCTCAGCGAGGTGCTGTTACTGCTGTTGGCGGCCGCCTTGCTGGTGGCCGCCGTGGAACGCATCGGCGGGCAACTGCTGGCCATGGACATGCCCGACTGGGTCTACACCCTGGTGGGCGAAGCCTGGTGGGACAGCAGCCCCCTGCTCAGTGACAGCCACGGCCTGGGCGCCGTGCTCGCAGGCTTTGCCGGCTACCGCGCAACGCCCAGCACGATCACCCTGCTGGTACTCGCCGGTTATTGGTTGCTGGTCGGTCGCGGGCTGTACCGGGCCCGGCGAGCGCCATTGTGAACGACCCCTGGCTGCAACGCCTGGGGGATGGCATGCGCCGCCATGGGCGACTGATTCGTGGCGTGCAATGGGCGGTGGTGCTGTTCTACGCCGGGTTGCTGATAGTGCCCGCCTGGCTGGCGCTGCCCACCAGCCAGGCACGCCTGCTGGATAACCTGACGCTGCTGGCCCAGTTCCTGTTCTGGGGCCTGTGGTGGCCGTTCGTGGTGCTGTCCATCGTGTTGTTCGGCCGCGTGTGGTGCGGCGTGCTCTGCCCCGAAGGGTCCTTGAGCGAATGGGCCAGCCGCCATGGACGCGGCCTGGGTATTCCAAACTGGATCCGCTGGGGCGGCTGGCCCACCGTGGGCTTTGGCCTGACCACCCTCTACGGCCAGCTCATCAGTGTGTACGACTACGCCCAGGCGGCCTTGCTGATCCTCGGCGGTTCAACCGTGGCCGCAGTGCTGGTGGGCCTGTTGTTCGTGCGCGGCAAACGGGTGTGGTGCCGCTACCTGTGCCCGGTCAGCGGCGTATTCGCCCTGCTCGCACGCCTGGCACCGGTGCACTTCCAGGTCGACGAACAACGCTGGAAAGCCAACGCCGGCCCGCGCCTGCCATTGCCCAACTGCGCACCGCTGCTGGACATCCGCCGCCTGCAAGGTGCCAGCGATTGCCACGCCTGCGGCCGTTGCAGCGGGCAACGGGGCGCGGTGCAGTTGATTGCCCGCTCATGCAATAGCGAAATCCTCCAGGCCCCGCGTAAACCCACGTTGGTGTGGGATACGCGCCTGTTGTTGTTCGGCGTGATCGGCCTGGCAATGGGCGCCTTCCAGTGGACCGTCAGCCCGTGGTTCATCACGCTCAAGCAGTGCCTGGCGCAATGGCTGGTGGAGCATGACTGGCTGTGGCCATTGCAGGACAGCGCGCCGTGGTGGCTGTTGACCCATTACCCCCAGGTCAACGACAGCTTCAGTTGGCTAGATGGGTTTTGCATCGTCGCGTACCTGGGCGCCAGCAGCCTGCTGCTCGGCGGCGCCTTGCTGGGGCTGGTGCACCTGGGCGCAAGATTGAGCGGGGATCGGGCACGCTCTTGGGCCCTGGCCCTGACCTTGACGCCCATGGGGGGTGCCGGGCTGTTTCTGGGGCTGTCGGCCACCACGGTGAAGTTGCTGCGCTATGAAGGGCTCTTGCTCGAATGGGTACAACCGGCGCGTGGCGCCTTGCTGATCGCAGCGCTGGGCTGGTGTGTGTGGCTGGCCTGGAAACAGCTGGCCGACCTGTCACTGGCGCGACGTTGCGCGGCCTGGAGCTGCCTGCTGGTGGGCAATGGGCTGGTGGGGTATGGCTGGTGGCTACAGTTTTGGGGCTGGAGCCTGTAAGACGCCGTTCAGTTAAGCGAACGCAATGCTCAAAACAGCGCAGATCAAATGTGGGGCTTGTGTGGGAGCGGGCTTGCCCTAATGCCGTTCAGTTAAGTGAACGCAATGCTCAAAGCAACGAAGATCAAATGTGGGAGCGGGCTTGCTCGCGATGACGGTGTGTCAGTCAGAGTTGCATTAACTGACCCGCCGCTATCGCGAGCAAGCCCACAGGCCCAGCGCTAGACGCGGAACCTGGCAACCATCAGGTGCAGTTCCCCGGCCATCTGCGCCAGTTCATGCCCTGCCGTATCGGTATGCCGGGCCCCGAGCAAGACCTGCTCGGACAGGGTGCGAATGCCCACCAGGTTGCGATCCACCTCCCGTGCCACCAGCGCCTGCTCTTCGGTGGCGCTGGCGATCATCAGGTTGCGTTCGTTGATCTGCGAGATCGACTGGGTAATCGCTTCCAGGGCCTGGCCCGAGCGCTGGGCCACGCTCAAGGTGGTCCGCACCAGGTCGCTGCTGTCTTGCATCGCGGTCACGGCCTGTTCGGTGTCCAGGCGGATATTGCCGATCATCTGCTCGATCTCCTGAGTCGAGGCCTGGGTGCGGTGGGCCAGGGCCCGGACCTCATCGGCCACCACCGCAAACCCGCGCCCGGCATCCCCGGCCCGTGCCGCTTCGATGGCGGCGTTGAGCGCTAGCAGGTTGGTCTGGTCGGCAATGCTGCGGATCACCTCCAACACGCCGCTGATGTCCTGCACCCGCCCGGCCAGTTGCTGGATACGCACCGAAGTGCCGCTGACCCCGTCGGCCAGGGTGCTGATCGAGGCGACCGTTTCCTGCACCTGATCACGGCCAAGCTGGGCGGTCTGTGCCGACACACGCGAGGCTTCGCTGGTGCTCACGGCATTGCGCGCCACCTCATCCACGGCTGCCGTCATCTCATTGACCGCCGTGGCGGCCTGCTCGATCTCCATGCCTTGCGACTGCAGGCTGCTGCTGGTTTGGCTGCTGACCGCGCTCAACTCCTCGGAAGAGCTGGCCACGCGGTCCACCGACGCGGCGATCTGGCGCACCATTTCGTTGAGGTTGTGCTGCATCTGCTGCATGTTTTTCATCACACTGCCATCGGCGCTGCCCGCCGTTGGCACCACGGTGGTCAGGTCGCCCTGGGCGATCTGGCTCAACACTCGCGCCGCCTCGTCGGGCTCGCCGCCCAGGGGCCGGGTCACGCTGCGGGTGACGATCACCGCTGCCGCCACCACCAGCGCCACGCACAGCAGGAACAGCCCCAGCATGTTGCGCCGCGCCTCGCTGTACAGGGTCTGCGCCGCGTGTTCGCGCTGGGTAAAGATCTGCCCCTGCAAGGCCATCATCGCCTCCAGGCTCTTGAACACGGCCTGCTCGGCGGGTTGCACGTTTTGCTTGAGCCGGGTCACGCCCTCGGCATGGGCGCCCTGGCGGATCAGCGCCTGCACCTGGGTAAAGGCGGCGACATAGGCCTCGCGATGCTGCTTCAGGTCAGCATAGGCGGCCTGGCCAGCGGGCGTGACGAACAGCGGTTCCAACTGGGTGAAGGCCTCGGTGATGCGTTGCCGCGTGGCGCCAATCGCCTGCTGGGCGGCCTGGTTGTCCTGGTCGATCAGCAAGTCGCGGGTATTACGGCCGTTGTCGCGCACGCCGGTGGCAATCACCATGATCGGGGCGATTTTCGGCCAGTCCTGCTGCACGATCAGTTCCGATTGTTGCTTGAGGGTGCCCAGGTCATGCAAGGCGTAGAGCGCCATGCCGGCCAGGGCCAGGGGTGCGATAGCAAAGCCGATCGCGATGCGGCGGGCGGTGGTTAATCGAGTCATGTCATAAGCTCCCTGATGAATACCTGCCCACGAGGGGCAGCATCTTTGATAATCCGGTGGGAGTTCAATCGCCACGCTTGAAAGGGCTCCGCGAAGGGATCAGCCCCGTAAAACAAATGCCGGGAACAGTGCCCGCATTTTCTCCCATAGTTCAGGCAGCAAGGCCTGTGCCGAAACACTCGGCAACTGCTCATCGAGCATGCGCGCAGTACGCACCAGTTGTACGGCGAAGCGCTTGACGCCCCGTTCCTGCAAACGCTGGGCCAGCAGCAATAGGCGCTGTGGGTCGATCAGGTGCCAGTGCACGGTGGTGCGGCACTCATAGTCCACACCGCTGTGCAGCAACAGGTCGAGGCTGCGCCAATTGGCGGCGCCGCTGCCCTTGACCTGGGTGATCAACTGGCAGTCCTCGGCCAGGGCCTTGACGTCGAAGCCGACCCAATCGGCATGGGCCAGGGCATGGGCAAACGCCGTGGGCTTGATCCCGGCGCTGTGCAGGCCGATGCGAAAACCCATCTGGCGTACTTCGTCCATGGCGGCCGGCAGGCCTTCCTGCAAGGTCGGTTCGCCACCGCTGAACACCACGGCGTCCAACAGGTCCTGGCGCCGTTGCAGAAACAGCAAAACCCGGCGCCAATCCACCTCATCGCTGCCGCGAGGGGGGATCAGGTCCGGGTTATGGCAGTACCGACACCGCCAGGCACAGCCCTGGCAAAACAGCACGCAGGCGAGCATGCCGGGGTAGTCGAGGGTGGTCAGGGGCACCAGGCCCCCGACCCGTAGCGCTCGACTCATTGGCGCCCGGCCGCAGCGGCACTTTCGGTAAAGTGCGCGCGCTCACGGTGCTCCGATTGTTTGCCGGGGTTGAAGGCCGAAACCGGTCGGTGGTAGCCCATGACACGGGTCCAGACTTCACAGCGTTGGCGTTGGGGCTGGGAGGTTTGCATGGTGAATCTCCTTGGGGTTGGAATAGGGTTGGCGTCTACAGGGCAATGCCCAGGGCTTCGTCACACTTGGGGCAGAACTCATGTTCGCCCGCCAGGTAGCCATGCACCGGGCAGATGGAGAACGTCGGCGTCACCGTCAGGTACGGCAGGCGGAAGCGCCCCAGGGCCTTGCGCACCAGTTGCTTGCAGGCCTGGGCCGAGGAGATCTGCTCGGCCATATACAGGTGCAGCACGGTGCCGCCGGTGTATTTGCATTGCAGTTCGTCTTGCAGCTCCAGGGCCTCGAAGGGGTCCTCGGTATAGCCCACCGGCAGCTGCGAGGAGTTGGTGTAGTACGGCGCGTCAAGGCTGCCGGCCTGGAGGATGGCGGGGAAGCGCTTGAGGTCTTCCTTGGCAAACCGGTAGGTGGTGCCTTCGGCCGGCGTGGCTTCCAGGTTGTACAGGTGGCCGGTGTCTTCCTGGAAGCGCAGCAATGTGGCGCGCACATGGTCCAGCACCTGCAACGCAAACTCACGGCCACGGGCGGTGTGCGTGCCCTCCTCGTCCCCGGTGAAGTTGCGCAGCATCTCGTGCATGCCGTTAAGGCCAATGGTGGAGAAGTGATTGCGCAAGGTGCCCAGGTAGCGCTTGGTGTAGGGGTACAAGCCGGCATCCATGTGGTGCTGGATCACTTTGCGCTTGACCTCCAGGCTTTCCATCGCCAGTTCCATCAAGTGGTCCAGGCGTTGCAGCAGGCCACTGGTGTCGCCCTTGAACAGATAGCCCAGGCGCGCGCAGTTGATCGTTACCACGCCCAAGGAACCGGTCTGCTCCGCCGAGCCGAACAACCCGCCGCCACGCTTGAGCAACTCGCGTACGTCCAGTTGCAAGCGGCAGCACATCGAGCGCACCTGGTTGGGCTGCATATCGGAGTTGAGGAAGTTCTGGAAGTACGGCAGGCCGTAGCGCGCGGTCATCTCGAACAGGCGGTCGGCGTTTTCGCTGTCCCACGGGAAGTCATGGGTGATGTTGTAGGTGGGGATCGGGAAGGTAAATACCCGGCCCTTGGCGTCGCCCGCCTGCATCACTTCGATGTAGGCACGGTTGATCAGCTCCATTTCCGCTTGCAGGTCGCCGTAGGCAAACGGCATTTCTTCGCCGCCAATAATCGGGATCTGCTCGCGCAAGTCCTCCGGGCAGACCCAGTCGAATGTGAGGTTGGTAAACGGCGTCTGGGTGCCCCAGCGCGATGGCACGTTGAGGTTGTAGATGAACTCCTGCACCGCCTGGCGGATCTCGGGGAACGTCAGTTGGTCCTTGCGCACAAAAGGCGCCAGGTAGGTGTCGAACGAGCTGAACGCCTGGGCGCCGGCCCACTCGTTCTGCAGGGTGCCGAGGAAATTGACCATCTGCCCCAGGGCGCTGCCCAGATGTTTGGGCGGCCCGGCTTCAACGCGGCCCGGCACGCCATTGAGGCCTTCGTGCAGCAGCGTGCGCAGGGACCAGCCGGCGCAATAGCCGGCGAGCATGTCCAGGTCATGGATATGCAAGTCCGCCTCGCGGTGGGCCTGGCCGATCTCCTGGCTGTAGACCTCGTCCAGCCAGTAATTGGCGGTAACCTTGCCCGACACATTGAGCACCAGCCCGCCCAGGGAATAGCCCTGGTTGGCGTTGGCCTGCACGCGCCAGTCTTCACGGTCGAGGTACTCGTTCATCGAGGTGGCGACCTCCACCAGGGTCTTGCGATCCCGACGCAGGCGCCCATGCTGCTCGCGGTAGACGATATAGGCGCGCATCGCCAGAAAGTACCCGGCATCCATCAGCACCCGCTCGACACTGTCCTGGATCTGTTCCACATCCAGACGAACAATCCCGCGCAACCGGGCAAGCACCGCCCCCAACAACAGATCGACCTCGGCATCCTGATACTCACCGGTGGCGTTGCCCGCGGCGATCATCGCCTGGCGGATTTTCTCGGCGTCAAAGGCAACAAGGGTGCCATCGCGCTTGTGTAGGCGGGTACTGGCCAGCGGGCTTGAGGTGATCTGCATTGGGGGCTCCAAACACTACATATAGATTTAATAATTTGTATAAACACAATATGCAGTGATGGTACGCAGTGAAAGGTGGGTTGCAATTGACCAGGGTCAAGTTTGCGCAGAGGTATCGTCACAGGCCAGTTCACGTTCAATCTGTTCGATGCTGGGCAAGCTGGTTTGCAGTTCTGCCGGGAGGGAGCCGACCAACTGGTACTCCGCCACCCCGATGGGTCGAGCGCTGTCGCGCAAGGCATATTCAGCCACGATCTTGTTTTTGCTTTTGCACAGCAGCAAACCAATGGTGGGGCTGTCTTGTGGGTGCTTGAGTTGGGCGTCCACCGCGGCGAGGTAAAAACCCAACTGCCCCAGATGCTCTGGCTTGAACTTGCCGGCCTTGAGCTCAATAGCGACGTAACAGCGCAATTTCAGGTGGTAAAACAGCAGGTCAATAAAGAACTCCTCGCCGCCCACATCCAGCAGTACCTGCTTGCCGACGAAGGCAAAGCCTGCCCCCAACTCCAGTAGAAAGTCGGTGACATGCTTGATCAGTGCGCTTTCGATCTCACGCTCCTGCGCGTCCAGGGTCAGCCCCAGAAAGTCGAAACGATAGGGATCTTTCAGCGACTCGCGGGCCAAGTCCGATTGGGGCTTGGGCAGCAGGTTTTCAAAGTTGCTGACAGCATTGCCACTACGCTCCAGCAAACGGGTCTCGATTTGCATGACCAGAATATTGCGTGACCAGTTGTGTTCAATGGCTTGGGCGGCGTACCAGCGGCGGGTTTCGGGGCCGGGCAGTTTATCCAGCAGGACCAAATTATGACCCCACGGCAATTGTGCAGCAGCCTGTTGCACAAATTGAACATCAGGCCAAGCCTCGGCAAATGCGCGCATATACTTGAGGTTACGCGGCGAAAAACCTTTCATATCAGGAAAAGCCGAACGCAAATCCCGCGCCAGACGCTCAATGACTTTGGCTCCCCACCCCTGCTGCGCCTGTCGGGTCAATATGTCCTGGCCAATCTGCCAGTACAGCAGCACAAGCTCGCGGTTTACCGCCAGGGATGCACGAATCTGGGCAGAGTGGATGCGTTTTTTCAATTCCTTCAACCAGTCGCCATATCCCTCAGGTGGTGTAGTGAGGCCATCATCTGATCGATTCATTCCGAGTTCCTTGTCGATATTGCACGTTGTAGAAACCAGCAATGGTAACGACGGAAAAAAGCCACGCGGGCCAGCGGAATGCCCTTGATACAAAATGACGGGAACTACTATGCAACAGGGTTCCAGCACCTCCTCACCCCCCACTCATATTCATAAACCGCACCACCTGCACCTCGCCCTGCCCGGTGAAATCATGGCGCAATGGCTTGCCCCGCAACGCCTTGTGCAGCGCTTCCACCAACGGCTGGTCATCCAGTGGATAGCGGCGTACCAACGCCCGAAAATCCACCGCATTGTCCTGCCCCAGGCACAACAGCAACTGCCCTTCCACCGTCATCCGCACCCGGTTGCAGCTGGCGCAGAAGTTATGGGAGTTGGGCGAGATAAAGCCGATGCGCGTCTGCGGATGCCGGGCCAGGCGTACATAGCGCGCCGGGCCGCCGCTGTTTTCGGGGCTGTCGAGCAGCGGGTGATGTTCAGCAATCAAGGCCCGGACCTGCTCGCTGGAGCAGAAGGATTCGCCCCGCGAGCGCCCTACATCGCCCAATGGCATCTCTTCGATAAAGCTGATATCGATGCCCTGGTCGATGGCGTACTGCACCAGCGCCGGGACTTCATCGAAGTTGCGCCCCTGCATCACCACGCAGTTGAGCTTGACCCGCTCGAACCCGGCATCCCGTGCCGCCTCGATACCGTCCAGTACCTGGCGCAGGTCGCCGTTGCGGGTAATCGCGCGAAAGCGTTCGGGGTCAAGGCTGTCGAGGCTGATATTCATGCGTTTGACCCCAGCCTCCACCAGCGGCCGCGCCAGACGGCCCAGTTGCGAGCCGTTGCTGGTCATCACCAGTTCGCGCAGGCCAGGCAACGCGGCGATATGGCGGCACAGCTCGACAATGCCCGGACGGATCAGCGGCTCGCCCCCGGTCAGGCGGATCTTGCGCACACCCTGGCTGACGAACACCGTCGCCAGCCGTTGCAGTTCCTCCAGGGTCAGCACCTGCTGGCGCGGCAGGAAGGTCATGTTTTTCGCCATGCAATACACACAACGAAAATCACAACGATCGGTCACCGACAACCGCAGGTAGTCAATGGAACGGCCCACACCATCCACCAGGCTCATGTCACTGCACCAACGGCGAGTCGGCGCCCTGCAACGCGATGCCACGCACATCGGCCGCGCCAATCAGGGTTTGCAGGTATTGCACCAGCGCCTTCTGCCACACCCCTTGCTGCAGTTGGGTACGAATGGCGGTCGCCACGGCTTCGTAAGGCAGCGGTTGGCCTTCGATGCGCTGATCGACACTGATGACGTGCCAGCCATAACGGCTTTCCAGGGGTTTACTGGCCAACCCTGGCGCCAGGGTGAACAACTGGCGCTCCAGCTCCGGCACAGTCTGGCCCTTGCTGACCTGCCCCAGGGAGCCGCCCTGGGCCTTGGAGGGGCACGCCGAATACTTCAGCGCCAGTTCGGCAAACGCGCCGGGCGTCTCTTCCAGGCTCAGCAACAGCACCTCGGCCTGGGAGTGCGCCACATGCCGCGCCTCGGCGTCATCCGGCGCGCACTCCAGCAGGATGTGCCGCACCGCCAGCAACGGCGCGCTGTGAAAGCGCCCGCGATTGCTCTCGAAGTAGCGCACACAGGTGGCCTCGTCACAGTCCGGCACCTTGACTTCGCGCTCCAGCAACAGGCGGGTCGCCGCCTCTTCTTCGTTCTCGCCGGCGCCCACTTCCAGTTGCACACCCAACTCGCGGATCCGCTGCTGCAACAGCTCACGGATCACCAGCGCGCGGGCGGCGAGGAACACCGCCTCCTCGCGGCTTTGCGCCGGGTGATATTGCAGCTCCTGGGCCATCGTCTCGGGGCTGATCAGCACCCCGTTGACGCTGACAATCGGCCATTCCTGCTCGCTGCTGGCGATCAGTTGCGGCTCAACCGCCACCTCGACCTCGGGCAACACCACTTCCACCGCCTTGGCCGAAGAACTGCAACCGCCACCACATCCGCATCCTGTCGTCATGACGTTCTCCTCACTTCTGCCGCACGATTTGATAACGACGCCCCAAGTACCAGATCGGCGCGCTGACCATATGCACCAGACGGGTAAACGGGAACAGCACAAACAGGGTCAGGCCCAGCGCCACGTGGGCCTTGTAGATCAGGCTGACCGGGGCAATCGCCGCCGCCGCTTCCACGGGCCGCAGCAACACCACGTTCTGCGCCCAGTCCGCGAGCATCACCATCACCGAGCCGTCCATATGCCCGGTCGAGGCGACGATGGTCAGCAAGCCCAGCACCAACTGCGCCAGCAACACCAGCAGGATCAGGATGTCCGACGGGCTCGACGTAGCCCGAACCCGTGGGTCGGTGAGGCGGCGCTTGACCAGCATCAGCAGGCCCACCAGGCACAGCAGGCCGAAGAAGCCCCCGGAGACCATCGCCAGCAGTTGCTTGTGCTCGGTGCTGATCACATGGTGATAGATCGACGCCGGGGTCAGCAGGCCGACAAAATGCCCGGCCAGCACGAACAGCACGCCGATATGGAAGAAGTTGCTCGCCACGCGCATTCCACGGTTATTGAGCATCTGGCTGGAGCCGGCCTTCCAGGTGTACTGGGACAGGTCAAACCGCGCCCAACTGCCCAACAGGCAAATGGCCAGGGCGACATACGGATACACGCCAAATACCAGCAAATTCCACTTAGACATTACCCACCTCCTTGGCTGGCACGGCGGCCAGCCCTTCGTGCTGAAAATCCACCCAGTGCAACGGCACCGCACTTTCTTCGCGGGCCTTGCCCGGTGCGCTGGGCATCGAGCTGCAACGGTCCTGCTGCTCGGCCTGCATAAAGTCCACGGCCTCCTCTTCCCAGACCTTGTCCAGGGCTTCGAGGGAGTCGTCGCGCACTTCGGCGGCGACCTGGGCGCGCAACTCGGCAATGGCCTGATGCGGCTCGGCGCCGCTGATCTGCAACAGCGCACGGAAGCAGCTGGCGTAGGCGCTTTCACGCTCATCCAGGCGCGCCGCCAGCAGGGCCAGCAGGTGCGCCACATCCGCCAGGCCCTCGCGGGCCTCGATGTCTTCGCGGGTGGACAGAAACTCCAGGTACAGCGGGATATAGTCCGGCAGCTCCTTGACGCCGATGGCAAACCCGGCTTCCTGGTACTGGGCCATCATGTCGACCATGGCCTGGCCGCGGTCCCGCGACTCGCCATGCACGTGCTCGAACAGCAGCAACGACAGCGAGCGGCCGCGGCCAAACAGTGCGCCGTAATGCTCCTGGCCATCCATCAGGTCATTGCTGCAGATCAGTTCCAGCAACTCGAACAGCGCACCGCGTTGCTTGGGGCTGATTTCCCGCGCTTCGATAATCGCCTG
This sequence comes from Pseudomonas sp. ICMP 8385, assembly GCF_002699915.1. NCBI lineage: Bacteria > Pseudomonadati > Pseudomonadota > Gammaproteobacteria > Pseudomonadales > Pseudomonadaceae > Pseudomonas > Pseudomonas sp. ICMP 8385. Next base: position 130,422 of record NZ_LKBY01000113.1, on the reverse strand, counting down.
CTCCAGTTCATCGTGGCCGTCGACCAGGGTTTGGGTGGGGTAGTCCAGCAGCAACGAGATCACTTTAAGAATGCGCATGGCTCAATCCTCCCAGATCTGGACGGTTTTTAGCACGTCGCGGCGGTTGGCCTTTTTCGCCCCGAACATATTGGTGTCGGAGCTGCCACTGCAGCCGCTGCCGAAGCTGAAACCACAGCCGGAACGCTCGGCAAATGCATCGCTCATCGCATCTTCACGGTGGGCGCTGGGCACCACAAAGCGGTCTTCGTAGTTGGCAATCGCCAGGTAGCGGTACATCTCTTCCACCTGGGCCACGCTCAGGTCCACGTCGGCCAATACTTGCAGGTCCTCGACGCCATCCACTTGCTGCGAGCGCTTGAAGGCGCGCATGGCCAGCAGGCGTTTCAGGGCACGCTTGACCGGCTTTTCGTCACCGGCGGTGAGCATGTTGGCCAGGTAACGCAGGGGAATACGCAGGCTGTCGACATCCGGGATCACCCCGTTCATGCCCACGGTGCCAGCGGCGGCCGCGTTCTGGATCGGCGAGAGGGGCGGCACGTACCAGACCATCGGCAAGGTGCGGTATTCCGGGTGCAGCGGCAGGGCGAGCTTCCAGTCCACGGCCATTTTGTACACCGGCGAACGCTGGGCCGAGTCGATCACCGACTGCGGTACACCATCGGCCAGGGCCTGGCGGATCACCGCCGGGTCGTTCGGATCGAGGAAGATTTCCAGCTGTTTCTCGTACAGGTCGTGCTCGTTGGCGGTGCTGGCCACTTCGCTGATGCGGTCGGCGTCATACAGCAGCACGCCGAGGTAGCGGATACGTCCGACGCAGGTTTCCGCGCAAACGGTGGGCATGCCGGCTTCGATCCGTGGATAGCAGAAGATACACTTCTCGGACTTGCCGCTCTTCCAGTTGAAGTAGATTTTCTTGTACGGGCAGCCGCTGATGCACATGCGCCAGCCGCGGCATTTTTCCTGGTCGATCAGCACGATGCCGTCTTCTTCACGCTTGTAGATCGCGCCGCTGGGGCACGACGCCGCGCACGCAGGGTTCAGGCAGTGCTCGCACAGGCGCGGCAGGTACATCATGAAAGTATTTTCGTACTCGCCATAAATGTCGGCCTGGATCTGGTCGAAGTTCTTGTCCTTGCGGCGCTTGGCGAACTCGGTGCCGAGGATTTCTTCCCAGTTGGGGCCCCACTCGATTTTTTCCATGCGCTTGCCGGACACCACCGAACGCGGGCGTGCGGTCGGTTGGTGCTCGCCCAAAGGCGCGGTGTGCAGGTGCTGGTAGTCGAAGTCGAACGGCTCGTAGTAGTCGTCCAGGCTCGGCAGGTCCGGGTTGGCAAAGATGTTCGCCAGCACGCGGAACTTGCCGCCGATGCGCGGGTTGATCGAGCCGTTGGCGTTGCGGATCCAGCCGCCCTTCCACTTGTCCTGGTTTTCCCACTCCTTGGGGTAGCCGATACCGGGCTTGGATTCGACGTTGTTGAACCACGCGTATTCCATGCCTTCGCGGCTGGTCCACACGTTTTTGCAGGTGATCGAGCAGGTGTGGCAGCCGATGCACTTGTCCAGGTTCAGGACCATGCCGATTTGTGAGCGGATCTTCATCTCAGTTCTCCTCGATATCGGTCGGCAATGGACGCGGCAGATCATCACCGCTGGAGCCATCGAGCCAATCGACCTTGACCATCTTGCGCACCACCACGAATTCATCGCGGTTGCAGCCGACCGTGCCGTAATAGTTGAAACCGTAGGCCTGCTGGGCATAGCCGCCGATCATATGGGTCGGCTTGAGCACCACGCGGGTCACCGAGTTGTGGTGGCCGCCGCGGGTCTTGGTGGTTTCCGAACCCGGTACGTTCACGATGCGTTCCTGGGCGTGGTACATCATCACCATGCCTTCCTTGACCCGCTGGCTGACCACCGCACGGGCCGTCAGGGCGCCGTTGACGTTGAAGCACTCGATCCAGTCGTTGTCCTCGATCCCGGCGCGCTTGGCGTCGATTTCCGAGAGCCACACAATCGGGCCGCCACGGCTTAAGGTGAGCATCAGCAGGTTGTCGCTGTAGGTGCTGTGGATCCCCCACTTCTGGTGCGGCGTGATCCAGTTCAGGACGATCTCGGTCTGGCCATTGCTGCGCTTGCCCTTCACCCCTTCGATGGTGCGGGTGTTGACCGGTGGCCGGTAGCTCATCAATTGCTCGCCGAACGCCTGCATCCACGGGTGATCCTGGTAGAACTGCTGGCGGCCAGTGATGGTGCGCCATGGGATGTTTTCATGGACGTTGGTATAGCCGGCGTTGTAGCTCACGTGCTCGTCTTCCAGGCCCGACCAGGTGGGGCTGGAGATAATCTTGCGCGGCTGCGCCTGGATATCGCGGAAGCGGATCGCTTCGTGGGCCTTGGAAATCGCCAGGTGGCTGTGGTCGATGCCGGTGAATTCCGACAGCGCCGCCCAGGCTTTCAAGGCGACCTTGCCGTTGGTTTCCGGGGCCAGGGACAGGATCACCTCGGCGGCGTCGATGGCCGTGTCAATTTTTGGCCGGCCGTGGCTGATGCCCGCGTCGCCTTCGTGGTGGTTGAGTTCGCCAAGGAACTCGACCTCTTCGTCGGTGTTCCAGTTGATGCCCTTGCCGCCATTGCCGAGTTTTTCCAGCAGCGGGCCCAGGGACGAAAACTGCTTGTAGATGTTCGGGTAGTCCCGTTCCACCACCGCCATGTTCGGCGCATTCTTGCCCGGTACCGGTGCCACGCCGGCGCTTTTCCAGTCGGTGCCGCCAAACGGCTGGGCCAGTTCGCCAACGCTGTCATGCAACAACGGCACGGTGACCAGGTCTTGCTCCACGCCCAGGTGGCCGACCGACATGGCCGAGAACGCCTTGGCGATGCCTTTGTAGATTTCCCAGTCCGAACGCGACTCCCACGCCGGATCAATCGCCGCCGACAGCGGGTGAATGAACGGGTGCATGTCCGAGGTGTTCATGTCGTCTTTTTCGTACCACGTTGCCGTTGGCAACACGATGTCGGAGTAGACGCAGGTCGAGGACATGCGGAAGTCCAGGGTGGTCACCAGGTCCAGCTTGCCGATGGCGCCGTCTTCGACCCATTCGGCCTCGGTCGGCTTGCATTCGGTGCTGTGGCCGATGTCTTCGTTCATCACCCCGTTCTTGGTGCCGAGCAGGTACTTGAGCATGTACTCGTGGCCCTTGCCCGACGAACCCAGCAGGTTGGAGCGCCAGATAAACATGTTGCGCGGGAAGTTCACCGGGCTGTCCGGCTGCTCGCAGGCAAAGCGCAGACTGCCGTCCTGCCAGGACTTGGCCACGTAGTCTTTCGGGTCCATGCCGGCTGCCGCCGCGTCGCGGCAGATGTGCAGCGGGTTGGTATTGAGCTGGGGCGCGCTGGGCAACCAGCCGGCGCGTTCGGCGCGGATGTTGTAGTCCAGGGCGTGCTCGGGGAACTGCGACTTGTCAGCCAGCGGCGAGAGGATGTCGTGCATGCTCATCTTCTCGTGGCGCCATTGCGAGCTGTGGCCGTAGAAGAAGCTGGTGCCGTTCATCTGGCGTGGCGGACGGTTCCAGTCCAGGCCGAATGCCAGAGGCAGCCAGCCGCATTGCGGACGCAGTTTTTCCTGGCCCACGTAGTGCGCCCAACCACCGCCGGTCTGGCCGACGCAACCGCAGAGCATGAGCATATTGATCAGCCCGCGGTAGTTCATGTCCATGTGGTACCAGTGGTTCATCGCCGCGCCGACGATGATCATCGAACGCCCACGGGTCTTGTCGGCGTTGTCGGCAAACTCACGGGCGATCTGGATCGCCTTTTCGCGGCTGACCCCGGTGATTGCCTCCTGCCAGGCTGGCGTGCCCGGTACGCTGGCGTCGTTGTAGTCCTTGGCCACGTTGCTGCCGCCCAGGCCACGGTCAATGGCCAGGTTGGCCGCCGACAGGTCGAACACCGTCGCCACTTTGGCCACCGAGCCATCGGCCAGGGTCACGCTGTGTACCGGTACCCGGCGAAACTGCACGGCATCGCCGGCCACGTGCTGGAAGTAGTCGTGGGCTTCACCGGCAAAATACGGGAATGCCACTTCGGCGACGTCCTCACCGATCAGGCTCAGCTTGAGGTCGATCTCGCGGCCTTCACCGCCTTCTTTGGCCAGGATGTTCCACTTGCCCTTCTCGCCCCAACGATAGCCGATGGAACCTTGTGGCGAAACCAGTTCGCCGCTCTCGTCGAGGGCGATGGTTTTCCATTGCGGGTTGTTGTCCTGGCCCAGGTTGTCCACCAGGTCCGACGCACGCAGGAAGCGGTCCGGCTGGAAGCCTGCGCCCGGGGCAAAACCGGTCATGGGCTTGAGCATTACCAGCACCGGCAAGTCGGTGTAGCGCTTGGCGTAGTCGGTGAAATAGGCACTCGGTTTATCCAGGTGAAATTCCTTGAAAATCACATGGTTGAAGGCCTGGGCCAGTGCGGCGTCGGTACCCTGCTTGGGGTTGAGCCACAGGTCGGTGAGCTTGGCCACTTCCGAATAGTCGGGGGTGATGGCCACGGTCTTGGTGCCCTTGTAGCGCACCTCGGTGAAGAAGTGCGCATCCGGGGTGCGGGTCTGCGGGACGTTGGAACCCCAGGCAATGATGTAGTTGGAGTTGTACCAGTCGGCCGATTCCGGCACGTCGGTCTGTTCGCCCCAGACCATCGGCGAGGCTGGCGGCAGGTCGCAGTACCAGTCGTAGAAACTCAGGCACACGCCGCCGATCAACGACAGGTAACGCGAACCTGCCGCGTAGCTGACCATGGACATGGCCGGGATCGGCGAGAAGCCGACGATGCGGTCCGGGCCGTACTGCTTGATGGTGTAGACGTTGGACGCGGCGATGATCTCGTTGACTTCATCCCAGTTGGAGCGGATGAAGCCGCCCATGCCACGCTTGCTTTTATAGGAGTCGGCCTTGGCCTTGTCCTCGACAATGCTCGCCCAGGCCTCGACCGGCGACAGGGTCAGGCGCGCCTCGCGCCACAGCTTGAGCAAGGGCTTGCGGATCTTCGGGTACTTCAGGCGGTTGGCGCTGTAGATGTACCAGCTGTAGCTCGCGCCACGGGGGCAGCCGCGCGGCTCGTGGTTAGGCAGGTCGTTGCGGGTGCGCGGGTAGTCGGTCTGCTGGGTTTCCCAGGTGATCAGGCCGTTCTTCACGTAGATCTTCCACGAGCACGAGCCGGTGCAGTTCACCCCGTGGGTGGAGCGCACGATCTTGTCGTACTGCCAGCGCGAACGGTAGACGTTCTCCCAGTCGCGGGACTCCTTGCGGGTCTCGCCGTGACCTTCGGAGAATTCGTCTTGCTTGCGATTGAAGAACCGCAGTTGATCGAGTAAATGACTCATGGTGCTTTCCTCAGAGGCTTGCTGCGGGGTTCTGTGCCCCGCCCACGCAAGGTTTGAATTCGGGTCGACTCAGCAGGGGGTCTCGGCGCCTTTGCGCGCATACCACCACCAGGTCACGACGATGCAGGTCAGGTAGAAGCCGACAAACATGTAGAACGCCATGGCCGGGCTGCCGGTGTAGGCCATGGACGAGCCAAAGGTCTTGGGAATGAAGAACGCACCGAAGGCGCCCATGGCCGAGCTGAAGCCCAGCACCGCGGCCGACTCCTTGCTCGCGTCTTTGAGGGCCTGCTCACGCACGGCGACGGGTTTGCCGGCGCTGGCTTTTTCATGCTGGGTGCGGAAGATCACCGGGATCATGCGGAAGGTGGAGCCATTGCCGATGCCGGTGGTGATGAACAGCAGCATGAACAGGCCAAGGAAGCCGTAGAAGCTGCCGCCCTCGCCGTTCAGGGGCAAAAAGTGCAGGACGCCGAACACCATCGCGATCATCAGCACGAAGTTCCACAAGGTCACCCGCGCACCGCCCAGCTTGTCGGCCAGCCAGCCGCCCAAAGGGCGCACCAGGGCACCTACCAGCGGGCCGAGGAAGGCAAATTTCAGGGCGTTGACGTCCGGGAACGAGGTCTTGATCAGCATCGGGAAGGCGGCCGAAAAGCCAATGAAGGAACCGAAGGTGGCCAGGTACAACCAGCACATCAGCCAGTTGTGCTTGCGCTTGAAGATCACCGCCTGCTCGCTGAACGAAGCGCGGGCGCTGGACAGGTCATTCATGCCGAACCAGGCAAACAGGGTCACGGTGATAATGAACGGCACCCAGATAAACCCGGCGTTCTGCAACCACAACTGGCTGCCGTCTTCCAGGGTCTGTGGCTGGCCGCCAAGCAGGCCGAACACGCCGAAGGTAATCACCAGCGGCACGCAGAACTGCATCACCGACACCCCCAGGTTACCCAGGCCGGCGTTCAGGCCCAGGGCCGTGCCTTGCTGGGACTTGGGGTAGAAGAAGCTGATGTTGGACATGCTAGAGGCGAAGTTGCCGCCACCGAAGCCGCACAGCAGCGCGATCAATACAAACACGCTGTAGGAGGTGCTCGGGTCTTGTACCGCGAAGCCCATCCACAGTGATGGAATCAGCAGCGACGCGGTGCTCAGGGCCGTCCAGCGGCGGCCACCGAAGATCGGCACCATGAACGAATAGAACACGCGCAACGTGGCGCCAGACAGGCCCGGCAACGCCGCCAGCCAGAACAACTGGTCGGTGGTGAAGCTGAAGCCGATGGCGTTCAGGCGCACGATCACCGTGCTCCACACCATCCACACAGCGAAGGCCAACAGCAGCGCCGGGATCGAGATCCACAGGTTGCGGGTCGCGGTCTGTTTGCCGCTGGCACCCCAGAACGCCGGGTCTTCGGGGCGCCAGTCGTGGATCACCGGGCCCGAGTCGGGCTTTTGCGCGATAGTCATACTGATTCTCCCTGGAGAGGCTGGGCCGCCGGGGCTTTGCCCAGCAGCGGCTGTTTGCGGATTTCGCTGAAGTACATCCAGGTCAAGGACACCCAGACCACGCCGTACATCAACATGAAGCAGGAGGAGCGCACGCCGGTGAGGTCCACCAGGGCGCCGAACATGATCGGCAGCACAAAACCACCCAGGCCGCCCGCCAGGCCGACGATGCCGGACACCGCACCCATGTTTTGCGGGTAGTCATTGGCGATGTACTTGAACACCGAGGCCTTGCCGAAGGCGAAGGCGATGCCCATCACAAACAGCAGGATGGTGAAGACGGTGGCGTTGAGGCCGATGTGGAAATCCAGCGGGCCGTTGACGGTCTGCACCTGCAACTGGGTCTGCGGGTAGCTGAGCAGGAACAGGCAGATCCAGCTCACCCACAACACCCACCAGGTCACGCTCTGGGCGCCCCAGCGGTCGGACATCCAGCCACCCACAGCGCGCAGCACGCCACCGGGCAGGGAAAAGCACGCGGCCAACAGCGCGGCGCTTTGCAGGCTGAAGCCGTATTCCTGCACGTAGTACTTGGTCGCCCACAGCGCCAGGGCCACGTAGCCACCGAACACAATCGAGTAGTACTGGCAGTAGCGCCATACGGCCGGGTCCTTGAGGCACAGCAGTTGTTCGCGCAAGGTGGCGCCGCCGGCACTGCGGTGGGCCTTGTTTTCGCTGGTGAGGAACCAGAACAGCAGCGCGGTGATAAACAGGATCGCGCTGAACACCTTCGGCACCAGGTGCCAGGTGCCCAGGGCAATCAGGGCCGGCGCCAGAAACTTGGTGACCGCCGCCCCCGCGTTGCCGGCACCGAACACGCCCATGGCAAAGCCCTGGTTGTCTTTGTCGAACCACTTGGCGACGTAGGCGATACCCACCGAGAACGAGCCGCCGGCCAGGCCGACAAACAGCCCCAGCACCAGGAATTGCCAGAAAGCCGTGGCGTAGGTGATCAGGTACAGCGGCAGCACGCAGGTGAGCATCAAGACAAAGAACACGATGCGCCCGCCGAAGCGGTCAGTCAGCAGGCCCAGGGGCAGGCGTACCAGGGAGCCGGTCAAGACCGGGGTGGCCGCCAGCAGGCCGAACTGGGTTTCGTTGAGTTGCAGCAGCTCTTTGATCGGCACGCCGAGCACGGCGAACATCATCCAGACCATAAAGCACACGGTGAAGGCCAGCGTACTCATGCCCAGCACCAGGCCTTGTCTTACACGGGGTTGAGTCACGGTTTGCGCTCCCAGAAGTGATTCCATGAGCGCAGGTTAGGGGCGACGTCCTCCAGGAACTTGACCCAGATCAACGTCCACCTGGGGGGTATTGGCCTATGCTGGGCCCATCTACCTCTTAAGAGGTAGGCTAAATAACAAGAGAAAGTCTTTATTTATCAATGGATTGATCTCTTGTGCCGGCTTTTTCCCGTGGGAGGGTGCGCCGGCAACTCTTTAGAGGTAGTGCGCCAGGGAATGCAGAATTGAATACTGTTTCCTTTGCCAGGTGCCGCCATGCTGCTGTTCTTGCCCCTTCGATTACGCCGTGATGTTTAACTGGCTGCGCAGCTCCCTGCCCGCGCGCGCCGGTGTCGCGGTGATCCTGATTGCGATCCTGGCCCTGGCCAGTTCCCTGAGCGCCGGGCTGATCGCCTGGTTCAGCCAGGGCGACGGCGCGGCCATCAACACCGCCGGTTCAGTGCGCATGGAGACCTACCACCTGAGCTGGAAACTCGCCGACCACGCCCCCGCCGACGAGATCCAGGCCATCACCCAGAGCCTGCAACGACGCCTGGACAGCCAGTCCTTGAAAGCAGTGCTGGAAGACGGCCCCCACAGCGCCCTGCAACAAAGCTACCGGCAGATCCAGCAACACTGGAACCAAGAGCTGCGCCCGGCCATCGAGCGCGGCGACAGCGTGTTCTTCCGCGAGCACGCGCCGGCCTTTGTCGAGCAACTGAACCAGTTCGTCAGCCTGTTGCAGCAACAGAGCGAGCACAAACAAGGCTGGCAACAACTGATCCAGGGCCTGGCGCTGTTCAGCACCCTGATCATCCTGCTGCTGGGGCTGTATGAATTGCAGTACGGTGTGGTCACGCCCTTGAAGGAACTGGTGGACGCCACCCGGCGCTTTCGTGAGGGTGACTACACGGCGCGGGTCAATCATCGCTCCCAGGACGAACTGGGGCAGTTGGCCCTGAGCTTCAACACCCTGGCCGAAACCATCGAGCAATCCCATCGCACCCTGGAAAGCCAGGTGCAGCACAAGACCCTCAACCTGCAACAGGCCAACGCCGCCCTGGAATTGCTCTACGAGAGCAGCCGCAGCCTGGCCACGCGCCTGGCCAATGCCGAGGGCCTCGACGAGTTGATCCGCCGCTTTCAGAAACGCCTGCCGGGCCTGCGCCTGTCGCTGTGCCTGCAAGGGCACTTCCTCGCCCCCGCCAAACAGATGCTGGCGCTGCATGGCGAGAACAGCCGCAATGTCTGCGCCATCGGCGATTGCGCCACCTGCGAGCGCCATCACGTCGCCCCGCCCCAGGTGTTCAGCATCAGCAACCAGGGTGCGGAACTGGGCGAACTCAAGGCCCACTTTGTCGACGGCCATACGCCCCAGGCCTGGGAGCAGCAACTGATCCAGGCCCTGGCCAACCTGATTGGCACCTCGCTGTCCCTCAAGCGCCAGCGTGAGCAGGACCACCGTTTATTGCTGCTGGACGAACGCACCATCATCGCCCGCGAACTGCATGACTCCCTGGCCCAGGCCCTGTCCTATATGAAGCTGCAAGTCAGCCGCATGCAGACCCTGCTGCGCCGCGACGAACCCAAGGCCACCCTGGAAACCGTCACCGGCGAACTGCGCGAAGGCCTGAACAATGCCTACCGGCAACTGCGCGAGTTGCTCACCACCTTCCGCCTGCAAATCCACGATGCAGGGCTGGTGCAGGAGCTCAAAGACACCGCCGAGGAATTCTCGCGCCGTGGCGAATTCCAGGTGCACCTGCATGTGGATGCCCTGGCCTTCCAGCTGTCGGCCAGTGAACAGATCCACCTGTTGCAAGTAACCCGCGAAGCGCTGTCCAACTGCCTGCGCCATGCCCACGCCGAAAACGCCTGGCTGCAACTGCGCCAGCATGGCGAAACCGTGAGCCTGAGCATTGAAGACGATGGCCGCGGCTTCAGCGAGCCGGTGGACCAGCGCGAACACCACGGCCTGACCATCATGGACGAACGCGCCCGCAGCCTGCACGGCCAGTTGGATATTTCCCCCCGCGAGCCCCAGGGCACGCGGGTGCACTTGCTGTTTCGCCCGGAGTTTCTCGGGCACTCTCTCCAAGAAGGTAGCTTGTCATGAACACCTCACTGCGCCACCGCATCCTGCTCGTCGACGACCACCCGATGATGCGCCACGGCATGCGCCAGATGCTCGAACTGGAAGATGACCTGCATGTGGTGGGCGAAGCCGGCAATGGCGAGGAGGCCCTGGGCCTGATCGAGTCGCTGCAACCGGACCTGGTGCTGCTGGACAACAACATGCCGCAGATGAACGGCCTGGAAACCCTGCGCCGCCTGCGGGCCATGGCTTATGGCGGCAAGGTCTTGCTGTTTACCGTGTCCGATGCCGAAGACGATATCCGCGATGCCCTGCGCCTGGATGCCAACGGGTATCTGCTCAAGGACATGGAGCCGGAGTTGCTGATCCAGTACATCCGCGATGCCCTGCACGGCGCCCTGGTGATCAGCCCCGGCCTGACCCGCGTGCTGGCCCAGGCCTTGCGCTCGCCCCAGCCCCATGCGGCGGTGGAACTGACCGAGCGCGAGCGGCAGGTGTTGAAGACCATTGCCGGGGGCTATAGCAACAAGGTGATCGGGCATAAGCTGGGGATTACCGAAGGCACGGTGAAGGTGCATGTGAAGAACCTGCTGCACAAGCTGGGGTTGCGCTCGCGGGTGGAAGCGGCGGTGTGGGCGATGGAGCATTTGCGTCAGGCTGGGTAGGGTTTGCCCTGTGGGAACGACCCGACAAGCCAGCACCTACAGCTTAGTTGCGTCCTCATCGCCCTTTCACTGTCAACGCCCCCACACTCGCCAGGACAATAACCGTCCCCACCATCACCATCACCGAAGGCCGCTGCGCCAGTATCACCCACCCCATCAGCATCGCCACCGGCGGGATGAGATACAGCGCAATCGCTGCCCGGCTGACCTGGCTATGGGCCAGTACATAAGCCCAAGCCAGGTACGCCAGCGCACTGGGAAAAATGCCCAGCACCAGCACGGCCAGGTTCACCGATATCGAAGCCTGGGCCAGCTCCCCCGGCAACCCCGGCAGATACACCAGCAGCAACGCCGTGCCTGACCAGAGGGTGCAGCACACCATCGTCAGCCCGTCATAACGCTGGGAATAACGCTTTTGCAGGGCGAAATACAGGCTCCAGGACGCCGCCGCCAACAGGATCAACACGCTATGCCCCTCCAGCTCGCCCAAGCCGCGATCCCCCACCGCCACCACCCCGGCACCGAGCAGGCCGCCGAGTACACAGCCCCATTGCCAGGCGCCGAGCCGTTCCCTGAACACGGTGCTGGCCAGCACCGCGCTGAACAGTGGTGTAGATTGCGCCAGGACGCTGGCAGCGCCGGCACTCACACCGCGCTGGCCGTAATTGAGGGCGATGTGGTGCAGGGTCACCGCAAACAACCCCAGCACCGCAAACAAAGGCAAATCCCGGACCCGGGGCCGTGCAATGCCCTTGCCCCAGGCCACCGCGGCCATCAATACCGACGCAATCAAAAAGCGCAGCAAGGCCAGGTTGTCGGGGGCGTAGGCCTGCAAAGCGATATGGATACCGATAGGCGAATACGCCCAGCAGAGAATGACAAAGACGGTTGCCAGGACAACTTTTGCGCGGGGCATGGGCGTTCTCGGGGACGTGGCAGCACACAGGCACTGCCTGGCAACAGTATGAGAAACCCCAGGCCTTGAAAAAAGTGACTTAAACTGAGCCCACTCTTCACTCCAGGTGAACCATGGAACTGTCCCAACTGCGTATGTTCAAGACGGTCTACGAGCTGGGCAGCATCGCCCGTGCTGCGCAGCAGCTGCATTGCGTGCCGTCCAATATCACCGCGCGCCTCAAGGCCCTGGAGCAGGAACTCGGCGTCGCGCTGTTGGTGCGTGAGGGCCGGGGCCTGCGGGTCAGCCCCGCCGGCGAAGTGTTTATCGAGTACGCGACGAAAATCCTCGACCTGACCGAAGCCTCCCGGCGTGCCGTCGCACTGGGTGGCGCGCCCCAGGGGCATTTGCGTATCGGCGCTATCGAGTCCAGTGCAACCGGGCGCTTGCCGCAGTTGCTGGCGCGCTATCACGCGCTGTACCCCCAGGTGTCGCTGGCGTTGAGCACCGGCACCTGGTCGCAGTTACTCGAGGATATCCAGCACCATCGGCTGGACGCGGCAATTGTCGCCGTGGATGTGCAACGCCCCGGGCTGCACAGCACGCGGCTGTATAGCGAAGACCTGATATTGATTGCCCCCACATCGCTGGGCCCGGTGCGCAGTGCCGCAGACCTGCACGGCCTGACCCTGTTTATGTGGCCCACAGGCTGCCCGTATCGCCTGGCCCTGGAACAATGGTTGTCACGCCACGACCAGGTCTGCCCCATCGTCAGCATCGCCAGCTACGGCACGATTGTCGGCTGTGTCAGCGCCGGCAGCGGCGCCGCGCTGGTGCCGCGGGGGATCTACGAGCAATACCGCCAGGGCGCCAACTGGCAAGGCCATGAGTTCGCGGAACTGGCGCACATCGACAACCTGTTTTACTGGCATGCCAACGTCGGTTGTCATCCGGCCCGGGATGCGTTTTCGGCACTGTTGCAGGGGCACTGCCTCCACGGGGCTACCTCCAACGAGGCATAGGCCCAACCACCGCCACGCCCTACCATGGGCGGGAGCGGAGGTACGCCATGTTGACCCATCCATCCATTGTCTTGACCCTGCGTCGGCATCATCTATTCAGCCCGTTGCCGGAGAAGATTTTCCAGGACGTCTGTACCCTGGCCAATCTCAAGCGCCTGCCCGGGCATGCCACCCTGATGCACCAGGGCGACCCTGCCGATCGGTTTTTTCTGCTGGTCAGTGGCCAGGTCAAGTTGCACCGGGTCACCGGCGAAGGCCAGGAGCATCTGGTGGAAGTCATCCGCCCCGGCCAGACCTTTGCCGAAGCGCTGTTGTTCAGCCAGGCCAAGGCCTATCCGGTGAGTGCCACGGCGCTCAAGGACAGCGTCTTGGTGAGCATCGAGGGCCATCATTACCGCAAGGCCCTGGAGGACCAGCCACAGATCTGCCTGGCGATCCTCGGCACCATGAGCCTGCACCTGCACCAACGCCTCAAGGACATCGACACCCTGACCCTGGCCAATGCCAGCCGCCGGGTCATCAATTTTCTGATCCAGGAGCGCGATACCGTCAGCGGCGATGTGGTGCTGCAGGTGCCCAAGCGTCTGGTGGCCTCCAAGCTTGGGATTCAGCCGGAGACGTTTTCGCGGATTCTGCACCGGCTGATAGACGCCGGCCTGATCGAGGTGCAACGCCGCACCATCCGCATCCTGTGCGAGGAGCAATTGATGACCTATCAGGCTGGCTGACTTAGAATCGACGCCATTCTTCGCCCGCCTTCCTGACACGAGCGCCGCCCATGAGCTTTGATTTCGACACGATCCACCCTCGCCTCGGCACCGGCAGCACCAAGTGGAGCCGCTACCCCGAAGACGTCTTGCCCATGTGGATTGCCGACATGGACATCGCCGCCCCACCGGCGATCCTCAAGGCCCTGCACGCACGCCTGGACCAGCAGATGCTCGGCTACAGTGTCGCCCGCCCCGAAGTGCGCGAGGCGATCATCAGCGACCTGTGGGACAAGTACGCCTGGCGCGTGCAGCCCGATGAACTGCTGTTCCTGCCGGGCGTGGAGCCGGGTTTCAACATGGCCTTGCACGCCTTTGTCCAGCCCGGCCAGCCGGTGGTGTTGCAGACCCCCAACTACGCACCGCTACGCCATGCGGCGGGCAACTGGAACCTGCCGAAGATCGAAGTGCCGTTTGCCCTGAGCGACCAGGGCGAATACCTGACCCCCCTGCCCGCCTTGCGCCAGGCCTTGAAAGGCGCTGGCGCCTTGCTGCTGAGCAACCCTCACAACCCCCTGGGCAAGGTGTTCGCCCGCGAGGAACTGCTGGCCGTGGCCAACGCCTGTCTGGATACAGGCGCGCTGATCATCTCCGATGAAATCCATGCCGAACTGTGCTTCGACGGGCGCCGGCATATCCCCACCGCTTCGTTGAGCGCAGAGATCGCCCGCCGCACCATTACCCTGATGTCGGCCAGCAAGGCCTACAACGTCGCCGGCCTGAAGACCTGCTTTGCCATTGTCCAGGACCCGGTCATCCGCGAGCGCTTCAACAAGGCGCGCTGCGGCATGGTCGATAGCGTCAGCCCCCTGGGCCTGGAAGCCACCTGGGCGGCCTATAGCCAATGTGGGGAATGGTTGCAGGCGTTGGTGGCGTACCTGCAAGACAACCGCGACTACCTGCTGGAGGCGGTGCAAAAGCGCCTGCCGGGCGTGGTCATGCATGCCCCCCAAGGCACCTACCTGGCCTGGCTGGATTGCAGCGCCCTGGGCCTGGAAGACCCGCAGCGGTTTTTCCTGGAACAGGCCAAGGTAGGGTTGAGTGCGGGTGTGGAATTTGGCGATGACAGCCAGCAGTTCGTGCGCTTGAACTTCGGCTGCCCACGGGCCTTGCTCGAAGAAGGTCTTTCCCGCCTGGAACGCAGCCTGCAAAACCGCTGAACCGCTCTGCCGGAGCCGCCTTGCCGGCTCCGGCAAGGGCTGGGCTCAGAGCTTGGCGATGGACACTTCGGTGGATTTGACGAAGGCAATCACTTCGCTGCCCACCTTCAACTCCAGGTCGCGCACCGAGCGGGTGGTGATCACCGAAGTGACAATCCCCGACGCCGTTTGCACGTCAATCTCGGACACCACTTCGCCCAGCAGGATCTCCTTGATCACGCCCTTGAACTGGTTGCGTACGTTGATCGCTTTGATGGTCATGTGAGGTTTCCTTTTACGGTTGGGTCAATCCGCACGAATGCGCAGGCCCTCAAAATGCGCCACTCACACAAACAATAAAAGGAATAAATAACTATTTATTTATTCCTTTTTGACATATTAAGAATTCTGTAATTGCATACCAAAAATGCCTACGGTTTGAACGTAGATCCCCTGCATGGCCAACGCGGTCTCACCGGCGCAGCCTTGAACTGAATGTTTGAAGCACCGAAATAACACCGGGCCCAATTAGGGCCCGGTGTTATTTCACATTTGAAAGCGATCGGCCAACTCAGCCCATTCAGACAAAGACCCCACCCGACAAGGGCGCATCAGACAGCGTCGCACCTGGCTCGGTCAACGATTTGAACAAGGTATGCCCCTGGAGCAACTTGCCATACCAGGCGTTCAGGCTCTCGACATCGCTCTGCCCGTCCAACGCCTCGACCCACAGCACCAGATCGCCAGCGGCGTCAGCGGTCAGTCTGACGGGGGCAAGCACCGAGAACGGGCTGTTGACCTGCAATAACTGAAGCACCACACCTTGCAGCAATCGCTTGGGCAGCGCGCCCAGGCGCAGGGCGATCAGCCAGCCATGCGGTATTCGCTCCAGTAGCACTTCGGGATCCTCGCCAATGTGCAGACGGCAGGTAGGCTGATCTTCTGGCGGCATTGCCAGATCCCATTGTTCCAACCAGTTTTTCAATGACATTCAAGCTTACTCCGCAATTCGCCAGGCCTTGGCCATTTCGACAGTGGTGGAGCTCGACGGTTTGCTCCAGGGTTTGTTTCGTGCGCCGTAGTTATCGATAAGATCGTCCAGGGCCTGATTGATCTGGGCCGGGCTTATCGCACGCATCAGGCTGTGCTCGACACGATTGAGCAGCGCGACGTTGGAGGCTGGCTGGCCAACGCGATAGAGGGACGGCAGAATCACTTCTTTGCGGATGTTGTCGGCGATCACTGCCACATCACGTCTGCGCATTTCATCGACCGCAGCTTTCAATACCGGCGACTCCACAGGCGTGTTGCGCAAGGCCCCCAACAAGCGCTGATGGTCGGTGTTATCGGTACTGTTCAGCGCATTGGCTACCCATGCCTTGCGTTCCGGGGTCGACGCCAACGTATCGAGGCGCGCCAAAGCCGAATTTATGCCGTCGGACAGTTTCATGTCCTTGGCCGAAAGGATGGCCACTGTGAGTTCGGAAAAAGCCTGCGTCGCCGCCCGCCTAAATTGCACGACATCCGCCGTACGAACCGGCTCTTGCGCCGAAACGCTGGCAAGCATTTCATCGTCCAACGCCAGCAGCGCGCTTTCCATGGTTGCAAACGTGTGGGCCTCACGGGCCTGCAAACGGTTATCGAGGTGGTTGCCGACCTCTTTGTGCAACAGCGATTGCAATTCGTTCTTGACGCCATCGGGCATTGTGAAATTCAGGGTTCCGCTGAGCATGCCACTGTAGTCCCCCGACTCTGTTTTGAGCGGCACCACGACGGTCTGGTCCTCCAGCGCAGCGAGCCCGCGCGCCTGCAATGCCGCTTGTGCGCCCAACGGAGCCCCTACAACCCACTCGAAAACACTGGGGCGGTACTGACTAGGCCCCTTCTCGGGAACTGCGTCCTCAGGAAACTTGAGAATGAGGTTGTCATCTTGACGTAGCGGGCTGTTCGAGAACTGTTGGTTGATCATTTCCGCTACCGGAACGTTGAGCATCACGCCACCGTCCTGGAACTTGGTACGCTCGTTCTCTGCCTGGAACGGATGGTTGGTTTCGCCCATTTGTTTGAACACCAGCGGGAACGAACCGGAGATGTGCGCGGCGCGGGCGATGTCCATGTCGGGAGTCAGGTCGGCATTGAATACCACCAACTGCGGACGGCCTTCATACATTGCCGTGCCGGTGATGTTCAGTTCTTTGATCTGCGGGATCTGCCTGCTGAGCACGGACAGGTCGCTGAAGGTGACTGCGCCGCCCTTTTGCAGTTTTTGCACAATAGCATTGACGGCGGGCTGCCGAGCGACCTCGGGATGGGCCGCAATCTGGTTCAGTACGGACTTGCTGGACTCCGTGCGCAGGACTTTTTCCAGTGGCGCTGCTTCTGAACCCATGCGCGGGAGGATGTTGTACAGCAAGCGCACAATGCTGGCGACCACGCCGTTGTTGCCGAAGGTTATCAACTTGCCTAGGCCAGAGTTAAGATGCTGGAGCTTTTTCATCCAGCCTTTGCCGCTGTCGAGCAGGGAGATCAAGTCCATGCTATCGGACAGGCTCTTGAACGAACCAGCGCTCATCCCGGACGCCAATAATGCCGCTGTGATTGCCCCAGCCGAAGATCCGGAAATGCTCTTGATACCGTCCAACGCTCCTTTATTTTCGAGCGCTGAAATAGCGCCTGGATACGCTGCGCCTTTAGCACCACCGCCACTGAGAACCAGACCGGTCAACGGTGGCCGGGTCAGTTTGACCTCGGTGACACCGTTCTCGAAACTGCGCAGCGTGACCTGCCGCTTCCCCGCGCCTTCGGCGATCAACTGCGACGCGCCTTCGGGTTGCGGTGCCACCAGGGCAGCCCGGCTGATATCCGGCAATTGCGCACTGACGGCTACACCGATGCTGCTCTTGAGTGCCGCCGTCAAACCCTGGCCCACAGGGTCCGTGGACAACCTGGCCTTGGGCGGTGGTTGATCCTTGGGCGGCGTAATTTCCTGCGGCCGGCCGGTAGCGGCAAGTGCGTTGACTGAAGACGGAATTAGCATAAAGGCTCCTGGGGCAAGTCAGTTGTTGACTGGAGCAAATACTAAGGGAATGGGTTTTCCGGCCTTTTCAGTATCAGACGTTTTTTTATCAATTTAGCGTTTCCAGTGATTGCCCTTCAGTTTGTCTGTCGATCGAAGGGGCAGGCGCTCGCGCTTCATGCTGCCACGTTTGCTGCAAGGCGGCTTCCAGTGCCCCCAATTGGCCGCCAACGCTCGCGTCAATGATGCCGATCTCGGTCTCAAGGATGCAGCCACCCTGGTCGAGTCGGGCATCGGCGACGACCTCGACATAGCCCACCTCCGGGAAGTCCTTGAGCACTCGGGAAATCTGCTCGCGCACCTCAAGTACCTGATCCGGATGCACATGCAAAATGACCTGTTTCTGATTACTGACCAGCAACAACGCCTGTTGTGTCACCTGTAACGTCAGCTCGATATTGTCGTAATGCTGAAGGATCTTGCGCACGGCTTGCAGCACCACACCGCCCATCTGCTGCTCGACCTCGCGGTAATACTGATGACACTGCAACAGCGTTTCCTGAATCAGTACAGCCTGACGCTTGTTCGCCTCTTCAATGCCGGCCTGCCAGCCCAACGCCTTCTGTTGCTCATAGACATCATGGGCAGCACGCTCGATTTCCTCGGCACGTTTGCGGGCGACTTCAACCAACTCGCCTGCCGTCAGATAGTCTTGATAGTCAGCACTGCGCAGCAGAACCTGATCCGGTGCGAGGCGGACTTCAGATGCTTTTATTTCAATAAATGGAAGCATTGCGGGCTCACTTGTCGGGCGATTTTCAGACACAACGCCTGGGCCAATGGACGCTGGCTGTTACTGACATGCCAACGCTGAGGGGGCACCAATAACTGGGATTTTCCAGGCGCCAGGCGTAAAGCCAGGCGCCTGGAAAATCCCGATGGTGCGTCATCACAGGCCAGCAGCCAGAACTCCAGCGCGCGCTGGCGCAGGCAATCAACCAGTTCTCCTGCTGGTAACGGTTGCTGCCAGCCTTGCGGCCAGGCGCCAATAATCAGCTCCAGTTGTTCCAGACAGTAACGATGCCCGGCTTCGCCAATCGCAGCGTGAACCCGCCGCAGGCTTTGCGCGTCCAGCACTTGCCGAATCGCGTGACCATGCAGCAGTGCGCCCAGATAACCGAGAGTCTTTTCCAGCGCGGCCTGCTCAAAAAACGCGAGACCGCCGAGCATGGGTGGCAATTCATACTCGATGCCCAGCGCAAACTCATTGAGCAGCCATGCATTGATCCCCCTGTGCCGGCGCCAGTGGTCCAGGGTTTCGGTCAGGCCCGCCAGCGAAGATGGGAGGCGTGCAGGGTGAATGTAACGGGCCGGGCAAAACCGTAGCTGGTAGGGCGTCAACAGCAACGTCATCACGAAAGCCTGCTGCGCTGCCACACATATTGCCCGAGGTTGCTGACCAACAGCAGTGCCACCATTAGCCCGAACAGCCCCAGCAACCGGCTGCGCGATTCTTCAGTCACCTGAATCGAGAAGACTGTTTCATAACGTGGGGCGAGCGGAACTTGCCGCACATCGGCCGAAGGCACCAGCACGACGCTGATGCGGTCGTAACTCAAGCCTTCGATGCCGTTGTTCACCAATTGCTTGATCTGCGGAATGTAGGCGTCGAGCTGAATATCCGCCGCATGCTTGATAAATACCGACGCCGAGGCAGGCGACGATTTTTTACCCAGGCCATCGCGGTCTTCAGGCAGCACTACATGCACCCGAGCGACCAGTACACCATCGATTTCAGAAAGGGTTCGGGAAATTTCCTGGGCCTTGGCGTAGTTAAGCCGCGCTCGCTCCTCGACCGGCGAGGAGATCAATCCCTCCTTGGGGAAAACATCCTTGAGCGTGGAAAAACTCTCGCGCGGATAGCCCTTGCGCTTGAGTGCATCAATCGCCTCAGCGATATCGGACTCCTCGACCAGCAACTTGACCTTGCCGTCCTTGTCGGGCTGCTTGGCTGCCCAGATTCCTTCGGTGCGCAGCAACGCCAGCATTTCGTTGCCTTCTTTCTGGCTGATACCGGCATAGAGTTCGACTTTGCAACCGGTGAGCAGTAACACGGCCAGCACCATCAGAATTCGATTGAGTCTCTTCACACAGCACCTTATTGGGTTTTCATCAGCGTTTCGACGTTCTGACTCATGCGCCCTACCGTCTTGGCTATCAGTTCCTCCTGCATGCTGATACGCATCAGCGACCACTGCATTTGCATAAGGCTGCCCGGGTCGTCGCCTGGCGTCGAAAGCTCGACCTCAAGTTCATGCTTGGCCTGGGAAAAACGTTCCTTGAGCTGCCCGATTTCGTTGAGCAAATTACCTCCCAGGCTCTCACCGCCCTTGCCCATCTCCCGTTCAAAATCGGTGACTTGCCCGGCATTGGCCTGGGGTGCCTTGAGATCATCGAGATTGGCGACAGTGACCTGACTTATCTGACTAACGTCCATCACGACTCCAAATCGGGTGAGTGGGTGAAGCTCATCATGTTTTTGATCATTGCGTTCACAGGGATCAGGATCTGCAACTCGCGGCGCACAATCGCCTGCAGGTAGTCACTGCCCTCGACGCCCTTGACCTCACTCAGTACGTTGAGCAACAGGGTTTCTTGTTGCTTGCCGAACGGTGCCTGCTCCTTGAGCATGTCCTTGAGTGCCAGACGATCCTGTTCAAGCCCCAGTTGTTGTTGCCCAAAGCGCACGAGCAAGCGATCCGACAGGCCCTGCATCAGCCAGTTGAGCAGTTCACCACGACGCCCTTCGGCCGATTCCGGCAGATCCTGGCGATACCACTTCCACACGGCGTCACGCTGCTGCCGGGCATCCATACCTGTCAGTGCCGTTGTCAGATCCGCACCGTGCAACCAGAGTTGCAAGGGGCCGTCAATCGAGACAGGCCTCGGCGACACCGCAGCAGGTTTCATTGCCGCGTCAAATGCTTGTGCCTGACCGGGCTCGGCGGGTAACGCAGGTCGAGTGTCCCGTGCATCATGAGGCGGCAGTTGCCCGGGCGCCGAGTCGATCCGGTTCATCCCCCCTCCGGGTCACGCATGCCTTGGGCAAACTGCTGCAGCCGCGGGTCTTCGCTCGCCGCCAGCTCGGCCAGGCGCCGATCCAACGCGGTGCCCAAGCCCAGCCGCCATTCACATAACGCCAGCCAGGGCGCAAGTGCCGGCCACGGCTTGCCCTCGCCCAGCACCAGCGCCTGCTGGTAATGTCCCTGGTTCATCAGGCTGGATAGACGGATAAGGCACGCGGCCTCCTCCTGCCCCTCGACCTGTTCAAGCCAGTTGGCAATGTGCTGTGCTTCTTCGTGGCAGTGATGACCGCTACCGGCCAGGGCTAGTTCTGCCATCAGCCCTTTCAATGAACTGTCCATCATCAGATTTTCTGCAGGATGCCTTGCATCAGGTCTCTCATCGAACGGGTGACGGTCGAGTTGATGTTGTAGATCACCGACCATTTGTTGAGTTTGTGTTGCAACTCGGCCAGCAGCGCCGGGTTATCCGCAGAGTCCTTGAGAGCGGCAATCGCATCACCGACCTCCTTGTTGGCGTTGTTGGCCTGGTCCTTGAGGTTTTCCGCGACTTTGTCGAGCGTGTTGACGCTACTGTCATTGGTAAAGATCGATGCCATCATGAAGCTCCCTTGAGGGTGTTGAGAAGGCTGATGGCGGCCTCGACTGCCTGAGCTTCCATCTGCCATTGCCGATACTGTTGAGGATCACTGCCGCCGATCAAACGACGTTTGACGCAGGCCCTGGCCTGTTGCAGTTGCGCGTGTATCTGCTGTTCAAAGTCCGTGTCAGCGGCGCACAGACGCTCCTCCAAAACCGTCATCATTGAGCGGTTCCCCCTTTAGATTGATGATGAATTGTTGTTTGCCACGGCTGACGATCACGGTGTCGACATTGATCGCCAGCACCCTCACGCCTTGCGCAGTAGAGGCATTGACCGGGTATTTCTGACCATCGCTCAGCACCACATACGGCACTTTGCCGAAGGACACCGAACGCACCACGAACTCCAGATCATCGGTGCTGCCACGTTTGTTGCGACTCACCAGGTCCAGGGCCGGACGTGCGCCGAACTCCTGGCGAAAATCACGCTGCAACGTGTAGAACGCGCTGAGTTGAGGCTCATCAAGTTGCCCGCGCACTTCAATTCGCTCACCTTTGTCCTGATAAGCCAGCACCGCGTCGAGACCCGAGTCGGCAAGCATCTGATCGAGCCGCTTGAGGTGCGATCCGGCAAGCCGCACACGGTTTTCCACTCCCAGCAAGCCAGGTACATCGACCTTGAGCAAACTGTCGATTTGCAGCCAATGCTCATCCTCAAGCGCCAGTTCACCGGTGAGGCGAATCCAGCCGGGTTGGTCCCCATTGGCCGTGCGTACCTGGCGATAACCGAATTTCTGCAAGATGAACTCCACCCCCTGGCGAATCTCTTCCAGGGTGCGTACGTCGAGCCGGTACGTCAGGCCGCTGCGTTCCAGGTACTGCTGCAATGCCAGCCGCGTGCGGTTGTCTTCCAGATAACCGGTGAGCGCAATACTGCCATTGCCCTGAGGCTCACCGAGTTGCACAAACTGATACTGGCGATCACGTAAAAAACTGCGCAAGGCCACGACCGGGTCCTCGCTGGCCATCCCAGCGTTGCCAGACGACCAGGGGGCGCCAAGCAAAGCAATGAGCCCTGCCAGCAACAGTGCACTGATACCAAGCAGCAATCGCCCACCCCAACGCACTCGCGGCTGCGCCATGCGCCGTTCGTGAGGGTTGGCAGCCAGAGGCAGCTGTTCGCAGAACTGCCGCTCCTGAGCACAATAGGCCCACAGCAGCGGCCCACAAGCCTGGCGGACCAGTGCCTGCAACGCGCTGCCGCCCGCCAGCGGCTGCCCCTCCTGAAGTGGCTGATGACCTTCGGCCCACTCCAACAGGCGTACACCTTGCGGGTCGATATCGAGCACCAAGTGGATCGCAGCAATACCTTCATCGACCAGCACCAGATCGGCTTGCAGCGGATCGGAACCGATCACTACCCGCCCTTCAGCCAGCGGTACTTCAACCCCTTGATTGAGGCCGCTATAGAAACGAATTTTCCAACCCATGTCAGGGCTTCTTCGGTGCGCGGACGCACTGTTCGACACCTTCGACGCAGGCACCCTCGGCAATACGCCAGCCCGTGGTGTCCTTGCCCAGGCTGCATGCCATCAGCGAAGAGTCCTTGCCTGCCTGTGCCAGCACGTGCTGGAGCTCGCGGGCCTGACCCAGTTCCTGGCACTGCGCAGTCCCGAGCAATTTCTGCAACGAAAGACTCTGGTTCGACAGCTCATCGACCTGGAGCAATGGATCCATATAGCCACGCTTGCTGCCCAACGCCACGAAATGGCCTAGCCCGTTGTCAATCAAGCGCGGCTCGATCAGAAACAGCCGCACCGAGCGACGGGTGAAACTGGACTTGAACCGGAACAACGCTCCCAGATACGGAATGTCGCCCAGCAGCGGAACCTTGCGCATGGATTCGCTGAGCTCATCACGGTAGATACCGCCGATCAACAGACTCTGCCCGTGTCCCACGCGAGCCACGGTATCGACCACGGTGCGGGCGATAGTGGGAAGCCCACCCACCCCTGAGCTGTTGGGTTTCTGATTACCGTCCTCGATATGCAGGCTGAGGCTGATTTCCGGTTTGTCACCCAACTGGATGACCCGCGGCGTCAGTTTCAGCATGGTGCCGTAGGTGATCGCCTTGAGTTCAGCCACCCGCTCACCAAGAAGGCTGACATAATAGGTTTCGCTGTGATCAATCACTGCCAGGGTGTTTTCCTGGGTCAGCACGGTCGGCCGCGAGCCGACCTGGGCGCGCCCCTGACTCTGTAGCAAGGTGATGCGGGCAAGCAGGTAATCCAGCCCCCGGCTATCCACAAGGCTGGCACCGGCCTCGCGCGTGGTACCAGGACTGGCGTTGCCCTGACCGCTAATGTTCTGGCTGGTGGTGCGAATGTCGATCAGCTTGTTTGGGCCGACGCCTATACCGACGCGCCAGTCCACGCCCAGTTCGGCGAGGTTTTCCGCGTTGATGTCGACAATCGACAAACCGACCTCGATTCGCGCCGAAGGACGATCCAGCGCCGCGATCAAGCGCCGGTACATCGGCATGCGATCCTTGGTATCGCGCACAATAATGGCATTGAGCGAGGGCTCAGCCTGAACTACGGCTCGCCCGGACTGCGTCGGTAATCGAGGACTGTCTTGCCCGCCTTCCACCGACACCACGTTAGCGTCACTCAGCACGCGAGCAAGAATGGTCGCCACACCCGGTGCATCAATATCGTCTTCGCGATACTTGATTCGCCGATCCTCAGCGACCGCATACTTGAGCGGAAAAATTTCCACGGCCAGGTCTCCGGTCTTCTCAATACGCAGAGCGTGCTGCTGCTCAAGAGCCAGGGCCGTTTGCTCCACCAGATCCAGATACCGTGGGGGGCCGGAGACGTACACCAACCGCCCGCGCATGTCCGATCGCCAACCAAATCGCGGCTCCCAGACACCTGCAGCTTCCAGTGCCTGCCTCAGTTCGGTTTCGCCGATCTGCTCCAGCTTGACCAGCCGCGACTGCATTTCGGTGGCCTTGAATACGTAGAGAACAGCACCGTCGTAGTACCAGATCAGGTTGTAGAGCGAAGTCATCAGTTGCACAAAGGACTGAGGATCATCGAGATCGAAACGCCCACTGACCTGATCATTGACCTTGTCACTGACAATCACCGAGCCGTCGTAATTAGCCGCGAAATTGGCCAGGACATCACGCAGGCTTTCACCCTGGGCGATATAGTTGTAGGGGATTTGTGGCCAATCCAGATCCTGGCTTTGGGCGGTTCCGGTCAATAGCAATGCAAAGACCAGGCTCAAGGACCGCGAAACACTCAGGGACGCCATAAAGTTTGTTTCCACTGCGGTTCCAGGCCTGCAATCAACAGCTCTGGCTTGATCGTTTCCAGAATCGCGACCTGAGCCGATAGCGCTCTCTCCAGGTCGTCCAGTTCCAGGGTGGCGAATTCCAGACGCGCTTCAAGCATCAGGTTTGACTGTTCATCGGTGGCCAACGCCTGGGGATAGCGTCGACTCCATCGGGTGACCTGGCCTAACAGGTTCAGCAACACTTCACGTTCAGCCGCAGATGAGTGCTGAACTTGCCAGTTCAGCGGGCTGGACAGCACAAGATCAGCCCCCTGACGTTGTAAAAACAGACTGTGACCGTCGATCCGCAGGTGATATCGACCTGTTTGATCGGCCACAAAAACCCCTTGGCCCGTGCGTGCGGCCAATCCAGTCAGTAAATGTTCCATGATTCCTCGGCGTATCCGGCAGTCAGGAGCCTTGCCAATAAAAGTGGTCGTTCGCCTGGCACAGGCTACGTTCATACAGCCAGTGCTGAACGACATCCGCGGCACCCGCGTCGTCGTCAAGCCTGGCCAGCGGCTCCCACAGAGGGCTCAACACCACCGGGACAGGAGAAAAACCATCGAGCTTGCCGTCAGCCAGCAACATGGACATGCCTTGATGCCAATTGGGCCAGGCCAGCTGTGCCTGCTCGGAGATCGCGCCCAGCTTGCGTACCATATTGGCAATTTCAGCGTCGGTCTTTGCCCGACATTGAGCGATTTTGGCCAGTTCCTGTTGGGCTAATTGCGCATTGGTTTCTCCGACCAAGCGCCAGAACTCGGCCTTGATCCGCAACTGGCGTGCCTGTGTTTCGTACTCGATCAATGCCAGGCGCCAATTGGATACCGCTTCATCAAAAAGGCTTTCCCACCAGCTGTATACCGGCAGCAGAACCCAATCGATGAGGGCCTGAGTCGAGGCCAGATTGATCCGGTCGCCCAACCAATTGCACCAGTCCTCACCCTGGGCGCGGGCCTGACGCAGTACCAATTGAATATCCCCGCGTTCGAGCGCCATGCCACGGGCCAAGCGTTGTTGCAGCCAATTGGACTGGAACAGTTGCTCCAGCCGTACACGCGGCAGCAAGCGTTGCAACAAGATCAACTGTCGCACACTAATAATTCCCGACTCACGGTACACACTGACTGATACACACCCAGCTGCCCGGCCTCGACCGCGGGCATCCCGGCCTACTACAAACACCCGACGACCAGCAAAAATACCAGCTTGAGGGGTTTGATTTTGGTCTTCCTGGCTCATCTTCTGCCTTGACTATCTCGTTTCGTAGCACACCCGTCAGCGTCTTCCACTGCGACCAATCTTACTGAGGAGCAACGGACCAAACTTGCAAAAAACGTCATTTTTTTTTAGTCCGCCGCTATTCTTTTCCTTGTCTTGAACGACTGGGAGTACACCCGAAACGACGACGATAGCTCTGAGTGAAGTAAGACTGGCTGGAAAAACCGCTTTCCATTGCGATGTCCACAATGCTCATTTCGCTGTTAAGCAATAGATGATGGGAGTAGAGGATACGCCGCTCACTGATCCACGCTCGGGGAGAAACGCCATAGACCGACCCGAACAACTCCTTGAACGTGGTCAAGCCCATTCCGAACTCTCGGGAAAACTGGCAGAGCCGCCACTCCTTGAGGTAGTGCTGCTCCATGAACACCTGTAAACGCTCGACGTGCCGACTTCCCTGCTGACGCAATACTGACATCAGCGCCGGGCCCTGGGGGCTGAAAGCAAACAGCATCAACAACTCTTCGACGCGCAACAACGCCAGCATCGGTGGGTGCTCATGCACCATCAGCCCTTCAAGCCCCTTTATGCAGTCCGCCATCAACGGCGTACTGGCAAACGCAATGAGACTAACCCCCGGCCCATCCCAGCGCTCTACTTCACTCAATAAAGAACCAAAACGCTGAACAAACTTTTGTAAAAACTGAACCGATAATGGGATCCAAAGTAAAACACAATCGTGTTCGCCCGTACTCACGACATAGTTACCTCTGCGCGCAAACAATAGCTCGCCAGGCATGAGACAAACTGTCGCATTACAATCTTGAACCGTGACCTGCCCCTCGATAAGGATATAAATCCCCTCCTCACCGTTCGATACAAACTCAAACGTCGGAATAGACCACCGGCACAGCTTTATCTGTTTCCGAGCACGTGTGCTGGCACCTTGCATTTTATTGTGACCCCGAACCTGCACATACCATTTGTACGGTGCCCAAGTAGGCATCGTACGAAACTCAACTTCTAAATACTGCTGCGCGACGATTTTGCGCTTGAATCCTGTGACGCGAGAGCCTGGAATCTAGCAGTGGCGGATTCTCTATCTCTTGGCTCAAACACTGCACTGATTCTATGAAGTCAGGATGACTAACTCAATGACAACCGTCCTTGCAATTAATCATAGCCACTAGAGTAATTACTCTTAACTAGACGAAGCCCCGATAAATTTATTTAGTTACCCACCTATCGAAACACCCTTCTATTTCAATAGGCGCTAAATAAATACAAAATATTTCAAGATCATTTCGTCGCCGCCGAAATAGTGCACTTCGGATAGCAGGGTAGTTGCCCAAGCTGCATATTCATACTTTCACCAGGCACCACCGACTGCCAACTTCTCGACTGCACAGCCCCGTCATCTGACCAGGCCAGTTCACTGCGCACCAGCAAGCTGTCACCGACCACCTGCGTCGGCATCAGACGAAAAGCAAAGTGCAACGGCAACGCCGTCACCCGATAACGAGCCTGGGCAACCAGCCGCAGCTGCTGCTGGGTCACCGAGTAGAGCCGCACACTGACGTAGGCAGGTTGTGAAATCGGTGAAGGCGTGCGCACCTGCCCTCTCACATCAATCAACGGTGCCGGCGGCGAAGGCACACTGACGCAGCCCCCCAAGGCAAGAAAAACGCTGAATAGCAGCGTCTTCCTCATGGTTGACGAACCTTGCGCTCATAAAGAGGGGCAATCTCGCCATCGACCAAACGCTGCAAATGTTGCTCACTCTGTTGATCGACCTCCACCTGTACCGCCAGCCAGCGACCCAACTGCGCAACGCTGATGCCTCCCTCCTGGCGACTGGGCACCTGACTGAACGAGCGCCCGGCAAAGCTTCCAGATATTGGCGCACCGTCACTCGTGGCCGCTGGTGAAATGCCAGTGCTTTCTATCTTCATGACTCACTTAAACCCTCATACCGGCGGGCTTGGATATTGTTTGGTCGCCACCCTCATATCCCGGCAGCAATTGCTGCCAAAACTCGGCGTGATCAAGCAGGTTGGCCAAGGTGGCCTCGAAACGTTCCAGGGTCAACTCAGCCGCGGGTATCTGGGCGTATAGCTGCACCAGGCCTG
Source organism: Pseudomonas sp. ICMP 8385 (assembly GCF_002699915.1). Lineage (NCBI taxonomy): Bacteria > Pseudomonadati > Pseudomonadota > Gammaproteobacteria > Pseudomonadales > Pseudomonadaceae > Pseudomonas > Pseudomonas sp. ICMP 8385. The sequence goes on along the minus strand of NZ_LKBY01000113.1, from coordinate 102,333 downwards.
CTGCCTCATCAAAACCAAAATGCAGATCGAAGCGATACCAGTACCGATTGAAACTCGCCAACTGCCGGAAGATTGCGTCGCCGAACGTTTCGATTCCCGCCACATCCGCTTCCATAACCAAGCGCTCGCGTCCTGCCAGTAACACCAGCGTCACGCCCAACTTATCGTCAAACAGCAGACTGGCTATTCCCTCTTCATCCAGCGACAAAGCGGGAAGGCCACTGCGATTGGCAAACTCGGCAAGCAGCCGGTTGACCCTGATCCTCAAATCCATGCACGTCCCCTCGAACTAGGCGAATGCTAGCACCCTGACATGAGCGGGTTTTGTCACTGACGGGCTTTTCTTTTAAGAAAAAAGCCACATCACTGTGGCTTTTTTCCTATATCAAGATCAGATCAAGCCACGCCAGCGGCGGCCCGCCAGGCCTGATTGTGGTTCTGGGTGTACTGCGCAAGCAGTTGCAGCATCTCTTTCATAAAGTTGGCGTTGTAGCTCAACTGGTCTTCGACCTTCTGCTTTTCGCTCTGGGCAATTGACGCGCTGACTTCATCTTCCTTGGCATTGGCCTGAATAGCCGTTTGCTCGACTTGCACCGAGTTGCTGGACATCTGCCCAAGTGCCTGATTCACGCCATTGATGCTTTGCAGCTTGGCATTGCGGTTATCCACGCCCTGCCCAGCCAGCTTGAGCGCACGGGTATCGGCCGCCTGCTCCTTGGCCCATTCCCGGCCAACCTCAATGCGATCGGCCTTCGAGGTTTTGCCCAGCTCCTGCATCTTCGCGTCGATCTGCTCGTTGCGCCGACCAATGTTGCCCTCCAGGACCTTTTCCTGGCTGATCGCCTTGCCATTCTTGACCGCACCAATGGCACCGGTAACCGCCGATGCCAGGGCCATCACACCGGAGATCACTGCCATCGCAATCATCAGCCTCGAACCACTGCGCATTTCGTCCACTTGGGACTTCTGCGCATTGATGATCGAGGTGTTCTCGCTGTCGCGCTGGATAATCCCCAGCTCGCGGGCCTTCTGCGCGATGCGAAACAACAGCACCATCAGCTCCACACTGCCATTGAGTTCACTGCTGACCCTGCCCAGCCCCTCGGGCTTGAACACTTGCCTCGGCGCTATCAGGTCGACACCCGAGCTCTTCTTCGATTCGCCGGGCAGTGCCGTATTCGCGCTGTGAACTGTTTCGGTTCGTACGCCTGCTTGAGTTTTTTCCAGCGACTGAGTATTGCCAATCTGACCCAGCCCGTGAGCGCCATAGCCTGTTTCAATCATCATGATGTGTTCCTCAGATAGCCGCAGGACGGCTGGAAAGGTTATGCAGGGTGTCGCCCTTCGCATTGATCATCTGGAAAATCTGCTCCATGACCTGCAAAAAAGACTCGACCATGCGACTGAGTTCTTCCTTGAGCTTGTCCATGACGGCCTGAAACTGCGTGAGCTCGGAGCGCGTCTCCAGGGCATCGGCCTGTTTATCGGCAGCCTTGGCCTGAAACGCCGAGTTGGCGGTTTGCGCCGCACCGTTGGCGACCTCCAGGGTCATGTCGGAAATCTGCATCCCGAGCTTGGCACCATGGGACAGAGACTGACTGGCCACGTTGCCAAACTTGCTCCCCAAATCCGCCACTTTGCCGGCTAGACTGGCAGTGAGCTCGGCAGCCTTGCCACCGATTTTTGCACCCACCTTGGCGACCGCCCCGACGGCAGCCCCCCCGAAACTGACTACCGCAGCCATCACAGCGATGGCGATTTCGATCCCCATCAGAGCCGGTCCGAGCTTTTCCATCACTTCTTTACTGATCAATCCGTCCTTCGCCGCTTGTTGCACAGCCTGGGAAACGACACCCATTACGCCCCCGGCGATCATCAGTGCTCCGGCGGCCGCGCCGACACCCGTCGCTACCAGAATGGCACCCACGATGATCGAGGCAATGGCACTGATCCAGCCAAAAATCTTACCTATCAAGCCAGACTTCTGGGCTTCTTTTGCAGCCTCGGTCGCCTCCAGAATCTTCTTCTGGTTTTCCTCGATCTTTTGCAGGTTTTGCTCACGCGCCATCTTGATTTCTTCAAGCTTGAGCTTTTTTTGCGTGGACTCCAGCTCGCCAGTCAGTTTGGCCAATTCAATCTCGAAATCCTCCACCGAGCTGAGCCGCGCCACGCCTAACCGAGCCGTTTCAGCGACAAAACGCTGGGCCAGCCCGGTATCCTGGCGCACGGACTGCACCAGGCGGTTGATGTCCGCCCGAGTCCCGACCTCCAGGCGCTGCTGACTGGCCGCCGACGGCGCAGTCAATTGCACCCCTTGAGACGTGACGGCCGATCGGCCATCCGACTCGACCCGGGAGACCGTTAGCGCCTCCCCCCCACGATCATTGCGTGGGCGCCCCACGGGATCGCTTGCAGCAACGCTCCCCGTGGCAAGCGCAACGCGATCAAACGTTATCGGATTCATTAGGTTGATCCTTTCTCGCTAGTACGGCTTCCAACATGGCGCCTGCACGTTCGGCCAGAACCGAGTGTGCCGGCTGTGCTGCGGCCAAGGCCTGAGCCGAGTAGAAGCCACTCTCGGCCCCGTCGAGATCACCCAACCGCAGGTGACACTCGCCAGCATGAAATGGAAATCTGGGCTCGTTGATATCGATCAGCGCGCCGTAACTGAAGCTCTGCAATGCCAGCTCTAGCTGCCCCATAGCCTGCCTGCACGCGCCCAATCCCAAAAAGAACCGAACGTCGTAATGATCAAGCATGCACAGCGCCTGAAAAATCTTGTGGGCGTCATCCCACTTGCCAGCCTGGTATTGATTGAACGCCAGGGAGTAGAGCTGCTCGAGGCTGTCGCTGGAGATGTTCCTGAGCATGGCCAGTGTGCCGCCATCGCGCAAAAACGCTTCCAGTTCTTTCTCGTATTCCTCAGACACATCGTGTTCTTGCTGGCTCATCAACCGTTCCTATATGGCATTTAGAATGTCGCGCATCATGCTGTCGTACTTCTGAACGAAGCGATTCAGGGCCTCGATGGCCGAGTTGTAGCGAGAGTTGACATCGTTCAACAGCGTGGTTTTCTCACTGACTTTGTCGTTGATCGGGCGGGAGCGGTCGCCCACCGTCGTGGCGAAGTTGGCGATGGGGTTGTTCTCGTCCTTGAACTCGTACTTTTTGAGTAAGTCATCGGGGTTCATCGCCCCACTGTCCTTCGGTGCGCCACTGAGGAAGCTTCTGATGCTCAGCGTGCCGGTGCGATAGGTGTCGAGCCCTGTCAGCAGCGTGTATTCCGCACTGGCCTGCCAGCTCTTGTCGTCGGGGTAGCCGTATAAGGTGCGATCGAACAGGTTGAGTCCCGGCTCGATTGTGATCTCTTTTTTAGCGGCCAGATTCGCGTTGATCTGCGACTGGATCTTGCTGTAGATGTTGAGCTCGGCAGTCAGAACCTTGAGGTCATCACGCAGCGCGGTACGCTTGCCATCCTGTATCAACAGAACCTCTTCATAAACGCCCCGCACGTCATCATCGATCCGGTCACTGGTCAGGCCGAAATGCGCCTTGGCCAGGAACTCTTTCAACGGCCAGGGCTGCCCCGGCTTCGCATCGGCGTACTGGTTGATCAGTTGCTTGACCGACTCGATCCCGGACTTGATTTGCAACTCATACAGGCTGCCCTTCAAGTTCGATTCAGGCGGCAGAAAATAGGCCAGCAACTTTTCTACCTGGGCATCCGACAGAGTCTGGTTGGCATGGGTAAAGCTGACGCTGCGGTTACTGACCAGTGCCCTAAGCTCTGCCAGTGCATCCGTTGCGCGACCGCGCAAATGATCGGCTGGAAGCGTCTGCAACGTATTCAAGAACCCCGACAGGTCTTGCTGGTAATGCCTGATATCCATAAGAGGTTCCTTACACCACAAGTCCACGCATCGACGCCGGACGCCGTTGTCGTTTTCCTTCATCGGCAACCGGTGGGCGGCTGATGCGCATCCGCCGCACTTCCTGCAACAGCTCTTGTTCTGCTCTCTGTACAAGTACCTGGTCCGGTGAGCGAAAGACCCGGTCACGGACCTCGGCAGGCAACGCCAGGCCTTCCCACAGTTCACTGAGCAACCGCTCGCGGTGCTCATTGTCTTCAATGGCCTGCTCGGCAGCCTGAAGGGTTTTTGCGTAGGGTTCGTCGTACATATCCATGGCTCCTATAGTAGGGATAGAGCGCCTGGCTTCCTGTCAGGTACGGTCGATTATTTGTCGTTTTCTGATGGTTCGTAGCGAACACACCTGCCCGGCCGCCAGCTCGAACCAACCGCTCTGCAGTTCGGCTGCGCCAGTCCAGCGACGATAGAAACGCGCCATCCGCGTGCCATCCAGCGGGCTGTCCGCCATCGCCTGCACCTTGCCGTAGAGCTTGGCTTGCGCGCCCAACACCGCGAGAACCGCCTCGGCCAGCACATGTAGCGCGGCAAAAGAATTGACCAGGCCATGGCGCCCGTCGACCCGGCGCAGCATGACGATCCAGACCCGTCCCCCTTCACAGCGCCAGGCCAGTTCGCAGCCGCCATACACAAACTTGCGGCCCAGCGGTAGTGTGCTGTGACGCAAGAAATGTGGCCGGGTGTCATGCCCGTGTGCCTGTAGCCAGCCCACCAAAGGGTCGCGCGTCATAACGTCACCCGGCCCAGTGGCTGGATGTTGATTTGCTGGGTCAACTCCTGGTAGGAGAGCACCGGCAAGCCGTAATAATCGCCTTCGATCAACTTGCGCACGTAGCGGCGAATGTCCATCGACACGATCAGCACCGGCTTGCTCTGCATTTGCGAAAGGTCGCCGACGGTCTGCCGGACTTGTTCGAGAAAGGCTTGGGTGACCGCCGGATCGAGCGCCAGATAGCTGCCGGCACTGGTCTGGCGGATGCCTCCACGGATCTGCTCTTCGACCTGTTGGTCCAGCAGGTAGGCCGGCAGGATGTTGTTGCCGCTCGAATACTTGTAGCAGATGTAGCGCTTGAGGCTGCTGCGGATGTATTCGGTCAACTGCACCACATCCTTCTCTTTCTGCCCCCATTCCACCATCGCTTCCAGAATCGCGCGCAGGTTGCGGATCGAGATGTCTTCACCGACCAGGCGCTGGAGAATTTCAGTCATGCGTTGCAGCGGAATGATGCGCTGGGCCTCCTTCACCAGTTCCGAATAGCTGTGCTCCATTTGTTCCAGCAGATAACGGGTTTCCTGGATGCCAATAAAATCTTCGGCGTACTCGCGCAACACATGGGAAAGGTGCCAGGTCAGCACCTGATCCATGCTCAGGAAGGCGCAGCCGGATCGTTCCAGCCGACCTTGGTGCTCGGTACTCACCCACAGGGTCGGCTTGCCCGGCAGCACCGGCTCGCCTTCTTCAAAGGGCACACCAATGAGCTCCAGTTGAGTGGCGCGCTCCTGCACCAGCAGCCGTTCGCTGCGCAAGCGCCCACGGGCCACCGGCACTTCTTGCAGCTGAATCAGGTATTCACCGTCTTTCAGGCCTTCATTGAAACGTAGATGGATACCCGGAAACGGCACACCAAAATCCAGATAGAGCGCACGCCGCACCCTGACCAGCTCATCATTGAGTGCGAACGCCTCCAGCTCCTGCTGCATGCTAGCCCCCACATCGATCAGCAAGGGCACGGTCATCGCGAACTCTTCCTTATCCCCCAGCCGTGTGCCCTTGGACTTGTTGCCCGCGGGCTTGGCCTTGGGCTTGGCCGATGAGGCCGCTCCCGCACCTTGCGCCAGCAAGGTTGGTAAATCTCTTGGATTACCCTCGGCAGCCATCCCGCGCTGACGCAACAACATAAAGTAACCACCCCCACCCACCAGTACCGCCAGCAGCATGAAAGTGACAGTGGGAAACCCGGGAATCAGCCCGAACAACAGCAGCAATACCCCCCCAATCAGTAATGCCTTGGGCTGGGCCACCACCTGATCACCGATGTCACTGCCCAGATCCGACGTACCGTCCGAGGAGTCCCGGGTCACGATGATCCCGGCGGTAATGGCAATCAACAGGGCCGGCACCTGGCTGACCATGCCATCGCCGATGGTCAGCACCGAATAGAGCTGCAAGGCGTCGCCTGCAGTCATGCCCTTCTGGGTAACACCAATGGTGATACCGGCCAGAATATTGATGAAGATAATGATCAGGCCGGCAATCGCATCACCTTTGACAAACTTCATCGCGCCGTCCATTGAGCCGAACATCTGGCTCTCTTTCTCGATCACCGCACGCCGGTCACGCGCCTCATTGACATCGATGACCCCGGCGCGCATATCGCCGTCGATACTCATCTGCTTGCCGGGCATGGCATCCAGAGAAAACCGCGCACTCACTTCAGCGACACGCTCGGCACCTTTGGTGATTACCAGGAACTGCACAATGGTGATGATCAGAAAGATGATGCAACCCACGACCAGATTGCCGCCCACGACGAAGTTGCCGAACGTGTAGACGATCTGGCCCGCGTCGGCCTCCAGCAAAATCATGCGCGTCGTACTGACCGACAACGCCAGCCGGAACAAGGTGGTTATCAACAGCACCGCAGGGAACACCGAAAACTGCAACGGTGAACTGATGTAGACGGACATCATCATCAACACCACCGACACTGTGATGTTGATTGCAATCAGGATATCCAGCAGAAACGGTGGCAGCGGCAGGATCATCATGAACACCACCGCCAGCAGCATCACCGCCAGCATGATGTCCTGGCGCTCGCCCGCCAGTCTCAAAAATTCAGCGAGCCGGTTCATGGGCCTCCCGCAGGCTCAGGAAGCGCTCGTGCGCCACGCGCGCATCACCAATACGCCCCTGCAAATGGCACGCACGACTGACGCAGTCCCACAGCGCGAAGTCTTCCTCGCCTTCAGACAACAACCGATCACACTGTTGCTCGGCCTGCTCGCCCGCCTCCAGTTGCAACAGTGCCATCACCAGCGCCCGACGCCCCTGACGATGAGTCGGCTCAACGGCCAACAGGGCCTCAAGGAATATCCGCGCATGCGCTGGCTGGCCGCACTGCAGCTGCAGCCAGCCAAGCAACAGCAACAGGCTTTGCTGTATCGGTTTCAACATCATCGGTGGGGTCATACCTTGTGCAGCAAATGGAGGGCCATCTGCAGCAAGTACTCATCTTCGCTACGCGCTTGCAACAGCGCCGAGAGCGCCTGAAACTCGGGCGCATCAGATGAACAGACTTGCTGTTTGAGGTCGGTCAGGGCCTGGCGAAATGCCTGTGGCCGGAGTAATGCGTGGAAACCTTCATGGGGGCAGGCAAACGCCTGCAAACGACGTCCGGCGAGATCTGCCGGGTACAGATTATCAAGATGGGCCTCAATGCAATGGCCGTCAGGTGGCAGCACATAGCGCTCGGGCAAGCCCGATGCGAAATGCTGGTCGCCAACCTCAGTCAGGTGCTCAATGCCGATGTGCGGGGCACTGATTCGACTCACGGCGCAAGCACCGTTTGGCGCGCCGCACTCAATGTGCGCAACGCCTGATGCAAAACCAATGCGCTGACGCGCCGCTCATCCAGGGTAATCAATAGCAGTAGACGCGTGTCACCAGCCCATCCACAACGCAGTGGCAGCTCAGGCCCGGTGCGGCTAAATACCATCGCCAAGGCACGCACCGCGCCCTGATGAACCTGATGCCACTCCAGATCAACAGCCAGCCACAAGGTCAACTTGCGGTTGTGCTGCTCCAGTTGCAGCGTGCCGGTTTCCTCGAACTCCAGCTGGATGAGCGCCCCCAACGGGGTCGGTACGACCACACCCAGGTCCTGACAGAACTGCGCCAATGCTTGGTCAATCCAGTGCATGCTGCTCACTCATTGTGCTTGCCATTCGTCTTCTTCCTGGTCAATAGCCAGATCCAGCGCCAGCTGACAGGCATTGAGCAGGTTCTGACGCTGCTCCTCATCGGTGAAAATTTCCGTAGGGATCAGGCGCACCAGTCGCTTGATCTCACGAAAGAAATGGATCTGCCGCGCAGCGTCCTTGATCCCCAGCGGCACGATCAATCGCTGCACGTCCTGGACACTCGCCCAGCGCTTGTCGATCAGCCCAATCAGCCCGCCCATCAGATCAGAAGGCCCGTATGCCATGACCTCGCTCCCCCGTCACCAGTGCCTGCCACAATGCATTGACCTGATCCGACATACTCGTCAGCACCCGCAGCTTGTGCATGTCGCTCATCACCCGTTCAAGCTTGACCGGGTCGAGCCGGGTCTGCTGGCTATCGAGGTCGGCGCTCAAGGCTTTCATCAAGAATCCCGCCACACCTTCGAGCATCGAACTGCCGAACCGCGCATTAATGTCGTTCCACGCCGCGCTCAGACCGCGATAGTCCATGACGGCATCGCGATAGGTGTCACGCAGTGACTGGATATCGCCCACGCCCTGCTCCGCCGCCGCCTTTGCCAACGGCCCGATCTGCAAGCCCAGCTCGATGGCCTGGCCATGCTCCTGGGCCATTTCCAGTAACGCCTGGTCGATAAGCTCGACCATCGCCCGGGCAGCGGTTTTACCGGCCAGTTCCTGGCGTGCATAGGTCAGTGCAACAAACTGGTGACTGACCTCGCGCGAGAATCCCTTGAGATAAGCCTTAAGCTGCGCGAGGTTGCTTAACTGGCCACTGCCGAGGTGCGCAACCAACGCTTCGAGCTTTTGTCGGGCCTCAAGGTCAGGCACTTTCTTGAGGTACTCCTCAAGCATTTCAAGGATTTCGCTCAGGCGCGCCTGACCATCACTGACGCTGCGCTTGGCCAGAGATTTTTCTACTCGTTCGGAGAATACGAAGGTCAGCTCTTCCGCCGCGTCGGCCATCGCCTGACTGGTGGAGATGTATTGCACGCGCTCCCCCTGGAAATTCCCGGTCAGTCGACTCTCGCGTGCAATGACCGGCTCAGCCTGTCGATCCGGCACTGACACTGCGGGGATAACGCTCTGAATAATGGCCATACAGGGTACTCACTTGCCGACAACATACGCATGACAGGCATTGTAGGAATGGGACTACGGTTGCCTCTGCCAAAATCGGTCGCTTTTTTTTAGGCATTACACCAACCAATTTCTAAAAACTTGCGACCGGGACTGAAATTACCGAAGCGGGCCTTTATCTATAGTGGCCGCTAGCCCCATACCCAAGTCGACCATGCACCTCTCACTCGAACACATCACCGGCCAGATGCTGCAGGCCATCGATAAATGTCGGCTGATTCAAATCCGCGGCCGGGTCACGCAAGTCACCGGCACACTGCTCAAAGCAGTGGTGCCCGGTGCGCGCATCGGTGAGCTTTGCCAATTGCGCAACCCCGACCACTCGCTGTCACTGATGGCTGAAGTCATTGGTTTCCAGCAACATCAGGCACTCCTGACCCCTCTGGGCGAAATGCTTGGTGTCTCCTCGAACACCGAGGTCAGCCCGACCGGCACCATGCACCAGGTAGGCGTCGGCGATCACTTGCTGGGCCAGGTACTCGATGGCCTGGGCCAGCCGCTCAATGGCAGCAACCTGGGTGAACCCGCTGCGTGGTACCCGGTTTACCGCGATGCGCCTGACCCCATGAGCCGCAATCTGATCGAGCGCCCCATTTCCCTTGGTGTTCGCACCATCGACGGCCTGCTGACTTGCGGCGAAGGACAACGCATGGGGATTTTCGCCGCGGCCGGCGGCGGTAAAAGCACTCTGCTGGCGACCTTGATGCGCAGCGCGGACGTCGACGTCATTGTGCTGGCGCTGGTCGGTGAGCGCGGGCGTGAGGTGCGTGAATTCATCGAGTCTGATCTGGGCGAGCAAGGCCTCAAACGCTCGGTACTGGTAGTCGCCACCTCTGACCGACCAGCAATGGAGCGCGCCAAGGCCGGCTTTGTTGCCACCACGATTGCCGAGTACTTTCGCGACCAGGGTAAACGTGTGCTGCTGCTGATGGACTCCGTCACCCGGTTTGCCAGGGCCCAGCGCGAAATCGGCCTGGCCGCTGGCGAGCCGCCGACTCGGCGCGGCTTTCCACCTTCGGTATTCGCCGCCCTGCCGCGGCTGATGGAGCGCGCCGGCCAATCTGACAAAGGCTCAATCACCGCGCTGTACACCGTGCTAGTCGAAGGTGACGACATGACTGAGCCGGTAGCGGATGAAACCCGCTCGATTCTCGATGGGCACATCATCCTGTCGCGCAAGCTGGCGGCATCCAACCATTACCCGGCCATCGATGTACTGCGCTCGGTGAGCCGAGTCATGAACCAGATAGTGACCCCTGAGCATCGCAATGCCGCCAACCAGTTGCGCGAGTGGCTGGCCCGATACGAAGAAGTCGAGTTGTTGCTCAAGATCGGCGAGTACCAGAAAGGTCAGGATCCGGTCGCCGATCGGGCCATCGAAAAAATGGACGCCATTCGTGCCTGGCTGCGCCAAGGCACCCATGAACCCAGTGACCTGCCCGATTGCCTTGAACAACTGGCGAGCCTGACCCGATGACACTCCCTACTTTGTTGCGCATCAAGCGCTTGCGCGTCGAGCGTGCGGAACAGGCATTGCAGCGCCAGGAGTTGCGGGTCGGCGAGGCGCAGCGCCTCCATCAAACGACACTGGCTGATCACAAACAATACCGGCAGTGGCGCCAGGCGCAAGAAACCCGTTTGTTCGAGCAATGCAAGGCACAACCCATAAACCGCAAAACACTGGAGCAATGGCAGCAGCAGGTTGCCCGCTTGCGAGAAAAGGAAGCAGCACTGGAACAGACCATCGCCGAACAGGCGCAAACCCTGGCCCAGGAGCGCGAACGCCTGCGCCTGAGCAGGCGCCAGTTGCAGGAGGCTCAGCAGCAAGTCGCAAAATTCAACGAGCTGAACGCCCACGCCCTCGCTGAGGCGTTGATGCTGCTTGAGTTCAAAGAAGAACAAGAACTCGAAGAGTTCCGTCGCACCGAGGCCGCCTCATGAGCAGAATTTCTCCACCAGATAGGCCACAAGATGTCTTTACACCATCATCGCTCCCGGCACTCGTAGCCTCGGACAAAAATTGCCAGGCCGAATTCGAGCGGGCCCTGGGCAGCAGACCCGATGTGATAGAGCGACGCCTGATCGACGCATCGCGTAAGTTCGGTAACCGCGCACCCGAAAAAACGCTTGAGGACAATTGCAGCCCGCAGGATGAGGACGCCAGAACAGCTGAACCGGCCAATACCAAGGGGCGCGAGACCATCCCTGATCTGCCACCGAAACCCGACACGCCGGGCGGGCAGGCCACGAATGAGGAAAGCGGCGAACACCGTGAGCCTGACCAGGCCTGCATGCTGCAGTCTCCCATAGCCATTGCCACACCGTTTTCCACAGTCACTACCAAACCGTCTCACACGACGACTACCCCACCGTCGTCCACAGCGGCGACCACACCGTCTTCCACAGAAACTACCAAGCCGTCTCCCACAGCGGCGACCACCCCGTCTGTACCAGCGACCGACCGACCTTTGACGGCTACAAACCAGCGTGACAACACCACAGCGCCTCTGAAGAGCCCGGAGCAAAATCTGTCCATAGCACCAAACGCTCCTGCCAATAGAGCCCCCGTCCAAACACCTGCTGATCAACAAAACCCCTCTGGCGAACAAGATGAACAGGCACATTTCGATGTGGCGGACGAAGACCCCAAGCTCGCCTCAGGCACCCACCAGACCCCGGGCGACAAACTGCTGGCACGCTTGCTGAAGACCACTGAGCAACCGTCGTTCAGCAGGGACCTCGACAAACTGGCGCAAACCCTGCAGGTGCACATCCAGGCTGGCGAGTCCCGTAATGGCAGCAGTACGCGGCTTCAGGTAAATCTGGCACAACTGGGCCAGGTCGATGTTCAGCTCAACCACTCACGCGGGCAATTGCATGTCGAAATACATGCCAGCCCCGGTAGCCTGCTGCAACTCCAACTTGCCCGTGGCGACCTGATGGAACGCTTGCAACGCCTGCACCCGGGCCAACCGATCCAGTTGACTTTTGCTCAACAGCAACATGGCGGTGATCAGGGCTCACGACAACGCCGGCATGTGTATGACGAGTGGGAGCAGGATTCATGAGCAGCCTGACACTTCCTCGGGCCGCCCCCCGGGAACTGGCCCTGCAACAAAAACTCAGTCGTTGCCGCCGCCGCTATCCACTCGCGCAGGGGGAGGCCCGCCTGGCGATCCTTGTGCCGCCCGACTCGCTGGATGTACGACTGAGCCTCCACTGGCAAGGTTTGCTGTTGCATTGGCGATGCCACAGCGCCCCCCTGGCCGCGTGGCTTGAACCCCACCTGCAAGAAGCGGCGCTCAGCAGCCTGCCATTGCCACTGCAATTGGCGCTGCTGGAGTTGGAAAGCGTCGTTTTGCCAGGACTCACCTGGAAGAGCATACAGCCGTGCACCGACGACCCCGATCTCGGCACGCCCACACTGGCATTAACCCTGACACGCGGTACACAACACCTGGTTGTATGGCTGGAGAGTGACCCAAGCGCGGTACTTGCCTGCGTGCCCGCCCGCCCGCTCGCAGAGCTGAACGCGGTTCTGTTGCGGCTTTCGTTGCAATGGGGGCCGATCAGTCTACTCCCCGCGCAACTGCACTCATTGGCTACCGGGGACCTGCTCTTGCTGCCTGCACGCCACGACGCTACGAGCCCTTTGCTCGGTGTCGTCGAAGATCGCCCCTGGGCGCACTTTCGCCACCATGAATCTCAACTGGAACTGCTTGCCATGCACAATGATGCCCCCCTCGAAACCCCCAATGAGCTGACCCACCTTGATCAACTGCCCGTTCAGGTCAGCTTCGAAGTCGGTCGTCAGACGCTCGATCTGCACAGCCTCGCGACCCTGCAACCGGGGTCACTGATTGACCTCGCCTCGCCGCTCGACGGCGAAGTGCGGATCCTGGTCAACCATCGCTGCGTGGGAACGGGTGAGCTGGTGAGTATTCAGGATCGCCTTGGTGTGCGGGTCAACCGCCTGCTGCAGGATCTGCCCGCATGATTCAATTGCCTGACGAACTCAGTCTGATCTTTGGCTTGGCGCTGCTGGCATTGCTACCTTTCATTGCGGTCATGGCCACCTCATTTATCAAGATGACGGTGGTCTTCTCACTGCTTCGCAACGCGCTGGGCGTACAACAGATTCCACCGAACATGGCCATGTATGGCCTGGCAATCATCTTGAGCCTGTACGTGATGGCTCCTGTCGGTTTCGCGACCCGCGACTATCTGCGCACCCACGATGTCAGCCTGAACAACAGCCAGTCGGTGGAACAGTTCCTCGATGAAGGCATGGAGCCTTATCGGTCCTTTCTGAAGAGACAGATCCAGGCCCGTGAACATGCGTTCTTCGTCGACAGTACCCGCCAGGTCTGGCCCAGCGAGTATGCCGATCGACTCGAACCCGACAGTTTGCTCATCTTGCTGCCCGCCTTCACGGTCAGTGAACTGACGCGCGCCTTTGAAATCGGCTTTCTGATTTACCTGCCCTTCATTGCCATTGACCTGATCATTTCCAACATCCTGCTGGCCATGGGGATGATGATGGTTTCACCGATGACCATTTCCTTGCCGTTCAAACTGTTGTTGTTTGTCCTGCTGGACGGCTGGGCGCGGTTGACCCACGGCCTTGTCATCAGTTACGGAGGCTGAGAGTGAATAACGCCGAAATCCTCCATTTCACCAGCCAGAGCCTGTGGCTGGTCCTGATTCTGTCCATGCCCACCGTGCTCATGGCGGCCGCCGTCGGCACGCTGGTGTCACTGGTACAAGCACTGACCCAAATTCAGGAGCAGACCCTGGGCTTTGTCGCCAAGCTGATCGCCGTTGTCATTACCCTGTTTGCCACGGCGGGATGGATGGGTAACGAACTCTACGCATTTGCCGAATTGACCCTGCTCAAGATTCCTCTCGTGCGATGAGCATTCAGGATCTGCAACAACTCCTGTTGGCATACACCCTACTGCTGCCCAGAATCATCAGTTGTTTTGTGGTCATGCCAATTCTGAGCAAACAAATGCTCGGGGGTGGCCTGGTTCGTAACGGCGTGGCCTGTTCGCTCGCCTTGTTTGCCTACCCGACAGTCGCCGGCACGCTGCCAATGACACTTAACGGCATAGACCTGGCCATGCTGATCGGCAAGGAAGTCTTGCTCGGCCTGCTGATCGGGTTTGTCGCCACGATCCCGTTCTGGGCCATCGAGGCCACCGGGTTCATCATTGACAACCAGCGCGGCGCCTCCATCGCCTCTACGCTCAACCCCACATTGGGCAGCCAGACCAGCCCTACCGGCTTGTTGCTGACACAAACCATGATCACCCTGTTTTTTACCGGTGGCGCGTTTCTGACGTTGATCGGGGCACTGTTCCAGAGCTACGTCAGTTGGCCGGTCGCAACCTTCTTTCCCTATATCGGCAGCCAGTGGGTGGACTTTTTCTACGCCCAGTTTTCGCAACTGCTACGCCTGTGCCTGTTGTTGGCGGCTCCGCTGCTGATCGCCATGTTCCTGGCCGAGTTCGGCCTGGCCCTGATCAGTCGCTTTGCCCCGTCCTTGAATGTGTTCATCCTCGCCATGCCGATCAAAAGTATCGTCGCCAGTCTGTTGTTGGTGATTTACCTGAACGTGTTGATGGCGCACGCCTATGACAGCTTGCTGATCGCCATCGACCCGCTCCGTCATCTACGCCCAGTGCTGGAAACGCCATGAGCGCCGAGAAAAGTGAACAGCCCACGCCGAAGAAGCTCCGCGATGCGCGAGCCAAAGGCCAGGTGGTCAAAAGCAAGGAAGTGGTGTCCACGGTGCTGATTCTGGCTCTGATTGCCACGCTCGCCAGCTTCAGCGATTACTACATGGAGCACCTCGGGCAACTGATGCTGATGCCCGAGTCGTATCTCAACCTGCCGTTCGGGCTGGCCCTGCAGTTAATGGTGGAAAACCTGTTCCAGGAAATGGTCTACCTCTGCCTGCCATTCTTGGTCGTTGCCGCATTGGCCGTCATCGCCGCCCACCTGTTGCAGTACGGCTTTCTGCTCAGCGGCGAGTCGATCATGCCCGACCTGAAAAAGATCAATCCGATAGAGGGCGCCAAGAAGATCTTCTCGATGCGCAGCCTTGTCGACTTCCTCAAGTCGCTCATCAAGGTGACCCTGTTGTCGGTGCTGGTCTGGACAACCCTGGCCGGCAACCTGGACACCCTGATCAGGCTGCCCGCCTGCGGACTGAGTTGCATTGCACCGGTGATCGGTTTATTGCTTGGCCAATTGATGCTGATTTGCGGCGTGGGGTTTGTGGTGATCTCGGCGCTCGACTATGCCTTCGAGCGCTACGAGCACAACAAGCAGTTGCGCATGAGCAAGGACGAAATCAAACGCGAATACAAAGAGATGGAAGGCAGCCCAGAGATCAAAAGCAAACGACGTCAGTTTCATCAGGAGTTGCAGTCAAGCAACCTGCGCGCAGACGTCAAACGCTCCTCGGTGATTGTCGCCAACCCCACCCACATTGCAATTGGCCTTCGCTACGTGAAAGGCGAGACGCCCTTGCCCGTCGTCACCTTGAAACACACCGAGGCCCTGGCCCTGCAAGTGCGTCGTATTGCCGAGGAAGAAGGCATCCCGGTGTTGCAGCGTGTCCCCTTGGCTCGGGCGTTGTATCAGGATGGCCATGTCGACCAGTACATTCCCGCCGACCTGATTCAAACCACCGCCGAGGTTCTGCGCTGGCTCGACAGCCAGCAACAGATACCACCGTCAGTGCTGTAAGCCGGCGCCCTGGGAAGCTTTCAGAAGCCGACGGTAGCCGATACCAGCCACGTACGCGGCGTAGACAGGGTCAGGCCTGGCGCACTGTCGCTGGAGGTCGCTGCCGAGGCCCAATACGTGGTATCCAGCACGTTCTCCACAGTGGCCCGCAGGGTCACCGGGTTTTCCTTGACCTTGAAGGTGTAGCGCGCGCCCAGGTCATAGCGTTCCCAGTTGTCGATTTTCTGCTGGTTGGCCGCATCCAGGTACTGCGCGCCGGTGTGGATCGCGCGGGCGGTCAGGGTCAGGCCTTGCAGGCGTGGCACATCCCATTCGGCACCCAGGTTGACATTGGCGATCGGCGCACCGGTGCCGCGCTTGCCATCCGTGAGCCCCTGGGCAGTCTTGGTCTGCTCGCTGTCGAGCAGCATCACCCCGCCCAGCAGGCGCACGCCGGCCAGCGGCTCGCCAAACATGTTCAGCTCAACGCCCTGGTTGCGCAGTTGGCCATTGGGTTTGAAGAACCCCTGGCTGTCGATGCCATAGGCCGGCTGCTTGATCTGGAACACACTGGCAGTCAGGCCAAAACTGCCCATGTCGTACTTGGCGCCGACTTCCACCTGCTTGCTCTTGGTCGGCGGGAAGATCGCGTTTTCATTGCGCACCCCACTCGACGGTGCGGTCTCGCCCTGGCTCAGGCCTTCCATGTAGTTGGTGTACAGCGACAGCTGGTCGGTGACTTTCACCACCAGGCCCAGGGCTGGCGAGGTCGCTTGTTCGTCGTACTCCGGCTGATCCTTGATGCCATTGCTCCAGGAGGTGACCTGGACCTTTTGCAGGCGCGCGCCAAGGGTCAGCAGCACCCGTTCATCGAACAACGCCAGGGTGTCGGCCAGGGCCAGGCTGGTGAAGCGGTTTTCGGTGTGGGTGCTGGTGTCCCAGCGCACGGCCTGGCCTGGGTGGGGCAAGACTACCGGGTTGTAGAGGTTGCTCTTGCCGGGGGTGTAACGCTCGCCGGCATTGTCGAAATCCATATTGAACTGATTGAGGCTGACATTGAGGGTATGCCCTACGGGGCCAGTGTCGAACCAACTGCGCGCGCCGACGGTGACGGTCTTGACGTCTTCGTCACGGCGGAAACTGCGCGGCACCACGGTGAAGTCGCCATTGCTCTGGGTTGCCTGCACGCCATGACGCAGGAAGTCGTAGTTACCTTTGCGTGCGCCGGCGGCGGCATAGACCATCAGTGAATCGCTGACATCGAACTCACCACGCACCGCACCAAAGGTGTCCTTGGTATGGGAGTAGGTCCAGGACTGGGCGAAGTTGTCGCGGATCTCGCGGGCCTTGGGCATCACGCTGCCCTTGGCGACTTCCACACGTTCCTGGGGTGCATCGGCGGTGCGTTCCTGGCGCCCGAGGTCGAGGGACAGGCGCACCCGCTCCTGGCGATAATCGAGGCCGATCACGGTCATTTCGCGGTCCACCTCCTGGTGATCCCACTCGGTATCGCCGGCTTGCTTCACGCCATTGAAGCGCACGCCAAACTGCTGCTCATCGCCAAACCGCCGGCCGATATCCACCGCACCGCCGAACTGCCCGGCCGAGGCATAGCTGCCGGTGAACTCGCTGAGCGGCGTGTCGGCGGCGCGCTTGGGCTCGATATTGATCCCGCCACCGATGCTGCCCCGAGGCGCGATGCCGCCGAGCAAGGCGCCGGGGCCCTTGAGGATATCGACGCGCTCGACCATTTCCATGTCGATGGCGTAGGTCGGCAACACGCCATACAGGCCGCCGTAGGACACATCGCTGTTGAACAGGCTGAACCCGCGCACCGAGAACTGCTCGAAACGCCCACCGGCCGGGTTGGTGATGCGTACCGAAGGGTCGCTGGCAACCATCTCGCCGAGGGTGCGCGCCTGTAGGTTTTTCACCGCCTTGGCGGTATAGGAGGTGAGGTTGAACGGCGTATCCATAAAATCGCCGTCGCCGAGCATACCCTGGGCACCTTTGCGTGTGACCTGGTCACCGGCGTAGGTTTCGGCGACCGGTGTGGCCGCCGCCCCGAGAATCGAGGTGGCCGGTAACTGGTAGACACCGCCCTGTGGCGCGGGGATCAGGGTGTAGGCGCGCTCCCCCACCGCCCGCAATTGCAGGCCCGAGCCTTGCAGCAGGCGCGCGAAGCCTTCCTCGACGGCAAACTCACCCCAGACCCCGGCGCTTTGGCGGCCGCTGACCAGGGCCGGATCGACCGACAGATTGACCCCGGCCAGCCCGGCAAAGCGAGTCAAGGCACTGCCCAGGCTGCCGGCGGGCACCTGATAACTGCGTCGGGCCGCGTCCTCGGCCCAGCTCACAGGAATCAACAACGGGCTGGCACTCAGGCTCAGCAGCAAACTCAGGCGCAACAACGATGGCGGGACGACGGGCATTAAAAGGCTCTCTGTTTTCGTTCACTTGCCTTGGATGACAGGCGAGCCGAAAAAAGGGGACACGGGATTGCAAAACCTGTGGAATCCCCTGTGGGGCGGGCTTGTGTGGGAGCGGGCTTGCTCGCGATAGCGGTGTATCAGACATAAATGAGTTGGCTGACCCTGCGCCTTCGCGAGCAAGCCCGCTCCCACATTGGATCTGCATCAACAATTAAATCGTGGTCAAGCCAGGGGTCTACGCGGTGCCAGCGTGACCCAATACCGCGTGCGAAACTGCACCTGCAGCCCATGGGTGGTGGCCAGCAGGCTGAGGATGCGGTCGGTGTCGTCCAGGCGGAAACTGCCGGTGACGCGCAAGCCTTCCAGGCTCGGATCCCAGCGCAGGACGCCCGGGCGATAGCGGTCCAGCTCACGCAGGAAATCACCCAGCCCCTGGTTCTGCGCGGTCAGTACCCCGTCGCGCCAGCCCGGTTGCAGCACGTCGAATGGCATTGGTACGCCCAGCCCTGTGGGCTGTAGGCGTATCTGTTGCCCGCTTTGGACCCGGGCGCTACGCCCAGCCCCATCGAGCACGTGGACCTGGCCCTTGAGCACCGACACCAGGCAAGCGTTTGCCCACTGACGCACACAAACCTCAGCCTGGCTGGCGATAACCTGGCCATAACGGGTGTGAACCGTCAGCGCCGCCGTCCCTGGCACGTTCAGCGCCATTTCCCCATCGACCAGGGTCAGGCGTCGCCGGGCGAGGTCCACATCCACGGCACTGGCAGTGTTCATTTGCAGGACGCTGCCATCGGCCAATGGCACACGTTTGCGCTCGCCGGTAGCGGTGTGCAGGTCAGCACGCCATACGTCGAGGGGGAGCTGGCGACTGAGCAGCCAGGCCGCCGGCACCAGTGCCGCCACGCCCAGGGCGCGCTTGAGCACGGCACGCCGGCCCGGTTGCGGGCGGTCGAGGCTGGCCATGGCCAGGGAGGCCGGCAGGTCGGCAAAGCGCTGGCGCAGCAGTTGCGCCTTTTGCCAGGCCTGTTCGTGCTGGGGGTGGCTGTCGCGCCATTGCTGCAAGCCGGTGTGGTCGCGCTCGCCAGCGGTGCCGGACTCCAACAGCGCCAGCCAGTGCGCCGCGGCCCGCGCCACATCCGCTGGGGTACGGCTCACAGTTCCACCAACAGGCAATGCTCGTAGGCCTGGGCCATATAGCGCTTGACCGTGCGCTGCGAGACCTTGAGGCGCTCGGCAATCTCCCGGTAGCCCAGGCCTTCGAGCTGGCTCCAGAGAAACGCCCGGCGCACCACCGGCGCCAGGCCGTCGAGCAATTCATCCAGGGCCTGCAGGGTTTCCAGCAGCAACCAGCGCTGCTCCGGCGAGGGCACGCATGCTTCAGGCAGGCATGCCAGGGCATTCAGATAGGCCTGCTCCAGGCTGCGGCGTTGATGAAAATTGACCAGCAAGCGCTTGCCCACCGTCACCAGATAGGCCCGTGGTTCCTGCAATTGCGCTACCGGCTGGGCGCTGGCCAGCACCCGCAGGAAGGTGTCCTGGCTCAGGTCGGCGGCATCCCAGGCATTGCCCAGGCGCCGACGCAGCCAGCTTTCCAGCCAACTGCGGTGGTCGCGGTACAAGGTGCTCAGGCTGGGTTCGGCGGTGGTCGTTGGCGATACAGCATCAGTCATGGCAAGCGAACCCTGGGCGGCGCGAGTGAGTCCCAAATGAGATTCATTCTATTTAATATCCCTGCGCGGCACCATGTTCTTTTTGCCGGGTAGACGGGTGGAGCGCCTCAACGCATCACCACAATCCCCCCTACCAACACCACCGGCCACGCCCACATCGCGGCGCGCCATCCCCAGGGCGCATGCCGCAGTTCCATAAACCCATCAGCAATCACCCAGGCCTTGGCCACCGCTGCCAGCAGCACGATCCACCACCACCCCGCAGCGCCGGACATGACGGTGCCCACGCTCAGCAGCACCAACGCGGCCCAGCACGCCAGCATCGTCACAACACGTACACCAACGGAAACAGTACGACCCACACCAGATCCACCATATGCCAATACAACACCCCGGACTCCAACCCCGCCTGGCGCCCCGGCCCATAAGCTCCACGCCAGCAGCGCAAGCCCAACCACGCCAGGATCACCATCCCCAGCAGCACATGCAAAAAATGAAACCCGGTCAGAATCCAGTACAGGGTAAAGAATGTGCTGTGCTCCAGGCCCAGCCCGGCAGCGGCCAGGTGCCCGTACTCGCCGAGTTTGATCCACACATACCCCATCGCCACCGACAGCCCCAGCGTCAACAACCCGCCCGCCCGCCGTGGGTGGCCGGCAAGTGCCTGTTGCTGTGCCAACGCCGCCAACAGGCCGGCGGTCAGCAGGCTCAGGGTCATGGCCAGGCCGCTGGAGGTGTCCAGCTGTGCGCGGCCTTCGGCAAAGACCTCGGGCCGTAGTGCCTGGGTCACCGCAAAGGCGAGGATCAGGATCGCGAACACCGAGAGTTCGGCGAGGATGAACAACCACATCGCCAGGTCACCCGGCAGCCGCCGTTCAACTGAAGTGAACATCAACCACGTCCATCAGCGCCGCGACGGTTTGCGGGTCGTCGCTCAGCGCTTCGGCCAGGCAGGCCAGGCAGGCTTGGCGCGGGGGCATGCCGGCGGCGATCAGGCGGGCGGTGAAGATCAGCAAGCGGGTGGACGCCACCTCTTCCAGGTCATGTTGGTCAAGCCGGCGCAAGGCCTGCCCCAGGCGCACCACCTGGGCCGCCAAGGCGCTGTCCACCTGGGCTTCGCGGGCGACGATGCGCTCTTCTTCCACTGTCGCAGGATAGCCAAAGCGCATCGCCACAAAACGCTGGCGGGTGCTGGGTTTCATGCCCTTGAGCAGGTTCTGGTAACCGGGGTTGTAGGACACCACCAACATAAATGACGGCGGCGCCTTGAGCACTTCGCCGGTGCGCTCCAGGAACAGCTCGCGACGGTCGTCGGCCACCGGGTGCAGGACCACGGCCGTGTCCTGGCGGGCCTCGACCACTTCGTCCAGGTAGCAGATGCCCCCCTCACGCACCGCGCGGGTCAGCGGGCCGTCCTGCCACCAGGTGCCCTGGGCGCCGATCAGGTGACGGCCGATCAGGTCGGCGGCGCTGAGGTCGTCGTGGCAGGCCACGGTGTACAACGGCAATTGCAGGCGGTGGGCCATGTGCTGCACAAAGCGGGTCTTGCCGCAGCCGGTCGGGCCCTTGATCAGCACCGGCATGCGGTGGCGCCAGGCGTGCTCGAACAGCTCGTGTTCGTTATTGACGGCTTGGTAGAAGGGTTCGCTCATGGGGCACCTTGCATGGACAACGGGTTTGACGGCCACGCTACGGGGGCCTGCGACAACCTGGCAAGCCGTACTCAAGGCAAACTTGATCGCCGTCAAGCGGTCATCCACCCGCCGCGACATAGTCTCTGCTGGCACTAAGAACCTGCGCTCTACCCAGATCGCAAAGGTCTTGCCTGAGGAGATATGGAATGCTGACTCGCAACAAAACACCCTACGTACTGACGCTGGCCAGGCTCAGCTGCGCGCTGGCCCTGGCCCTTTCAACACAGGCCTTCGCCGCGGCTCCCGCGCCGGCGGCGGCCATGGTCCAAAGCCCCGGCGCTCCCGATTTGAGCCAGGCCGAGTTCGATGCCTCGAAGCAGATTTACTTCGAGCGCTGCGCCGGCTGCCACGGGGTGTTGCGCAAAGGCGCCACCGGCAAGCCGCTGACCCCGGACATCACCCAGGCCCGGGGCCAGGCGTACCTGGAAGCCTTGATCACCTACGGCTCCCCCGCCGGCATGCCGAACTGGGGCACCTCCAATGCGCTGACCAAGGCGCAGATCACCAGCATGGCCACCTTCATCCAGCACACCGCGCCGACGCCACCGGAATGGGGCATGGCCGAGACGCTCAAGACCTGGAAGGTGCTGGTCAAACCCGAAGACCGTCCGAAGAAGCAACTCAACACGCTGAACCTGGAAAACCTGTTCTCCGTGACCCTGCGTGACGACGGCAAAATCGCCCTGATCGACGGCGACAGCAAGAAAATCGTCAAGCTGATCGACACCGGTTACGCCGTGCATATCTCGCGGATTTCCGCCTCGGGCCGCTACCTGCTGGTGATCGGCCGTGACGCCAAGATCGACATGATCGACCTGTGGCCCGCCGAACCGACCAAAGTCGCCGAGATCAAGGTGGGCATCGAGGCCCGCTCGGTGGAGACCTCCAAGTTCAAGGGCTATGAAGACAAGTACGCGATTGCCGGTTCCTACTGGCCGCCGCAGTTCACCATCATGGACGGCGAGACCCTGGAGCCCAAGCAGATCGTCTCGACCCGTGGCATGACCGTGGACAAGCAGGAGTACCACCCCGAGCCGCGTGTGGCGGCGATCATCGCCTCCCACGAATGGCCGGAGTTCATCGTCAACGTCAAGGAAACCGGCAAGGTGATGCTGGTCAATTACCAGGACATCAAGAACCTCACCATCACCACCATCGACGCCGCGCCGTTCCTGCATGACGGTGGTTGGGACAGCACCCACCGCTACTTCATGACGGCGGCGAACAACTCCAACAAGGTCGCGGTGATCGACTCCAAGGAGCGCAAGCTCACCGCCCTGGTGGATGTGGGCAAGACCCCGCACCCTGGCCGTGGCGCCAACTTTGTGCACCCGCAATACGGTCCGGTATGGGCCACCAGCCACTTGGGGGACGGTGGGGTTTCGGTGATCGGCACCGACCCGGTCAAGCACCCGCAGTACGCCTGGAAGAAGGTGACCTCGCTCAATGGCCAGGGCGGTGGCTCGCTGTTTATCAAGACCCACCCCAACTCGCGGCACCTGTACGTCGACACCACCCTCAACCCCGACACCAAGCTCAGCCAGTCGGTGGCCGTGTTCAATATCGACAAGCTCGACGCCGGCTACACCGTGCTGCCGATTGCCCAGTGGTCGGGCATCAAGCAAGGCGCCCTGCGCGTGGTGCAGCCGGAATACAACAAGGCGGGCGATGAAGTGTGGTTCTCGGTGTGGAACGGCCAGGAAGAGGAGTCGGCGCTGGTGGTGGTCGATGACAAGACCCTCAAGCTCAAGAACGTGATCAAAGATAAGCGCCTGATTACCCCGACCGGCAAGTTCAATGTCTACAACACCCAATTCGACATTTATTGAGCTTCATCAACAAGAGGTAACCCAATGAAAAATATCCTGCTTGCACTCGTGGCCCTGGGCGCGGCACTGAGCCTGCCCACCGCTGTCGCCGACGATGGCGCGGCGCTGTTCAAGAGCAAACCCTGCGCGGCCTGCCACACCATCGACAGCAAGATGGTGGGGCCGGCGCTCAAGGACGTCGCGGCGAAGAACGCCGGGGTCAAGGACGCTGACAAGACCCTGGCCGGCCATATCAAGAACGGCACCCAGGGTAACTGGGGGCCGATCCCGATGCCGCCAAACCCAGTCACCGATGCCGAAGCCCTGACCCTCGCCCAATGGGTGTTGAGCCTGAAATAAGCACAAGGAGCACGCCATGCAAGTCTCGATGATCGGTTCGGCCATGGCGCTGCTCTTCCTCATTCCCGCGCCGGTGCACGGAGCACCGGCGCCAGCGCGCCAGGTCCAGCTGGAACACCTGTTGACCCAGGACTGTGGCGCCTGTCACGGCCTGCACCTGACCGGCGGCCTGGGCCCGGCCCTGACCCCGCAAGCCCTGGCCGGGCAAACCCGCGACACCCTGATTGCCACCGTGACCTATGGCCGCCCTGCCCTGGCGATGCCTGGCTGGGCGCCGTTGCTCGATGCCGGCGATATTGCCTGGCTGGTCGATCGCCTCCTGCAAGGAACCCCCGCACCATGATCCGTCCCCTGCTTGCCTGCGTTGCCGGCCTGTTGCTCACCGCTTGTGTCCAGCCACCGTTGCGCGGCAGCGGCGACCTGGGCCTGGTGATAGAACGCGCCAGCGGCAGCCTGCTGATTATCGACAGCAGCAACCAGGCCCGCCTGGCCCGGGTCGAGGGGCTGGGCGACCTGTCCCATGCCTCGGCGGTATTTTCCCGGGACCAGCGCTACGCCTACCTGTTTGGCCGTGACGGCGGGCTGACCAAGGTCGATCTGCTGACCCAGCGCATCGACAAACGCCTGATCCAGGGCGGCAACAGCATCGGCGGTGCGATCAGCCAGGATGGGCGTCTGATTGCCGTGTCCAACTACCAGCCCGGCGGCGTCAAGGTGTTCGACGCCGCGACCTTGCAACAGGTCGCCGATATCCCGGCCACGCCCCTGGCCGATGGCAAGCGCTCGCGGGTGGTGGGCCTGGTGGATGCGCCGGGGCAACGCTTTGTGTTCAGCCTGTTCGATACCGACGAGATCTGGAGCGCCGATTTCAGCCAGGGCAACACCCCGGCCATCACCCGCTTCACCGGCATTGGCCGCCAACCCTATGACGCGCTGATCACCGCCGATGGCCGTTACTACATGGCCGGGTTGTTTGGCGAGGACGGCATGGCCCAGCTCGACCTATGGCACCCCGAGCTGGGGGTCAAGCGCGTGCTCGCCGACTACGGCCGCGGCCAGGCAAAACTGCCGGTGTACAAGATGCCGCACCTGGAAGGCTGGGCCGTGGCCAGCAACCAGGCCTTCGTGCCCGCCGTGGGCCGCCACCAGGTGCTGGTGATGGACGCGCGCACCTGGCAACAGACCGCTGCCATCGCCGTGGCCGGCCAGCCGATTTTTGTCACCGCACGGCCCGACGGGCGCCAGTTGTGGGTCAACTTCGCCTACCCGGACAACGACCGGGTGCAGGTACTCGACACTCAAACCCACCAGGTGGTCGCGGACCTGCGCCCCGGCCCCGGTGTGCTGCACATGGAATTCACCGGGCGCGGTGAGCAGCTGTGGCTGTCGGTTCGCGACGGCCAGCAGGTGCAGGTCTGGGATCCTTATCGTTTGACCTTGCTCAAGACCCTGCCGGCCGACAGCCCCAGCGGCATCTTCTTCAGCAGCCGCGCGCAAAAAATGGGGTACTGAGATGGAACTGGATGAACTGACCGCACGCCTGATCGACCGCTATCAACACGGCATGCCGCTGTGTGCCGAGCCCTACCTGGAAATGGCCCAGACCTTAGGTTGCAGCGAACGCGAGCTGCTGGCCTGCCTGCAACGCCTGGAACTGGCGGGCGCGCTGTCGCGGGTCGGGCCGGTGTTCGATCACAGCCGCGCCGGCGCCAGTACCCTGGCCGCCCTGGCGGTGCCCGCCGAGCGCCTGGAGCAGGTGGCGGCGCGCATCAGCCGCTACCCCGAGGTCAATCACAACTACGCCCGCGAGCATCACTACAACTTGTGGTTTGTACTGACCGGGCCCAATCGCCGTCATTTGGAACAGATTCTGGAGGAGCTGGAAAAGGACACCGGCCTGATCCCCCTGGACCTGCCCATGCTCACCTCTTATCGCATCGACCTGGGTTTTGCCCTGGGAGTCCATCCGTGATCGCCCCGCTGAACCATGAACAATTGCTTGACCTGCGCCAGTGCCTGGAGCGCGGGCTGCCGCGCGTTTCGCGGCCCTATGAAAACCTCGCCGAGCAGATCGGCGCCCATCACCTGCAAGTGCTGCAACAGATGCAACAGTGGCAGGAGCAGGGCCTGTTCCGTCGGGTCGGCCTGGTGCTCAACCATCGCGCCCTGGGCTATGTGGCCAATGCGATGCTGGTGCTGGATGTGCCCGATGCGCTGATCGATGAAGTTGGCCAGCGCCTGGGCCACGCGCCGGGCATCACCCTGTGCTACCAGCGGCCACGGCGTTTGCCGCACTGGCGCTACAACCTGTTCTGCATGGTCCATGGCCGTGAGCGCGAAGCGGTACAGGCGCAGGTCGAAGAGCTGCTGCAACAGCATCTGCTCAGTGACCTGCCCCACCACCTGCTGTTCAGCACGCGCATGTTCAAGCAATGCGGCGGGCGTTTCGCACCGCCGCCGTCACAGGTATGGGCCCATGGATGAACTCGACCGGCAACTGATCAACCGCCTGCAACGGGGCCTCCCCCTGGTGCGCCACCCATGGCAGGCGGTGGCCGCAGAGCTGCACAGCACGCCCGACGAACTGCTCGACCGCCTGCACCTGCTGCTCGAAGACGGCGTGCTGACGCGCTTCGGGCCGATGTTCGATATCGAGCGCCTGGGCGGCGCGTTCACCCTGGCCGCCCTGGCGGTGCCCGAAGCCCGCTTTGAACAGGTCGCGGCGCAACTCAACGACCTGCCGCAAGTGGCCCACAACTACCGCCGCGAGCATCCCTGGAACATGTGGTTTGTGCTGGCCTGCGGCACCTGCGACGACCTCGACCAGACCCTGTCACACATCCACGCCATCACCGGGCTTGAGGTGCTTAACCTGCCCAAGGAGCACACCTACCATGTCGGTCTGTACTTCCCGGTTTGACGAAACCCTGGCCCAGCGCCTGATCCATTTGACCGAAACCGGCCTGCCCCTGGTGGAAGACCCCTGGACCTGGCTCGCCGAGCAATTGGGCATCAGCGTCGAATCCACCCTCGACCTGCTCAAGCGCTTGCAGGGTGAAGGCGCGATCCGCCGGATCGCTGCCGTGCCCAATCACTATCGCCTGGGCTACCGCCACAACGGCATGACCGTGTGGGATGTGTGCGACGAACAGATGCCGCGTCTGGGCGAGCTGATCGGCGCCCAACCCTTTGTCAGCCACTGCTACCGCCGCCCCCGGCGCGCGGATTGGCCGTACAACCTGTTCGCCATGGTCCATGGTCGCAGCCGCGAAGAAATCGACAGTTACCGCGAACACCTGCGCTTCCTGCTGGGCGATGCCAGCCGGGCGGACGAGATGCTGGTGAGCAGTCGCATCCTGAAAAAAACCGGTTTGCGCCTGAGCTCTCCCCTCGCTCCTGCACGTGCGCGCTGAAGAAGGAACCTCTTATGCTTAGGATCAGTCATTACCTGCGCACCCTGGCCGGCCAATGCCCGCCTCCACGCAGCGCCAAACCCGGCAGCCCGCGCGCGCCGGTGGTGATCTGGAACCTGTTGCGCCGCTGTAACCTGACCTGCAAGCACTGCTATGCCACCAGCGCCGACAGCGTGTTCCGCGATGAGCTGGACACCGAGGCGGCACTGAAGGTGATCGATGACCTGCACGAGGCCGGAGTCAAGGTGTTGATCCTCTCGGGCGGCGAGCCCTTGCTGCGCGAGGACCTGTTCCAGCTCAGCGCCTATGCCCGCGCCAAGGGCTTTTTTGTCGCCCTGTCGAGCAATGGCACGCTGATCGATGAAGGCAATATCCAGCAGATCGCCGAGGCGCGTTTTGACTATGTGGGTATCAGCATTGATGGCTTGAAGGCCACCCATGATGCGTTCCGCCAGAGCGAGGGCAGTTTCGAGCGCTCGATGCATGCCATCAGCCTGTGCCGCCAGGCCGGTATCCGCGTGGGCCTGCGCACCACCCTGACCCAGGAAAACCACGCGCAACTCCCGCAATTGCTGGCCTTGATGCGTGAATACGATGTGCAGAAGTTCTACCTCTCGCACCTCAACTACAGCGGGCGCGGCAAACGCAGCCGGCAACTGGATGCGCACCAGCAGATGAGCCGCGAGGCCATGCTGATGATTTTCCAGCAGGCCTGGGAGGACATCCAGAACGGGGTGGCCAGCGATTTTGTCAGCGGCAACAACGACGCCGACGCCGTGCTGTTGCTGCAATGGGTGCACCAACACTTGCCGGAACACTACCCGCAACTCGAACACCTGCTGCACGCCTGGGGTGGCAATGCCTCGGGCAGCGGCATCGCCAATATCGACAACACCGGCGAAGTGCACCCGGACACGTACTGGTGGCAACACTCGGTGGGCAATGTGCGCCATACCTCGTTTCGCGAGATCTGGCTGGAGCGCCCCGACCCGTTGCTGCTGCGCCTGCGCCAATACCCACGCCAGATCGGTGGCCGTTGCACCGAGTGCCGCTGGCTGGGCATCTGCAACGGCAACACGCGTACCCGCGCCTGGGCCGGTGGCGACCTCTGGGGCCCGGACCCCGGTTGCTACCTCAGCGACGCGGAAATCGCCCGAACGCCACCCACCCTGATTCCTTGCTCGGCACGCTGAACCACCGGCCGGCCACCTGGTGACACAACCGGGGGCCGCCAACCTGATGATGAACCAAGGAAGTCTCATGCACTCATCCCACGCGTTACCCTCCGTGCTGCACAGCCCCTTCCACCCCGGCGAAGTCGCCCTGGTCGGCGCCGGCCCCGGTGACCCGCGCCTGCTCACCCTGCGCGCCTGGAGCCTTTTGATGCAGGCCGATGCGGTGGTGTTCGACCGCCTGATCAGCGCCGAACTGCTGACCCTGATCCCACTGACCTGTGCCCGGCATTACGTGGGCAAGGCCAGCGGCTATCACAGCCTGCCCCAGGAACAGATCAACGAGCTGCTGGCCGAACTGGCCCAGCAGGGCCAGCGAGTGGTGCGGCTCAAGGGGGGCGACCCGTTCGTGTTTGGTCGCGGTGCCGAAGAGCTGGAATACCTGCTGGCCCAAGGTGTGTCGTGCCAGGTGGTGCCCGGCATCACGGCGGCCTCCGGCTGCAGCGCCTACGCGGGCATCCCGCTGACCCACCGTGACCTGGTCAACTCGTGCCGCTTCGTCACCGGGCATTTGCAGCGCGACGGCGAATTGAAGTTGCCCTGGGACAGCCTCGCCGACAGCAGCCAGACCCTGGTGTTCTACATGGGCCTGTCGAACCTGGCGATGATCGCCGAGCGCCTGATCGGCGCCGGCCTGCCCGCTGATACACCGGCGGCGCTGATCTGCAACGGTGCCCGCGCCGACCAGCAGGTACATCGCGGCACCCTGCGCCTGCTACCGGCCCTGGCATTGATGTGCGAACCCGGCGTGCCGACCTTGACGGTGATCGGGCAGGTGGTCGACCTGTTTGCCGACGCCGCCCTGCACTACCCCGCCAGCCTCGCGCCCGCGCACCTGGCGGTGTCCAGGGTGGCGGTATGAAACGCCTGTGGCTGGTGCCGCTGCTCTGGGCCAGCGCCGCCCATGGTGCAACCGATGCCGCCGCCGATTACCAGCAGCACTGCCAGAGCTGCCATGGCGTCAACCGGGTCGGCAGCAGCGGCCCGGCGTTGTTGCCCGAGAGCCTGGGGCGAATCAAGCCGGCCGAGATACGCCAAGTGATCGAACATGGCCGCCCGGCCAGCCAGATGGCGGCATTCGCCCCGCTGCTGACGGCGCAACAGATCGACGCCCTGGTGAGTTTTCTGCAACAGCCGCCCGCCACGCCCGCGACCTGGAACGAACAGGATATCCGTAGCAGCCATCGCCAATTGGCCGACCTCAGCCAACTGCCGAGCACCCCGCAGCACCACGCCGACCCGCTGAACCTGTTTGTGGTGGTGGAGTCCGGCGATCATCACATCACTATTCTCGACGGCGACCGCTTTGAAGTGCTCGACCGTTTTGCCTCGCACTTTGCCGTGCATGGCGGGCCGAAGTTCTCCCCGGACGGGCGCTTTGTGTACTTCGCCTCACGCGATGGCTGGATCAGCCTGTATGACCTGCACAACCTCAAGCTGATCGCCGAGGTCCGCGCCGGCCTCAATACCCGCAACCTGGCGGTGAGCAAGGACGGGCGCTGGGTGCTGGTGGGCAATTACCTGCCAGGCAACCTGGTGGTGCTGGACGCGCGCGACCTGTCGCTGGTCAAGACCCTGCCGACGCATTCGCGGGTCAGCGCGGTGTACACCGCGCCGCCGCGCAACAGTTTTATCGTCGCCCTCAAGGATGTGAATGAGGTCTGGGAGTTGTCCTACGCAGCCCCTACCCCGAACTTCGAGCCCCGGCGCATCCAGGCCCAGGATGTACTCGATGACTTTTCCTTTTCCCCCGACTACCGGCAACTGCTCGCCACCTCGCGCAAGGCCGGTGGCGGGCAAGTGATCGACCTCGATAGCGGCAAAGTGGTCACCGATATCGCGCTGTCGGGCATGCCGCACCTGGGCTCGGGGACTTACTGGCAACGCAACGGGCAGTGGGTGTTTGCCACGCCGAATATCAGCAAGGGGCAGATCTCGGTGCTGGACCTCAAGACCTGGAAGCTGATCAAGGAGATTCCCACCCTTGGACCGGGGTTCTTTATGCGCAGCCACAGCCACTCGCGCTATGTGTGGAGTGATGTGTTTTTTGCGCCGGGCAATGATGCCATTCACTTGATCGACAAGCAGACCCTGGAAATCGCCCATACCCTGCGGCCCATGCCGGGCAAGACCGCAGCGCATGTGGAATTCACCCAGGATGGGCGTTATCTGCTGTTGAGCATCTGGGACCGCGAGGGCGCGTTGATTGTGTATGACAGCCAGACGTTGCAGGAGGTCAAGCGTCTGCCCATGAACAAACCTTCGGGCAAGTACAACGTGGGCAACAAGATCGAGTTTGCCGAAGGGACTTCCCATTGATGCAGGAGCCCGGCCGGCTCCTGCCAGGGGCCCCGTGGCTGGTCAAAAGGCGTAAGTGGCCGACACGCTGACCACTTCGCCCTTGGCCTCGGACTTGCCATCCAGCGAGGCCGCGCCGAGGCGGTCAACGTTCTTGCTCTTGAGTTTCACCGTCTGCACAAACTGCCGCGAATAAGCACCGTCGATACTCAAGCCCGCAATGGCCCGGATGTTGTAGCTAAAGCCCAGGGAGGCAAAGATCCGATCACCATCCGGGATACGTGGGTCGCGGGTCGCGTTACGGGTCGGCGTCTGGTCAAAGGCCAGCCCGGTGCGCACGGTAAAGTCGTCGGTAAGCTTGTAGTCGCCACCGAAGGCATACATCCAGCTGTTCCTGTAGTTGTACGGGATCGACACAAGGGTGCTGCCATCGGACTTCAAGGTCAGCGCCTTGAACGATGACCACTGGATCCAGGTGGCGCTGGCCCCCAGGGTCAGGCGCTCAGAAAACTGGTGGACCCAGTCCAGGGAGGCATGGGCGGGAATGTCCAACTGAGCAGAGGCATTGGCGCCACCGGGGTAGAGACGCAGGCCGGGATACGCCAGTTCGACCAGGGTTTTGCCATCCGACACGGGGAGAGTCATCAGGTCGGTCGACAGGGGGTCGGCGTAAATGTTGTATTGCCCCTCCAGTCGGTTCTTGATTTTGGCGTGATAGTTGAGGCCCAGGGTGTCTTGTGACGTGGGCTTCCAGGTCGTTCCCGCAAACCAGCCCAGGGAGGTGTTGTCGACCTTGACGCGTATCAAGGCGTGGCCCTGGCCTGCCGGAAACGGCAGATAGCCCAGGTCTGGCGACTGTGCGGCGGCGGCATACAGATCGACGTTCTGGCTCACAAAGCCTTTGGTGTGCTGAACAATGGCACCACCGCCCACGGCAAACTGGTCATTGACCTTGAACGACAGCGAGCCGGTCAAGCCCACGGTTTCGATTTTGGTGTCTACCGCAAAGTCGCGGCCTTTCCAGTCCTCGTCCCAGGTCGTACGGGCGCCCATGGGCACCACCTGGCTCAGGCCAAAGGCAAAGCGCTCGTTGATCGGGACCACCATAAAGCCGGTCGGGGCCCAGGCCTCGAACCCGCCCTGGCCACCGTTACCGGTGCGCAGGGTCGAGGTCGTGAGGTCGGTATCGGGATCGTAGACGATGCTGGAGCCGGGATTGCCTGCGTAGTCATAGGCAGCGCCGCTGTATTTGATGTCGATATTGGCGTAGGTGATGGTGAACTGCGAGAGGGGTTTATCAATGAACGCCATGGCCGCCGGGTTGTTATAGGCTGCCGATGGATCGTTCTGGAACAGCGAGCCTCCGCCAAATGCGCGCCCCCATCCTGAAGCGCCATAAGTGGGTGTCAAAAAGCCGCCCGCCTGGATAGACCCTGCGACCATAAGCCCCCCTAACAGTATCAGGCCGAGCAATACTTGGATCGGTTGTTTCTTATGACTCATGCACGCGACTCCTATTTATTGTTATTCACCCATGGCTGACGATCTCGATATGAACGACAGCAACAGGTGCCTATAAAAGGCACCTGTCTTTTTCAACGGATGCTCATAACATTCCGTATCGGGTGAGACTTATGGAGAAACCGTGAAGGCCGGGGTTGGCTTCACGTTAAGTGCGCTGATCTTGCACTTGCCAACGGTCTGCGTCGAAGGAATGCTCAGCGTGTTGGTGGAGTTATTGAACGTCACCGCAATCGTGGTAGGCGAACTTGCGCAATTACCCAAAATATTGAAGTTGACACCCGACACGGTCCCGGCAAACACGTTTGAGCCGGTACCGGTTGGGGTCAGGGTCCAAGGCAAGCCCAACATAGTAGGCAGGCCGCATAAAGGGTTGCTGCCACTGACGGTAGCGTTTGTAATCGTCGCGGAAGCCCCATTGGAGGCAACCGAGCCGGAGAAGTTGATGGTGCAGGACACCGGAACACCAAATGAGGCCGGCGAGGAAACCGAAATGGCCCCCGCCGGGGTGCTGAACGCGGCGCCCGCTGGGGCAACGGTCACAGCACTGGCCATCGAGGCGGCGCCCAGGCAAATAGCAAAAGCAGACAGCGAGATAAGGTTTTTCAAGCTTTTCATTATTTTTCCTCACATGGATGGCGAGTTATTTCGCCGGGGTAATGGCCATGATCGAGAAGTCACGGTTAAACCGTAGCCCGCTCTTTCAAGCCAAACTTCAATTCAATCAACTGCACAATAGAGTGCATTTATCTGGATAACTTTTAAGCCAACAGTTTCTTGCAACTACAGGCTCGAATAGATTTAAAGCATCGCGAACTATCTGACTTATATAGGGAAGCCATAGCCAATAAAAAAGCGCAGCGCAGCCATCGGTTTAACTCCCAAATAAACATTTAAAAGTTCGATTAAATATCCTGCCAGGAGCAAAAGAAGAAGCGTCAATCACACTATGATGAATATATTTTCAAAAAGATTTTTCATAACTCGTATTAAATAATCTACATGAAAAAAGCCCCCGCGCCAGAGGGCATTTTCCATTTGCGAGAAGTCCTACGTTGCCATTGAGAGACGGGTAAAAGAGGCTACATACCGGCCCCATTCGCCTTGAGCGCCCGCTCCAGAACGAAACGCTGGAGTGCATCGCCGGGCAGCGCTTGACTGAAATACCAACCCTGGATAATCAGCTCTGCCCCCCCATGGCCCCCGCCCGATTGGAGAAAGGCCAATTGCTCGGCGGTTTCCACCCCTTCCACCACCACCCCCAGGTTCAGCGCTTCACAAAAGCGCAGCATGCCGGTCAAGACCTGCGCGCCCTTGGGGTCTTGCTGGGCCACCACAAAACTGCGGTCGATCTTGATGAAATCCACCGGGAACTGGTGCAGGTAACTCAGCGCGGAAAAGCCCGTACCGAAGTCGTCGATATAAACCTTGGCCCCAATGGCCTGCAGTTTTTCGATCATCTGCCGGGTCACCTGGATATCCCCCACCAGGGCATCCTCGGTGATCTCCACCGACACCTGGCCGTTGGCCTGGGACAGGATGTCCACCAATTGCCGGCCATACGCCGGGGTCGTCAGGGTGGCGCTGGAGACATTGATGGTGATCGGCAGCGCAAAACCGGTTTTCTGCCACTGCTGGTACTGACGCACCGCCTGGGAGGCCACCCACAAGTCCACATCCGGCATCAACCGGGCCTGGGCCAGCCACTGGAGGAACTCCCAGGGCGAGTGCACCTTGCCCTGGCTATCCCGGGCCCGCATCAGCGCTTCGCAGCCCGTGCACAAGCCGGTCAGGGAGGACACCTGGGGCTGGTACTCCAGGTAGAACTCGTAGTCGCTGATCTGCTGGATCCGGCTCAATTCACGGGCCTGCCGTGCCAAGGCCCGGTGAGAGGTCAGCACCGGGTCCAACTCCTGCAGGCGTCCTTTTTCTTCGAGCCCGCGAAAGGTCATGTCGAATGACTTGAGGTAAACGGTGCCGCCCTCCACCGCCTGCTGGTGGATCGCCCAGACGTAGGGCGCATAGACCAAGGTCCCGACCCCCAGCAACAGCAGTTGCAGGGCCACCGCCGCCAGGTCGCCCTGGGTACTCAGGTAGGCATTGAGCAGCACCGGCGCGGTAAACGGCACGCTGGCCACCGCTGGCGAGACCCAGCCGGCCTGCACCGCAAACAACGCCAGCAGGGTGTTGAGCGCCGGGACCGCCAAAAAAGGGATAAACAAGCGCGGGTTGAGGATGATCGGCAAGCCGAACAGCAACACTTCACTGACATTCAACAGCGACAGCGGCAGGCTGGCCATAGCCAGCAGGCGCATGGACTGGCTCTTGGAAAACAGCAGAATCGCCAGCAGCAGGCACAGGGAACCGCCGGCCCCGCCAATAAAGGCAAAGCTGCCCAGCAGGCCGCCATTGAGCACGTAGCGGATAGGCTCCCCCGCCGCCTGCGCCATGCCGTTGAGCACCACCGCCTGGTCCAATGCATCAAACAGCGGCTGGAGCGCATACACCCCATGAATACCAAAAAACCACAGCAGCGAATTGATCGCCGTGACAAACAGGCCACTGCCATAGGGCGACTGCAGCGCCTCGAGCATCTGTGGGCCCTGGAATTGCGCCACCGGGGGCACCTGCAACAGCAACGACAACGTCACCACCAGCAGCAATGCCGTGATTGCCCCCGGCACCACCATATTGATGGTGCCCTTGAGGTTGTGCCCCACCAGGTCCTCGTTGACCAGGCGGGTCCAGCGGTAGCGATGCAACCAGGCAATCGCTGGCACATTGATCAGCGGCGAGGCAATGGCAATAAACAGGATGAAGGTCGCCGCCGCACGTGGATAGTCACGCAGGACAAAGGTGGCAATGACCACGTACATCAGGCACAGGAACGCCACCGGCAACTGTGGCAATCGGTGCTGGACCGCCAGCATATAGCCGATGGAAGCCGCCACCAGCAGCGGGATCACAGAACTGATCTTGGCATGCAGGCCCGCCAGGAATGCCACCATTGGCGATGAAAACCCCAGGATCCGGGCGCATTCGGATAACAGCAGGAACCCTGCCGAGACCAGCAGGCACGGCAAGATCCATAACAGGCCTTCACGGATGGCTCGCAGCGACTCCGTGCTCGCCAGGGCGGCCAGGCGTTGGGTAAAGAAGAGCTTGAACAGCGTTTGCGCCATGATTGTCTCCTTGCCCGCGGGCCGTCACACCGGGGGCCCCCCCTCAACCGGAGCCTGCGACGAGGGCTTAACGCTACACGCCCAGGCCCCGCCAATGAAAGGGGTTTGCCACATTTGGCGTCGAGGCGTTGCCCCTGGGCGTCAGCAGGCATGCAGATGAGGGTGTAATGTTCCAGGCTTTTTGAAACAATACTGCCCTTCAGGGCCTTGCCGCCCACGCGGGTGCCGCAGGTTTTCGGAACCAACTGCACCGCAGACAGGTCATGAGCTGTACGGGTCTGTCGACCCACAGGCCGGTATCGAATGACTCGATCCGCAGACCACTTTTACACCCATGGGGGTCGGTACACCGACTGACCCAGCGTTCTCAGGGAGATGGATTGAACATGCAAGGCAGGTTTTCAAATCGCGCGCGACCTTTGGTTTTCACCGTAGTGCTGTGGTTGTGCGGGGTCGCCGTACTGTTTTTGATCAAGGCTGGCGTCGAAGCCGTGGAAGGGCCTATCAGCAAGACCTGGATCGACTTGACCCTGGTACTCGCCGCCTACCTGTTCTTTTTCCTGCTGGACCCACTGCAACAGTGGACGGCCAATCGGCTGCGTAAACGCGCCCGGCGCAAAAGCCGCTACGAACAAGCGTCGTCCTAGAATCTGTTTGCCTGGGAACTGACGCTGCCGCTGATCACCCCGTCATCTAACGGCACGATCCGCGAACCAACGACCCACCACCGAATGTTCACACTGCATGGCCGCCTGCAATTCGTCAGCGGTGATGGTTCGGCGCTGCGGGTCGACACTGAGCGCCACCCGCAACGCTGGCCAGCAACGCCGGGGCAGTTGCCGAGGGGGCGCCAGTCGCGGCCTCGGGCCCGCCCCTTGCGCCGCACGCCCACCCAGTGCCAGGTCATACAACAGGCATGCTGCGCCATACACCTCCGAACTGGCTGACAGCGGCGCGCCCTCCAGCAGTTCCGGTGCGGCATAGGCCGGTGTCCAGGCCGTGAAACGCTGTGGACTCAAGGCCGGCAGCTCGGACAGCGGCGGCCCGAGCGCTTGGGCAAGGCCAAAGTCAAACAGGCGCACCCCGTCAGCGCCCAACATCACATTGCCGGGCTTCACATCGCCGTGCAATACACCTTGCCGATGGATATAACCCAACGCTTCCAGCAGCCCCAAGGCAATAGGGCGCAATGCCTGCCAAGGCACCCCGCGCGGGCAGTTGAGCAGCAACTGGTCCAGGGTCATGCCGCTCATCAACTCCATGGTGAAGAATGCCACTTCGCCCGTGGTATCCACCTCAAATGAAAACACTCGCACCACACGCTCGTGCCGCAGGTAGCGGGTCAGGGAAAACTCGCTGTAGAGCAACAGGTGAGCGTCCTGTGACGGGGCCAGGTGCTCGCCGAGAACCTTGAGGGCCACCTGGGACCTCGGTTCACCGAATTGCTCATGCAGCAAGTCACGGGCGCGATAGACAACCCCCATGCCGCCCACCCCGAGCACCCGTTCAAGACGATAGCGCCCAGCCAATAACGCCGGCAGTGGCGGCCCCGGGGGCGGATCGCAGGACTGGGGGAGCTGTTCCATCAGCGTCGGGCCGCCGTGATTGGCGCCGTACGCCCGGCGTTGCGACAGGTATCTTGCCGTGGGCTCATAGTTGCTCCGGTATGCGGAAGGTCCGCCACGCCGCCATCTCGAACGGGTTCGGCGTCCGCTGGCTGGTCAACAGGTAGTGGGCGCGCAGGCCGCCGATATCGGCCTTGAGCAAGCGCGCATCACGCCCATTCAAGGGTTCGCCCTGCAGCAAATCGAACAGGCGGAACAGCGACCATGGCCCGGTGTTTTTTTCAATGCCCAATGGCTGTTGCGCCATGCCTTCGAGCACCAGGCTGCTACGGCCGCCCTCGACATCGGTGGGCCACTGGAACAGCATCGGTACAATCGGCCCATGGCGGTATTCCATCTGCTGGTCGCCGAACCGCAGGATCGCCCGACTGACCGTGGGGTCCAGGCTGTAGGGCGCCAGGGTGAAGCGCACCCCCGGCTCCCCCGGATCATCGGCAAAGAACGCCTCGCGTATGGTGCGAGCCTTGGCCAGTTGGTCCAGCAACGCCCGTGACATCGGCAGGCTGCGGCCATCCAGGCTGCGCAACCGATAACGGTTGCCATCGCCGATGACAAAGGGCCGCAGGTCATCGTCAAGGAACCGCGCCATCAACCCTTGCGGCTTGAAGAACTCGCGAAAATCATTGAGCGCGACATCGCTACTGGCATGGGCGCTGAACGGATAGCGCTGCTTGATCGCCGAGGAATAGAACCCATACACCTCACTCTGATAGCGCCGGTTCAGGTGCCGGTAGGCCGCGTCGAGCACCAGGCGCCAACTGTCATCCGCTACGCCCGCCAACCAGCCGTTGAGGGGCGTCGGCAGGCGCTCCGTGGCATTGCGCAGGTTACCCAGGGCGTCCCGTTGCCCCTGCATGCGCCGCTTGACCATCTCAAAGGCCGCCCGGTCAGGCTGGTTATCCCGGCCAAGGGCGGCCAATTGCAGTTGCAACGGGTTGAGGGTTTGCAGCACCTGCGACAACTCAGGCCCTGGGTTGTCCTGTTCATCGAGCAATTGATGCAGGGC
This sequence comes from Pseudomonas sp. ICMP 8385, assembly GCF_002699915.1. Classification (NCBI taxonomy): domain Bacteria; kingdom Pseudomonadati; phylum Pseudomonadota; class Gammaproteobacteria; order Pseudomonadales; family Pseudomonadaceae; genus Pseudomonas; species Pseudomonas sp. ICMP 8385. The sequence continues at coordinate 64,328 of NZ_LKBY01000113.1, read as the reverse complement.
TTCAAACCGACGCTGCAAAGCGCGCTGTGCGGTGTCGGGCAGCCGTTGCGTGGCATTGTCCAAGGCGGCCTGGGCCACTGGCGAATCCGGCTGGAGTGCGTCCAGGCGCTCGACAGGGCTTGAGAAACGGGTGTTTTCCCTGATTTGCTGCAATAACTGCAATAACGGCGAACGGGGTGAGGTCAGGCTCGCCAGTTGCTCGGCCATTTGCCGCGACGTCTCACTGTCCTGTAAACGCACCTGGGCCAATGCGGCACTCCAGGCCTGGGCATAGTCACTGAAATAGCATTGCTCCAGTTCGACCAGCAGTTGGCGCAGGCCCAGGGCATTGAGTTCCGTGCCCTCCCCCAGCACCCAGTTGTCGCGCACGATGCTATCGACCATCCGGCTACCCTGCACCGCAAAGAACTGACGGTAGCCCCGCTGGGTGAAAAAGCCCGGAATGGCCTGGTCGATGCCGGTGAACACTTGCTCCTGCGGGTCCAGGTGTTGAGTGAAACGATAGGGCTCAAGCTCGCTGCCCTGCTCACGCAGCAGACGGTAGACCACGCCAGCCAGGGGCTGTGCTTTCAACACCTGGCGAGCCTGGGCGACCAGCGTTTCGTCGAGCGGCATTGCAAAGGGCTGTTCGAGCAATTGGGCAAAATGTAGGTTCAAACGCTTCTGCAGCGACGGGTCTGTGGGGTAACGCAACGACCACAATTCGGCGACCCGATCCGCCAACCATTGCTTGTCCCGGCGCTCTGGCAGGTTGAGCATCAGGTAGGCGCGCAGGCTGAGGAGTAGCTGCTGGCGGTCGTGCAAGCTGCTGCGCACCTGCTGCCCCAACAGCTCGCGGACCCGGGCCATCAAGTGTTGTAGCAATGCCTGTTGGTAGGCCGTGTCCAGCACCGGGCGGCTCCTGTCGCCTTGATACAAACCCGTGAACGGCATCCAACCCGCGCCCTGCGGTGACGCAAAAACCTGGGTGGCTGCCAGTCGGCTATCCAGGAGCGGCACGATCGCCAGGGTCTGGTCTGCTGCAGCGTGGCCACGGACAGGCGTGCGTGCCAATTCACGCAGTTGCTCCAGGCGTTGATGGTTCTGCGAATAGCTGTACATCCACAGTGAACCTGCGGCGCCGAGTACCAGTAAGGCCGCCAGCGCCAAGCCGCGCTGACGCCGACGGATGCGCACCCGTTCCCGGTGGTCCAGGCCGGCCAGGTCGACCTCACCGAACACCACCCGGCTGAACAGCCCCTGGATAAACCGTGGACGGCTTTGCCCGGCGCCCGACTCACTGCCGGAGCTGGTCAGGTAAAAACCGCGCAAGGCGTTGACGCGCTGGTAACGATGGGCAGAAAACGCCAGTTCAATAAACAGGCACAACCGCTCCCCGATCAGCGCCACCTGCCGGGGGAAATCCAACATACGCCCCCGGCGCTCACCACTGCGCTCCAGATGCAGGCGTTGTATCAATTCCCCACTCAAACGCTGCAGCAAGGCTTCAAAGGCCTGGCGCACTTCGCCAACATCGGTTCCCGCCTGGCCAGGTACGATGTGCTCGCCCAACAGGCCATCACTGGCCTGGCCCTCCGTTCGCTCGAAGAACTCGACAAACCCGGGCAAATGATCCGCCTGCGTCAGTACCAGGTAGACCGGCAACTGCACATGTAAGGTCTGCTGCAGGTCGTGAAGGCGACTGTTGAACTGGCGCGCCATAACGCTCAGTGCCTGCTCGCTGCCATTGAGCAAGGTGTCCACCGAAACTGTCAGCAGTACGCCGCTGAGCGGGCGCGCACGGCGACGGGCTTTCAACAGGTTCAACAGCGTCGCCCAGCCACTGCTGTCGACCTCACTGTCGGTGTGCGCCAGGTAGCGCGCCGGGGTTTCGACCAGTACCCCTTCCTCGGCAAAATACCACTCGCAATGACGTATGCCGCCAGCTGCGTGTGGGTCGCCGGCATCCGTGCGGTCCAATGGCAGTTGTAGCCCGCCGGCCTGCAACAGACGGGTCTTGCCACTGGCGCTGCATCCCATCACCAGGTGCCAGGGCAACTCACTGCGCCAGCGTTCGCTGCGCTTGCCATAGCGGCGCGATGTCTTGAGGGCTTGCAGCGCCTCCTTGAAGCGGCCACGCACGTTGTTCTGCTCATGCTCGACCAACCCCTTGCGCTGTTTTGGCGGTGCCTGCTCCGGGCCGCCATCATCGCCAGGCAGTTGCCCAGGGTTACGCCGATTGACGAAGACCATCAACAGGCCCCAGGCCAGGAACAAGCCACTGATGGTCAGTAAGCGCGAAGTCGCACCGAGCCAGAAACGTTTGTCGTCGACCGCCAGGAGCGGCCCGAACCACCACACGGCCCAGGCCAGTAACAGCACCAGCAGCAGGCTCCAGACCCAGGTCAGCGCCAGGGCCGCAACCAGCGTTTTGAATAGAGGTTTCATGATTCGCTCCCTGCGTTACTTCGGTGTCCGGGTGATGTCTGGGGTGGTCTGAAGATAGGGTTGGAGCACGCTCTCGCGTTGCTCCCCAAGCACCCAGGCGAACCCCGCATACATCATGCCCAGGCCCACCCCGACAAATACCCAGACCCAGGTGGCCGGAACAATACGCAGCGCCGGCCCCGGCTTGCGGCTGGACGGTGGCCGGGGATCCGTGGCCGGCGGCGCGTCCCCACGCACATGGATGATCTGCCGGTACAAGGCGTCACGAATGCCCTCCAACTGCAGCAACCCGCGTTCCATCACCCGGTACTTACCTTCAAAGCCCAGTGCCAGGCACAGGTACATCAACTCCAGCATCGCCAGGTGCTTGAACGGGTCCCTGGACAGTCGCTCCAGCAGCTCAAAAAATTTTTCGCCACCAAAGGTTTCGTTGTGGAAGCTGCTCAACAGGCTCATTTGCGACCAGTCGCTCTGGCGCCCCCACGCCGTGGTGCCCACGGCCTCGTCAATGACGCTGCACAACACGTAGCGGGCCGCCATAATCTGGCTGTCGGGGATTGCGTCGTGGCGGGCCCGCTGTTCAAAAAGCGTGATGCCCGAGGACAGTCGGTCATTGAGCGAGTGCAGGCCTTCACGGGCCGAGCCGCCCTTGAGCCGGACCACCTCCGACAACAGGTCCCAGGCCGCCGTCACCAAGGGGTTGAGGCCAAGCCTGAAGGGCTGCGCGCCCTGCAAATGGGCAGCATGGATCATCCGGTCTTCAAGCTGTTCAAAGCGCGGTGGCGTCTCGAAATCGGTCATGGCGCCCTGCGCCGGGCCGAATCCATGCCGATCCAGCAGGACCGTCTTGTCATCCTGTGGGTATGCCTTGTCCATCGTCATAGATTCAGTTCCTGATAGCCCAGAATTTCAATTCAAGATCGGCAAACTCGCCGCTGACATGGAAGGCGAATCCGCCTGAATGCTCCAACTGCTCCAGGTCACGGGCACTGAGTTCGAGCATGAAATAGGTTTTGCTGGCATGGAACGGAATCTGCCGTGGCGCCACGGGCAACGGTTTGACGCTAATACCTGCCAGGTGCAGGTTGACCAACTCGCGAATCCGCTCCACCGGCCCGACCTTGAGGTGCGCCGGCAGCCGCAGGCGCAGTGCCTCCGAATCGCCGCGGGCACTGGCGGCCAAAATGAAGGTGGCAGAGCCCAGCAGGTTCAGGTCATTGACCGGGCACACCAGCACACCGTATTGACGGGGCTGCAATACCAGTTCAATGGCGTGTTGCTCCAGCACCATCGACAGGACCGAACGAATGGCCGCCATCAGGTCACGAAAGCTCGCCCCCTGGTCGCTATGCCGGTAGTGCCCTTCAAAACAGGCGCGCTTGGTCTCGCTGGAAAATGTCGAAAGCTCCCCCAACAACCCAAGCAGGGCCTGGTACAACTGGTCAGGGCCCAGGCGGGCCTGGTCCAGGTCGTGACGCAGGATCAACTCGGTCCGGTTGATCAACTGCAGCATCAGGAAATCCCCCATCTGCGCACCGGCCGCCTGGCCAGCATCCTGCAAGCGTTCGGCAATCGCGTCACCGCGAAACGCCAACAGGCTGATCACCTCCTTGAGGCAAGACAACAAAAACGGCGAGCCGTGCAGGTGCATGAACGTCGGGGAGAACACGCTATCAAGCGCAACAACGCCTTGGGCGCTGCAATCCTGGACCTGTGCGACCTTGAGTTTGACGCAGGTCTGCCCCCCAGGATCATCGCCAAGCAGCAAGCGGAAGTCCGGGCGGGCGCAGGTGATGGTACAGCGCGTGTCTTCGCCGGCATTGGCGTCTCCCACTTCGGCTTCGTACGCGGTATAGCGTGCCACGACGTCAGCCTGCGCCGGCTGGCGCACCTCGACAGCATTGCCGGCGACCATCGGCAAAGCCAGGTACACCGCCTGGCTGCCGCTATTGGCAGGGATTTCCAGTACCAGCGGCGAGGCCGGCTCACGCAGTTCAAACAGGGTGCCGTCAGGCAGTACACCACTGGCCTGGCTGACCACTACCTTGCCCATATCGAGGTATTGCGGGTCGATTTCCAACGTCAGGAAGCCCCAGGCATAGCCCTGTGCCAATTGACTGCGGCGGGCCAGTTGCTGGTGGTAGTAGCGGTCGTTGTGCTGCAGATGCTGAGGGCGCAACAACATGCCCTCCTGCCAGATCACTTTATCGATCAGCATGTCAGTCACCTGCCTTGGCGGTCTGCAAAGCCGTTGCACGCACGCCGGCTTCGTCGAGCAGCAGATCGACCTGGGTCCGCGACTCGACGGCCAGCGGCACCACATGGCGCCATCGTGCCTGGGGCAAATCCCGGTAGGCCGCCAGCACGCCGAGGTAACGGCTGCCTGGCGTTGCACGGAGCTTCAGCGCGACCTGCTCGCCAGGGCGTAATTCCCACTCTTCGCTGCTGACCAGGTCCTTGGGCAAGGTGTTTTCGGCACGCCCATACAGGCTGAAGAAATCGGCATTCTCGAAGGCCACGGGGTTTCTGAGTTCCAGCAGGCGCACCACGATCGGTGACGGCCGGCCATTCACATCCGGGTTGACCCGATCGCTGGCGGTCAGCGTCAGGTCCAGCTTGGTCAGCGTCGAATAGGGAGACAGGTTGCTGCAACCGGGCAACAGCCCCATCACAGCCAATAACAGAACAGAGGTGGCGCGTGGCATGGGGCTCATCCAGAACAAGGGCTATGAAGGGTGGAAACCAGGCGCACCTGTTCCCTGTAGGCGTTGGCAAAGTCTTCGTTCAGTAGGCGCTCTTCCCAATCGTCGTCCTCGACCAGGCGTTGATAATGGCGCAGATAGGCCCGCCAATAAGCACCGCTGGTGGGGATTCGCGGGGTGTTGCCCTGCTGTTCAAAACGGACCAGCAACTGGCCAGGTGCAAATGCCGCCAGGGCGCCGCGCATGGCCGCCCGACAGCCGGCGAGCAGTGCAACCTGGTGCACCTGTAAATCGCGATATGCCTGGGTAATCGTCAGTTCGCCAGCCCCCTGCAACATGGCCTCCAGCGCTTGACCCCCCTCGCTCAACGGCCCCAGGTCGCGGGCTGGCGTATGACCGAGCGAGGCGCCCAGCGCACTTTTCAGCTCTGCATGGGTGTGCAGGTTCTGTTGCAGCCCTTCGATTGCCTGCTTGAGCAAGCCCGCGACCTTGATGGCCAGCGCTTGCCGCCCAGGCTCGTCGAGAGGGTCCAGGCACACGCCCAGCGCCTGGGCAAACGCCTCCCAGAACAGCCCATGGTCATGGGCTGGCGGGGTAGTTTCTACAAGCGCAGACACCTGCACAGCAGGCTCGACCAGGGTCGGCACAGGCACATGGTGACGTTCCACCGTACTGGTGTCCGCCCAGTTCGAGGGCGCGCAGCTCGGTTCCGGTAGTGGCCGGGCCTGTTGGTCATCCAGGGCACGCACAGGATCCAACTGCAGGAACGCGTCATCGGGGATCAGGTTGTCGTGATGATTCGACGTGTCAGCGGCCTCCAGCAACTGCGTGCGCAGATCAAACGGCCCCATCCGCAACACCATGCCTTGGCTGATCGGCCGGGCCTGGCCCTTGCGCAAGCGCACGGTGCCGTCTCCCAGGCGAATGCCATTAGTGCTGATGTCAGTCAGAAAGTACTGATCGTCACGAAAGCTGACCAAGGCATGATGATTGGACAGTTGGCGACTGGGATCGGGAATCACCCAATCGCAATCGGCACCACGGCCGATCACCCCTCCAGCGCCATCAAAGATTTTGCTGCGGGTCGAGCCGGGCATGTCTTGCCCATTGCCACAGACCTCAAATACCAACTGCATACAGGGACTCCTGGCTTATTGCCCGCGCTGGTTGGACCGCGGGTCACCCAGCGGCCGATAGTCATCGTCGTCAAACACGTAGTTCGCCGCGCAACCACTCAGCGCCCACATCAGTAGAACCATCCCCACTGCCGGCCATCGAAAAACACTCATCACGCCTCTCCCATTGAAATAAATTCGCGCGCGGAACATTCAGCACTCGCCCTTGACGTCACCGCAGGGGATATTCAGCCGTGCCAGGCGATACAACAGGGTGCGCCGGGCGACCCCCAGCTCACGGGCAGCACGGGTGCGATTGCCACGGTTCTTGTGCAGGCAATCAATCAGCAAGCCCCGCTCGACACGCTCCAGGCGCTGGCGCAGCGTTGCGTCGGTGGCCTGTGCGGGTGACGCCAGTGGTAGCAAGAGGTGTTGCGGCAGGATCACCCCGTCGTCGCACAACAACACGGCACGTTCCACCAGGCATTTGAGCTCGCGCACGTTGCCGGGAAAGCTGTGGCTGGACAGCTGATCCAGGGCCTGGTTCGACCAGGACACCGGCGCTCGCCCCTGGGCGGCGCAGGCCTTGCCTGCGAAATGCCGAGCCAGCGCCCGTACATCGCCCTCGCGTTGGCGCAGGGCCGGCAGTTCGATCGGGAACTGGGCCAATCGATAGTAGAGGTCCTCACGGAAACTCCCCTGGGCGACCATTGCGCCAAGGTCACGGTGAGTTGCCGCAATGATCCGCACATTCACTTTATGGGCGGTACTGGCACCCAGCGGACGTATTTCGCCCTCCTGCAAGACCCGCAACAATTTGGCTTGCAGCGACATCGGCATATCGCCGATTTCATCGAGTAGCAACGTGCCGCCGTCGGCGGTATCGAACAGACCGGGACGATCCCGGTCGGCACCGGTAAAGGCGCCCTTGCGATAGCCAAACAGTTCGCTTTCCAGCAACCCTTCCGGGAATGCGGCGCAGTTCTGTACGACAAAGGCCCTGGATCGACGCGGGCCCATGGCATGGATCGCCCGGGCGACCACCTCCTTGCCCGTACCGGTCTCGCCGCGCAAAAGCACGGTGTAGGTGCTGTCCAGCACCTTGCCGATCAGGCGGCAGGTCTCGTCCATCGCCGCGCTGTTGCCTATCAGGCCAAGACCTGCGGGACGGAGCACGCGAGCGAGCCCCGGACGGGCCGGCGATGGCGGGCTGGCGTCCTGCAACAGCACCCGCTGGCGCAGGGCAAAAGCCCCCAACGGTCCCAGTGTTGTGGCGTACCCCAGCAGATCCCTGGAATGTTCAGTTACGCATAGCAGCACGCCCCTCGCGGGGAGATGTCGATGGGTGATGGGCACGCACAGCAGCGACTGCCAGGGCGCCAGGCCCCTGGGAATGAAGGCGGTGTCATAAATGCTGTCTTGCAGGCCACGGATACTCAGGGGGCGCTGATGTTCCAGGGAGAACTGCAGCAATTGCTGGCCCTGCTGGTCCACCTCTGCGCCCACACCGATATCCCAGGGCCCTTCTTCCCGCCGGTATTCGGCAGCCAGGAGCAGGCCATGGCCGGCCTCATCTGACAGGTACACCTGGCTGAGCGTGCACTGGCTCAACTGCACCGCGGCCTGGGCAAGGTTGCCAGGCACACTTGCCCGATCGCTGTCGAGGCCCAGGCGCAAGAGCCACTGCACCAGTTGTTCTGTATAGTCCGGCGACGGTGACAACGGGGCTGCCCTCATCATGCAAACTCGCAGATGACGTGACCGTCGCCATCCAGCGTCCCGTGGGCGCGCTGCACATGTTCGTCCCTGGCCATTGCCTCCAGCAGGCGATCGACTATCGGGGGCAATAGGTTGGCGTCGATCCACTGATCGACATACCGCGCCCCGCTCTCGCTGCGGGTACAGCGCTCTGCCAGGTAATCGACCAATCGCGGGCAATGGCTGAATGCCAGATTCCGTTGCAGCAGACGTTGACCCAGGCGCTGCAGCTTGCTTTCTATCAACTCCCGCAGCACCGCACCGTTGATCGGGTAGTACGGCACTACGCACATACGGGCCAGCAGCGCCGGCTTGAAGTGTTGGTTGAGCAGCGGCGCAAGTGCTGCTTGCAAGGCTTGCGGGCTGGGGCGCTGCGCAGCGCCACACAGGTCGATGATGTGTTCGCTGCCGAGGTTGGAGGTCATCAGGATCAGCGTGTTGCGAAAATCGATCTCACGCCCCTCGCCATCATGGGCCCAGCCTTTGTCGAAGATCTGGTAGAACAGGTTCATGACCCCAAGGTGCGCCTTCTCGACCTCATCGAGCAGCACCACCGAATAGGGTTTTTGCCTGACCGCTTCGGTCAACACGCCGCCTTCGCCATAACCGACATAGCCGGGCGGAGCCCCTATCAGGCGTGACAGTGAATGTTTCTCCTGGTATTCGGACATGTTGATGGTGGTCATGAACCGTTCGCCGCCATACAACAGGTCGGCCAACGCCAACGCCGTCTGCGTCTTACCAACGCCACTGGGGCCGACCAGCAGAAAGACGCCCACGGGCGCATCGGGCCGGTTCACCCCGGCGGCGGCGGCACGCATCGAGCGGTCCAGCATCTGCACGGCCTGCTCCTGGCCGAGAATGCGCGTGCGCAGATCGGTGGCGAAGTCGAGGACCTTGACGCTGTGCTCGCAGGCGACCTGGCTGAGCGGAATGCCAGTCCAGGCACTGATCACTTGCGCCACCAGCCGCGGGCATACTTCAAAATTGACCAGGCGCTGCTGGGATTGCTCTGCCAGCAGGCTGCCGTGGGCTTGGCACAGTTGCTGCTCAAGCAGCTCGATGGCCTGCCCGGACTGGCGGGCCTGGCTCAACTGTAGGCGCAAGGCCAGTACCCGCTCGGCCATCTCACGCTGGCGTGTCCAGCACTGCTTGAGGTGTTCATGTTCGCCACCGACGGTTTCCAGGCGCGCGGCCAGTACCTGCAGTGCGCCAGGGTCAATCGGCAGCCCGGCGTCCCGGTCGCGGCAAAGTGCCTGGTGCTGGCGGGTACTTTCCGCCAGTTGGGTAGCCACGGCCTGTAACGCCGGCGGAGCGGTCACCAGGCTGATGCGCACACGCGCGCAGGCCGTGTCGAGCACATCCACAGCCTTGTCGGGCAACTGTCGCCCCGCCAGGTAGCGTGCCGATAGCTGCGCGGCGGCAACCACGGCGTCATCACGCACGTACACACCATGGCTGGTTTCATACACCGAGGTGAGACCACGCAGGATCGTCACCGCATCATCGACACTGGGTTCCTGGACATGCACCGGCTGAAAGCGCCGGGCCAGTGCCGGATCCTTTTCAAAGTACTTCTTGTACTCCGACCAGGTGGTGGCCGCGATGGTGCGCAGTTCGCCACGGGCCAGCGCCGGCTTGAGCAGGTTTGCCGCGTCGCCGCTGCCCGGCGAACCACCGGCCCCGATCAGGGTGTGCGCCTCGTCAATGAACAGGATCACCGGCACCGCTGAAGCATTCACTTCCTCGATAACGCCCTTGAGCCGTCGCTCGAACTCGCCCTTGATGCTGGCACCGGCCTGCAGCAGCCCCATGTCGAGGATCAGCAGGCGCGTATCCTGGAGTACCGGCGGCACCTGCCCCTGGGCAATCTGCCTGGCCAAACCCTCGACCAGCGCGGTCTTGCCGACACCGGCTTCACCCACAATGATCGGATTGTTCTTGCGCCGACGCGCCAGGATATCGATCAACTGCCGGATCTCGGCGTCTCGACACAAGACCGGGTCGACCCGCCCATCCAGGGCCTGCTGGGTCAGGTCATGGGTGAAACGCGGCAACAACGCTTCAGGGTTGCCACAGGCGTACACCCGGGAAACCTCGGCCTCCTCGCCCAAGGCGAACTCAAGCAGGCGTTGCGCATCGAGACGGGCCAGCAGCACCTGATAACGACTACCAGCGTGGTGCAACGGGTTACGCAGCAAGGCGAGGATCAAGGCCGCCTCACTGACCTGGGAGTGCGCCAACTCCAGCTGGGCAACAACCAGCGCTTGTTGCAACCATTGCACCAGCAACGGCGCAAACACCGGATTGCGCGAAGTGCCCTGCTCCATCCTGGGCACAAGCGTGGCTTGCAGTTCGCCCTGTTCGATGCCGGCCTCTTGCAGCGCACGCACCAGCAACCCTTGTGGGTGCTCCAGCAGCGCCAGCAAGACGTCCTCCACCAGGACTTGCGAGCCACCCCGGGCCACACAGCGTTCTGCGGCGCGCTCCAGGTCATGGCGAGTTTGTGTCGCCAGCACACGAATCAATTGCTGCAAGTCCACATTCATCATAGTCATCTGTCCCTAGTGAGTTTTACTGGCCAGTGTGAGCACACCGTCCGCGCGCGCCTGCCCCATCCAACTGGTCCAGCCCAGCCGGCACACATTGCGTTGGCCTATGTGCAGCGCCCGTATCTCCCCGGGGCGCAGGACCAGGCGCAGGTCATAGTCCAGAGGGTCTCGCACGGCGAAGCGAATCAGCGCGCAGAGCGGCGAGTGGTTCGCGCCGTCGGGTAAAAACTCATGAAAACGCTGCCAGTCGAGGTCCTGGAGATGCACCCTGAATTTGCCAGCACGGTCGACGACCTGCCGCCCAAGGACCAGGTCCCGCCCCAGCAAACTGCTGGCATGTGCCAGTTGGTTGCGCTGCCCACGGGCAATCACCACCTTGCGCTGGACGCATTGCTCGATCAGCAACGATGGGTGTTTGAAGTAGTAACGCAGCACCGTTTCGATAAGCGCCGCCGAATGGGCGCGCATGCCCAGCAACCCCAGGTAGGGCAACAGGCGTTTCCAGTCCAATGGCGTCGCCCCCCGGATGGCCCGGCCGCCCAGGCCTATCAGGGCGAACATCTGCGCGGAAAACGCATCGCTGGCGCCCGCTCGAAAGCGTGCCGGGTAACGGTACTTGCGCCACAGAGGCAGCATCAGCCGATGCAAACGGTGGTGGAACAGGTCAAGAAAGTCGGCGACCGGATTCCCCCCCGCCCGCTCGGCCAAGGCGTGCTCAGCATAAAATGCCGGCAGTGGCGAATTCGCCCCCACCAGGCCCAATACATTGAGGCGCAAACGTGCCCGCAATTGCCCACGCTCGATAAAGAACGTCACGCGGTCAATATCGTTGCCGGGAAACCCCAACCCCGGATTGGCCTGGAACTCCAGGAGGTCATACAGCGCCTCATCGCCAAGGGATGGGTGGGCCTCACGCAAACGCTCAATCACCTGCAAGACCGCCTGGAACAGCGAATACTCACGGATGGTCCGGGACAACTCGGTTAAAGCAGGGCCTGCTGGCCCATCCGGGATGGCCATAGGTACACCTCTCCTTGTGTGCTGGTAACGCGCAGTTCGTGGTACGAGTTGAGGCTCGCGTACAGCGCAAAAAACTCATTGAGGACCGAGGCAAAGACAAACAGGTCGCCCTCTCCGAGGAAGTGCTGGGGGTCAAGGGTCAGATCGATTGCCACCCCTCGAATCGGCAAGCCGCCATGCAACCTGTCGATCGGGCGCTGGCTTATCGAACGCAACCCGTCCAGCCGTCGAAGGCTGATTTTTTCGGCCTGGCGATCGTGGTAGCGCGGCAAGTCATAGGTTTTGAGCACCACTTTCAGCGCATTGATATCGCTCAGGGACAGGTAGTTGAGCGACATATTGCTGATCAGCTTCCACAAAAAGCCGCTGTCCAGCGGGGGCGCGATACCAGGGGTGGCGGCAGTGATGTTGCTGAAGGACAGGAACTCGGGTGTTTGCTCGCAGGCTTGATTGATGTCACCGATACGCAATTTGCGTGGCAAGTCATGGTTGGTGCAGGTCAGCTCGACGGACAGGGTTTCCTGATCCCCGAACTGGCGAATGCCGAAGCTCAGGTAGGTATCCAGGCCGCTGTGTTGCAGGGACGGCCGCTGGCGAATGCTGTAGCACGCGGTTTGCTGGTTGTGCTCGAACGACTCGAATGGCACATACGCCTGGTAGCCCAGGCCACCCGGGCGCCATCCGGTGACCTGATCCACGGAAAAAACCCCGCAATGGCCTGGCGCATAGTCGGTTCCCAGCAGCAGATATTCATCCTGCTTGCCATCCAATCGGATCGGCACCCCGTCGTGCTTGAACAGGTTGACGACCGGCGTGCAAAACAGCTTTACGTTGTCCACCGTGGGGAGCACCTGCCCGGGATTGCGCTGGCGAAGCTTGAAGCGCAACTCACACCCCCGGGCCTGCTTGAGCAGGTCATCCGGCAAGGTGTGCAGAATATCCAGGCCCCCGACGTCGACAAACAGGTACTTGTCAGGAAACGCGAAATATTCCTGTAGATGCCGATACCCAGTGAATGCATTCGGCGGATAGGGAAGCAGCGCCTCGTCTGCCGAAAAACCTGCTGGCCGGACCACCGATGCCGGTAATGGCAATGACAACACTTGCCCGTTGCGCGCAAGCAGCGGTTTGCACTCGCCATCGAGCAGCAGCAAGTCAATGCCTTGCAGGTGGCGCAGCAGACTCACGTACAGCATCTGGCTGACATAGCGCTCCCCGGCAAAATGCAAGCGCAGGTGCTCAAGCACCAGTTCGCCCATATGCCCTTCGGCGGTCATCTCCAGGCGCAGGTTCAGCAAGGCGCCCTCGCCCTGGGCCGAGTAATCCAGCGCACTTATTTGCAGGGGCAGCACATCCGTTGCATAGCAGGTGCGAAAGCGGCAACGCTCACCGTCAATCGCCACACTTTCCACCGGCGTATCCCGCTCGACGGTGATCGCGGGCCCGGCACGCAGCAACGGCGCGAACTGCAACATGCTGAACGCGGGTAACGGTCGCATGTAGTTGGGCCACAACAGGTGCATCAGCGAATGGCTGAGCTCCGGCAACTGGTCGTCGAGCTTCTGCCGCAAGCGGCCCGTCAGGAACGCAAAGCCCTCAAGCAGCCGCTCGACATCCGGGTCCCGGCCACTGTCCCCGAGGAATGGGGCAAGTGCCGGATTACGCTCACAGAAGCGCCGCCCCAAGTGTCGCAAGGCGTTGAGTTCGCTCTGGTAATAGCGATTAACAGACACCTGGGGTGACCTCTACTCGCCCATTGCCAGCCAGGCTTGCGCTGAACGCCACCACCTGCACGACCCCGTCGATATGCAACGCCCCCCGGATCTCAAAGGCCAGGGCCAGCGGATCGTGCCCCTGTGGCAGCGCCGTGACCCGCACATGGCTCAAGCGCGGCTCGTAGGCCGTGATGAACCGCTCGATCAGAAAACGGGCCTGGCTGAGGGATTCGTGCAGGCTCAGGCGCATGTCATTGAGATCCGGCAAGCCATAGTCGGGCAGCGTCTGCACGCTACCCGCCCGGGTGCTGAGCATGTTGCCCAGGTGGGTGGCCACCGACGCCGCGACGCAGGCCAGTGGCGTGCGCCCCGCCAACAGCGGCGCAGTGCCTGCAAGGCGCTCAAGGAAACCGCTGTAGTGACTCATCTCAAGCCCCCCGGCTCATTCTTTATCGAGCTTGCCAACCAGGAACAGGGTGAAATCCGCCCCCATGTACTTGAAATGAGGGCGGACGCTGAGGCTGATGCGATACCAGCCTGGCTCGCCATCGACATCACTGACGACAACCCGTGCCGAGCGTAGCGGACGCCGCCCCCGCACCTCGGCGCTGGGGTTCTCCTGGTCGGCCACGTACTGGCGAATCCATTTGTTGAGTTCCAGTTCCAGGTCGGTGCGCTCCTTCCACGAACCCAGTTGCTCGCGTTGCAAGACCTTCAAGTAGTGCGCCAGGCGGTTGACGATCATCATGTAGGGCAGTTGTGTGCCGAGCCGGTAATTCAACTCGGCCGCCTTGCCCTCGGCGCTGATCCCGAAGCGCTTGGGTTTTTGCACGGAACTGGCGGAAAAGAACGCGGCATTGTCGCTGCCCTTGCGCATCGTCAGGGCGATAAAACCCTCCTGCGCCAACTCGTATTCGCGCCGATCGGAGACCAGCACTTCGGTGGGGATCTTGGTTTCGATTTCACCCATGCTCTGGAAATGGTGCAGCGGCAGGTCTTCCACCGTGCCCCCGCTTTGCGGGCCGATGATGTTGGGGCACCAACGAAAGCGCGCAAAGCTGTCAGTCAAGCGCGTGGCAAAGGCATAGGCGGTGTTGCCCCACAGATAATGTTCGTGGCTGCTGACCACATGTTCGCTATAGGAGAAGGTCTTGACCGGGCAATCCACCGGGTCGTAGGGCGTTCGCAGAAGAAAGCGTGGCACCGTCAAGGCAACGTAGCGGGCATCCTCGCTCTGGCGGAAGCTCTGCCACTTGGCAAATTGCGGCCCTTCAAAGTGGTCTTTCAGGTCCTTCAGGTCTGGCAGGCCGGTAAAGCTCTCCAACCCGAAAAAACCAGGCCCGGCGGCGGCAATGAACGGTGCATGGGCCATGCAGGCGACGCTGGACACGTACTGCATCAGCTTGACGTCGGGCGCGCTGGGTGAAAGGAAGTAATTGGCAATGATCGCGCCGACGGGCTGACCGCCGAACTGACCGTATTCGGCACTGTAGGTATGTTTGTAGAGCCCGGACTGGACGACCTCCGGCGAGTCCTCGAAATCATCCAGCAGGTCTTGGCGTGAGACGTTGAGCAGCTCGATCTTGATGTTTTCCCGGAAGTCGGTGCGGTCCACCAGCAGTTGCAGGCCACGCCACGCCGACTCCAGTGCCTGGAATTCAGGATGATGGAGGATTTCATCCATTTGCCGGCTGAGCTTGGTATCGATCTCGGCGATCATCCGGTCCACCAGTTGCTTCTTGACGGGCTCGCCTCGGTTTTGGGGCTTGATCAATTCCTCGATAAAGGCCGAGACACCGCGCCGGGCGATGCCGTAGGTTTCATCATCGGCCGTCAGGCGGGTCTGGGCGATGATGTCGTCAAGAATGCTGTATTCGGTATCCAGGGGGGTTGCGTGGGCGGTCGGGCTCGTGGTCATGCGATCAGTGTCCTTTTACTGAGAAGATCATGCGGCAGGGCTGTTCAGCCCCAGTTCGGCCAATACCCGCGCACGGGACTGCTCATCGGCCAGGGCGTTTTCTATGGCCTTGCGAAAACTCGGCGCGTTACCCAGGGGGCCTTTGAGCGCGACCAGCGCCTCGCGCAGCGCCATCAGTTTTTTCAACTGCGGAACCTGCTCGACCAGATGCGCCGGATTGAAGTCCTTCATCGCGTTGATACGCACCTGGACGGCCAACTCGTCGGCTTCATCCGTTTCCTGCAGTCGATTGGGCACACTCAGCAACAGGCTCAAGGCCTGCTTGGCCAGCACCTCGTCCAGGGTGTTCTTGTCGATACTGATGGGCTTGCGGTCTTCAACCTTGCGCGTATCTTCGCGCTGGGTGAAGTCACCCAAAACCAGCAGCTTCAGGGGCAGCTCGACCTCTTCCTGGGCACCGCCTATGGCCGGCTTGAACGTGATGTTGATACGTTCCTTGGGGGCGACCGAACCTTCTTTGGCCATGGTGTTTCTCCTTTGCGTGATGACGGAAACCTATTCGAGTACCGCTTCAAGATCGACCTGGCACAACTTGCGATGGATCTCATCCTTGCGCTCGCGCAGGCCATGGCCCTGGGGCAATACGTCGTAACAGGCGTACAGCAGTTGCAACACCTCAAGGGTCAGGTCAGGCTCCCAGCGATACAGGCCGCAGTGCTGCAGCTCCTGTTCGAGCTGTTCAAGCTGAACCCTGGCCAAGTCATGCTTGGCCCCCTGGACACACAACCGAGCCAGGCCAAGGCGCCAGTAAAACCGGGCGCGATCCCCCCGAGCGGCCTGCATGGCGTTTTTGTAGGCCTGGACAGCGGCCTTCAACCCTTCCTTGCGCAGCAGCGGAGCAATCGCCTGCAAGGCCTCCTCCCATGGCGCCGGGCCGGCACTGGCACGGGTGCTGACCGGCACCCGGATTTGCAGGTGGTGGCTAACTTGGGTGTCGATCCACCCACGGGTGGCAGCATCGGCAAAGGGCGCGCCATCATGGAAACGCAACTGGGCAACCCCGGGCAGTCGTTGCAACAACAAGGCGAACTGAATCTCAACCTCGACCATCGCCAGCTCGGCCTGTAGCGCCTGGAGGCACTCCCAGACCATGCGCACGCCGTCAAACCAGAAAGGCGCGCTCGCCAGGCTGGCTTCAAGCTCCAGCAGCAGGTCGGCGTAATGCCCCTGGGCAAAACGCTCCTGATAGCGCTTGAGCTTGTCGGGCGCCAGCCCTCGCAACGGCGTTATCTGTTCGCTGTTGCTATCGGGAAGAGCGGTGATCCCCAGCCAGGTCAGTGTCCGGTTCAAGCGCAAGGCCCGCAGGTCAGTGGTGTTCTGGCGCAACCACCAGGCGCACAGGGGGCGAGCGTTGTCCTGCAGCGTGCGCAAGAGCTTGTGCACGTCTTTCTCATTGTTCACCACCGGCTCAGGCGCCAGCAGTTGGGTTGCCACCTGCTTGACCTGGGCGACCACACCGCTCACGCCTGATGGCGGCGGGTCACTCTCCAGGGCCTGTTGCAGCTTGTCCTCGAGCTGCCTGCGAACGGCCAGTAGCAACGGGGCGTCGTCCCCCAGGTGCCCGACCCACAGCTCATCAAGGCGTGCCAAGTGCCCTGCCATACATTGGAACAGGGAGCGCTGGTCTTTGAGCGCAAAGCTCTGCGCCAGCACCGGTTCAATACGCTGTATCAGCCAAGCAAAAGCCGCAATACGGGTACGCGGCTTGATGGGGTGTACCGTCGCCCAGTGGTGCTCACAGAGTTCACGCAACATACCGAGCCCGGCGAGCAGACCAGGAAAGGATTCACGTTGATACAAAGCCCAGGTCAACCAGGCAACCACCCGCAGATCCTTGGACTCGTGACGCAACAAGGCTTCGCTTTTGTCCCTCACACCCTGCCAGTCCGGCTGGCTGTTGCCATGGATCGACCGGGCCTTGTCCAGCTCATTTTCCAGCGCTTCATACCCCGCCGAAAAACGTATGTCCTCCCCTGCAAAACCGCCAGCCGAGATCGGTGACTGGGCAAGTTCCAGGTAATAAGCCGAAAGCTTGTCTGGATAAACCATGGTGGGCCGTACTGTGCTGGTTATGCTCAATTAAAGTATGGCGAACACCTATATAAACACCGAGCTTATACTGAGTGAATTCCATTTCCGTGTAGCGATAAGTGCAAACCATAGCCAGCAATATTTTATTGAGCAAGCCACCCAGATCTAGTTAAGGAGATTCCTACAAAAACAATGCTGATTCATTGTTTGTCAGTCAGCGTACTCAACGGGCACCCTTGAAACACGCAAGGCCGCTCGCACCCGCGGACAAGAGGCTTCATTCAGGCGTGCGCAAAAAATTGCCCAGTCTTTTCAATTACGCTGTACTTAAACTAAATACTGAGCCATCAATACCGCGACACGCACGCACCGGGCAATTAATTGCGCACTACTGCGCAAACAAACTCAACTTCAAGAGCAAAAAAATATACAACCGAGGCGCCATTGCACGCCCACGCTTAAACAACGCCCTTATTTTATTAGGCGACGGTTATCCGGCACACTTTTTGTTAGTGAGCCATGGCGCCCAACAGCGCAAACTTATCTATCAGGCAAGGAAACCCGTCATGCCAACACCCGCATACCTCTCGATCACCGGCGCCAAGCAGGGTCTGATCACGGCAGGCACATTCACCCAGGATTCGGTAGGCAATATCTATCAGGAAGGCCACGAGGACCAGATCCTGGTCGAGGCATTCCAGCACCAGGTCATCATTCCCCGGGATCCACAGTCGGGCCAGCCCACCGGCCAGCGGGTACACAAGCCGCTGATGATCAGCAAGGTGTTCGATAAATCCTCACCGCTGCTGTTCAGCGCGCTGACATCGGGGGAAATGGTCAAGTGCCGCCTTGAGTGGTATCGCACGTCATCCGCCGGGACCCAGGAGCATTACTTCACCATTGAGCTGGAAGACGCGATCATCGTGGACATCCAGTCACGGATGCCCAACTGCCAGGACCCGGCAAATGCACACTTCACCCACCTGGAGGATGTGCACTTCACCTACCGTAAAATCGTCTGGACCCATGAGGTCTCGGGCACGTCCGGCTCTGACGACTGGCGCAGCCCGGTAGCCGGCTGAACCCGGCCGTGGATCAAACGACATCGCAACCAGCGATAGCGTTTGATCCACGGCCGGCGGGGTTCAATGCCAATCCGTGGCCACTCCCCGAAACGCACTGGGGCTGAGCCCCGTCCAGCGCTTGAACGCCCGGCGAAAGCTGCGTACATCACTGTAGCCCACCTCTTGGGTAATACGCTCGATGGACAGGCCAGGGTTGCCCAGCAACCCCATGGTCCGGGCGCGACGTACCTGTTCCAGCAACGCTTCAAAGGTCAGCCCATGATCGGTCAGGCGCCGGCGCAGGGTGCGCCCGCTCATGTTCAGGTCACTGGCGACCTTTTCCAGTTGACTGCCCTGTAAATCACGGGAAATAGCCCGCTCCACGGCCTGGATCAGGTCCATTTTCCGGTGCAGCTGGGCACTTTCCAGTTCCAGCAGACCAAGGGCCTGGCGCAAGGCCAGGGCATGATGATTTGGCAACTGCACGTCCAGCCAGCGGGCCTCCAGGACCATGCGATTGTGCAGGCAGCCAAAGCGCACATCGTCACCGAACAAGCGCGGGTACTCGGCGGCATACACCGGCGGTGCGTGCATGAATTCCATGCGCAATGGCTTGAATTCGCTGCCCACCAGGGTCCGCCCGTAGACCATGAGGCTGGCAAAGAACTCCTCGGCGGCAAACACCTGGACTTCGGCATAGGGCAACAGGCATTCGATATCGACCATGACCTCCTGCGCGCCTTCATGGGTGCGTGAGGTGGCGATGCCGCCGGAGGTATGTTGGTGCCGCTCGCCCACGGCAAACGCATCGCGCAGGGTCTTGCACAACGAGATGACATGCCCCAGCAGGCCCAGGGTGCCCAGCACATTCTGATTGCCGACACACAGGCCCAGCCCCTGGTCCGGCAAGGCCTTGAGCGCACGCTGGATCATCGCCACGGCCTGGCGATAGGAGATACGCAGCGCCGGGTCGTCCAGGTCCGCCAGGGTAAACCCCAGGCCACGGCACAAATGCCCGGCATTCGCACCTTTTTGCGTCGCAACCTGCCCCAGGGTTTGCAGGAGAAAAGGCGACACCCGCGCCAGCTCATAGTGTGGATCAACGGTTTTGCCGTGCATGGATCTGCGATTCCCGACTGTATGCCCGGTTATTGTTTTAGAAACATCCTGACAATCATAGGTGCTTGCAAGGCTCGCCGCACTCTGAACGAACAGTGTCCGGCAAAGCCCCCCTCTGTGGCCGCCAATACCCTGCCCTCTGGGGCGCCAAGGGCTTATTTCTATGGGCAAGGCCCTGATGAGGGCTGACCCTCCAACAATAATAATGAGCCCAGACATGAATCCGACCCGTGCGCTTGCCCCCCGACCACTTAAGCCTGGGCATCAATGGCTACTACCTCAAGCAGACGACTGACGATAGGCAATACGGGCGCACCGTCACCAATATTTATGGCGAAGACGTCGATGACGGTGTGCGGGGCCAGGTGTTGGCGATTGGTCCGGCGGTGTATTTCACCTTTCTTAAGTACGCCAGTGCAGAGATCCGCTGGGCCAAGGAGTTTGAGGTAGAGAACCGGCCGCAAGGCGATATGGTGTGGGCCAAGCTGACGATTCCGTTTGCGTTGTAGGGGGGCGTTATTTCAGCCGGTGTAGACCGGCCAGCGCTCGACAATGCTGGCGCCGCGCACCGCCAGCAAATCGCCAAACTGCAGAAGCACCGACTCCGTCTGGCTCGGGCGCAAGAACACCTGGTCATCAACGTCCAGGCCAACCCCCGGCGAGCCATTGACCATCTCCTGATTGGAGCTGCGACCATACAAGCCATTACTTTGCAGCCCCGAGGGCGACTCGAAATCGGCCAGCCAATGACCGCCATAAATAAAGAACGTGGCGCGCTGGTTGCGATCCCACCAGGACAGCAACCGGGACTTGTCATCCAGCGCCGGGATATTGACCACGCCGGTGCTTTTGAGCACCGGCGTGGCGATATAGGCCGCCGGCACATGCTCACGAAGGGATGGCAAATCATAGTGCGTAGGCTTGAGCATGGCCGTGCCCACCGAGACCTCGCTACTCAACCGCTCCTGCTCATGCATCCGATAGCTGGGACTGCCAGCGGTATTGAGCGTCAGGCCATCACGCCACAGTGGCGCAAATTGCTGGCGGGTGAAGTCAACAAAGCCGTTGTAACGCTGCATGACCTTGTCGAACAACGCCTGGGGCGAGCCAAGGATGCCCGGCACGCCCATGCCGACAAACGGGTCATAGCCCATGAAGCCCGCAAACTCCAGGTGCTGCGGATGTGCGCTGATCAGCCCGAGCATTTGCCCCAACCCCGCGTTATCGCTGCTACCGCCGCGATGCAGGCCCACATCCAGTTCGATATTGATCCGCAGCCGTGTGCCCAGGCCCTGGGCCAGCGCCAGGTATTGCTGCAGGCGCTGCGGTGTATCCAACAGCCACTGCAATTGTCGGGCGGGGTCGAATGGCCCTTGGTGGCCTTGATAGAACAGCTCGGCAGAACGCACCGGCAACGGCTTGCCCAGCAGGATATCGGCGTCGGGAAACACCCGGGCGTCGTGGTTGAGAAAGGGTTGGTGAAACGACATCAGGCGCTGAGTGCCGGCGCGCTTGGCGATGTAGGCCAACAGGCCCGGCGCAGGCAGGGATTTTTCCACCAGCCGTAGGTGCTTGCCACCGCGCTGGACCGACTGCATCACGATGTCGATGTTGTGATCCAGGCGATCCAGATCAATCAGCAACACCGGACGCATCGGCCCATGGGCCTTGAGCTGCTGGTTCAACTGGCGAAAATACTCGCTGTAGGGCGAGCCCCGGTCAGCCGGACGCAACAGCGCCGCGCCCGCCACCAGCAAGGCACCGGCGCCGAGGGTGCCGGCCATGAAGTGTCTGCGGTTCATCAGGCAACTCCCAGGATTGATGACAGGTGTGCATTGAGGAATTTGCCGCCGGGGTCCAGGGCCTGGCGCACCCGCGCGAACTCCTGCCAGCGTGGATACAGGGCCTGCAAGGCGCGGGCATTGAGGCTATGCAGTTTGCCCCAGTGCGGCCGACCGGCGTATTTCCAGAAGATCGGCTCGACGGCGGCGAAGACGTTGTGATGGTCCATGGTGTAGTGCTGGTGCACCGAGATCGAACAGCTGTCGCGGCCTTCAAACATGCTCAGGGGAATATCGTCAGCCTTGACGTAGCGATACTCGATGGGAAACCAGGTGCGCAAACCCTGGTCGCGGATCAGCTTGAGGATTTCCCGCAGGCAGGCCGGGCCATGTTCGGCGGGCAGCGAATACTCCATCTCGTTGAAACGCACATTGCGCACGTTGGCGTAGACCTCGAACGATTCGGCCACCCGATCCTGGAAACGGGCGAAATAGCGCAGGCTGTTGAGCAGCGTGCGGCGCGTTTCGGGAAAGTCGCTGGCATATTTATCGAGGTTTTCGATAATCGACACGAACTCATTGCCGCCCGCCTCTGCCGGGTCGATTGGCGGGGTCGGGGCATCGGTGGTTTCGTTAAGGGCGATGGACAAGGCATAGTCGGAATGGGTCACCACCAACATCTCCCAGTGCTGGTTCTCCCGGGTGGTGTTCACCACGTCCTCCAACAATTCCTCGGTGCGGGCAATCCATTGGCGCTCCCGCAGGCGGTAAGGCGTGCGGTTTTGCAGACGCACGCGGGTGCTCACGCCGAGCGCGCCCAGCGACACCCGGGCAGCGTTGAACACCTCGCGCTCACGCCCGGCATCGCACTCGAGCACTTCGCCCTGGGCCGTCACCAGTTGCAGGCCGGTGACACCGGCCGAATACGAGGGAAAGCCGACCCCGGTGCCATGGGTCGAGGTGGAAATGGCACCGGCCAGGGTCTGGTAGTCAATGTCTGCCATGTTCGGCAGTGCCTGGCCGATCGCCTTGAGCGCCGGCCCCATGCGGGACATGGGCGTACCGGCGGCGAAGGTGGCTTGCAGGCTGCCGGGGTCGTGATCGAGCAAACCATTGAAAAAACTCAGCGACAGTAGCGTGCCATCGGTCGGGACCAAGGCACTGAACGAATGGCCCGCCCCCACCGGGCGGATCTTGCCCGGCGCCTGGCGAATGACCTGCACCAACTCATCCAGGTTCCTGGGGGCCAACCGTTCAAGGGGCAGGCACTGTTGTGCGCCCGACCAGTTGCGCCAGGGGATCAAGCGCGGCGCCCGGGCCAACTGGGCCAGCGCCGGGTTGTTGCTGATTGCCAGGAATGCGCCGGCTGCGGCCGAGCGCTGCAACAGTTGCCTGCGTGAAAGCACCATCACCTACTCCATTGTTGTTATTGGATGTGAGTACCGGCCATAAAACTGATCAGCCCCAGGAACTGCTCCTCGGAGCACTGCATGCACAGGCCCATCGGCGGCATGCCGTTGTAGCCGTTGAGGGTATGGTCCAGCAGCGTGTCCACGCCCTGGGCAACGCGGGGGCGCCAGGCCTGGCTATCGCCGGTCAGCGGTGCGCCGGATGCCGGGTTGGCGTGACACAGTTTGCAACTGGTGTCGTAGACCCGGGCCAGTGCCGGGTCGGCAGGCATGGCGCGGCTTGCCGTGGCAGGCTGCGGGGGATGTTGCGGTTTGTCGTCACAGGCTGCCAGCAGGCCCAGCAAGGCCAGGAGCAAACCCATGCGGCGGGGGGTCATAGACCACATAGCCAGCCTCTCTTGTGGTGTGAACAGCTGGGTTCACACTAAGTCAGCAGGGCCGCGGCGTTGAGGGTATTGGGGGACACAAAGGGGGGCTTGGGCGGACAGGGTTGGACGACCGGCGATCCATGACAGAACGCCGGCGCCCGCAGCAGGCAGCTTAGAACGCCAGGCCGACCTTGAAGCCGTACTCGTCGCGCTTGAGCTTGGTGTTATCGGCCACTTCGGAGTCCGCATCGAGCTTGTATTCGGTACGGGTGTAATACAGGCCCGCCATCACCGGCAGGTCGCCGTTCTGGTTCATCAGCAGGCTGACTTCGGCGTAGGGGTTGGTGCGGTCCTTGAGGTCCACGGTGTCGCTGCCAATGCCGTCGACCTTGAGCTTGGCGCGGCCATCGAGGGTGTAGCGGGCGCCTGCTTCGACGCGCAGGGTCATGCTGTCGAACTGATGGTTGTAACCCAGGGCGGCCTTGGCAAACGGCGACTTGCTGGTGAGTTGCATGTCGTAGTCGCCGGACTCCGGCTCGTAGCGGGTCCAGTTGTAGCCACCACCGACCAGTACATCGACAAAATTGCGCGCATCCAGCGCGGCGCGCCAACCCAGGTCGAGGTCGGCCTGGCCTTCCTTGAGCTTGTTGTCGCTTTTCTTGCCGAACTTGGCGTCCACGCCAGCCTGGTAGATAAAGCCGGATTCGGCGGTCAGCTTGTTGCCGAAGTTATAGAACAGGCCCGCTTGCGGCATCTGGTCCTTGTCGCTTTCACTGCCGCCTTCGAGCTTGAAGTCGTTGTAGCTGCCCAGGATACCGAACGTGGAAATCGGATCGGTGGACGGTGCAGCGAATACCATGGCCGGTGCGGCAACCAGGGCCAGGAGCGAGGAATTCTTGAGGAATTTTCCGAATAGCTTGGACATCGTCTTACATCTCCTTCTTGGGTGGGCAAATTATTCAGGAAACGGTTCGAGCCCCCCGTTTTGCGAAAGGTTCGATTTAATTTGCCCGGTCAAACGGAGGTAAAACGCTTCAGTGAAGGCTCTGGATCAAGCCTCCTGGAGCCGGTCCATCAGCTGTCGGCCAACAGTTGCACCAGTTTCGCACGCAGTGGCGGGTAATCGGGGACACGTAAAGCAAAGGCTTCGCGCAGCAGGGCCAACAGCTCATCCACGTCCGTGATCCTGTGCTTCTCGCTGTCGCGGCCCAGGTAATGAATCGCATAGTGGCCGTTGTTCAGGGTACGCCGCAGCCCAGGCCCGACCAGCGCCACTTTCAAGTGGTTCATAAATGGCGAGTCGGGATGCGTGGAGACATACCAGTTGCCGACTTCATAGTCGAAGTGCGACTGCGACTGCAGGTCGAACACGTACAGCCCGCGCCACTCCTCGCCGACCTGGGCCCACAGGGTGTAGCTGGCGTCGTTCAAGGTCAGGCGATAGGGTTCATGGGCCGTGGCCTGGGGCGCCAGGTTATCCAGTTGCAATGGGCTGCTTGGCACCATGCCACCAAAGGCGACATCGCTGATGTAGCGCACACCCGCCAGGGTCACCAGGGCCAGGCGATGGGTGCGTGAGGTATGCGCATCGGGCGGCCCACCGATCACCACGCGGCCGGTGATGCCGCGGGCATCAAAGCCCAGCTCTTGCAACAACGCCAGGAACATCTGGTTCAGTTCGTAGCAATAGCCGCCCCGCCCATCGAACAGGACTTTCTGCTCGATGCTGGCCAAGTCCAGGGGCACCGGCAACTGTGACAGGACCGAGAGGTTTTCAAAGGCGAAGGTACAGACATGACGCAACTGCAACTGCGCCAGGGTCTCCAGGGTTGGTGCTGGCGGCGTGTCGTAACCCAGGCGTTGCAGGTACAGGCGGCTGTGGGTCAGGCGGGAAGAATCCTTGAGCATGACGCGATCCTTGGGCGCAGGGCGAAGGCTTCACTAATACCTGTAACCGTCGTCGCTGCCAATACTGATCTGTGGCAATAGATTGCAAGAATGCAGCACAAACTTTCTGAACCTTTCTGAATCAATCCGCATCCATTCCATAACAAAACAGGGAGGCAATATGGGCACGGCAACGATCTACACCATCCACTACAGGCTGCATGGCCAACCCAAGTCCTTTGTGGTGCGGGCGGAGGTCATGAATAACGCAGAGGCATGGCACTGGGCTAGCTGTGACGCCGGGGTGGCCCACGTCGGGCGCATTGGGCGTCCTGGTCATGAGCGCACCAAAAAAACCACCCGGCCATGGGCGGAGAAATACGGCATCACTGACGTTACCTGGATCGCCCCCAAGCACTTGTAGGCATTGGCGGCCTGGTTTCTTCTCACCCCCCGCCACAAATCATGAGAAGATGCCGCGCCGCGCAATACCCCTACTTGGCTTATGGAGACTGCATCCCGCATGTTCGAGATCAAACCTGTCGATCCGCAAACCTATCGCCAGCAGACACGCCGCAGCACGCTGATCGTCGCGGTGATCTTCATCGCCCTGGCCATGCTGCTGTCGAGCCTGGCGGTGATGCTGTTTGGCGAGCCCGGCGGCGACAACTTTCGCTTCAATATCGGCGGTGTGGTGGCGGGCGTGGTCCTGACCATCGCCCTGGTCCGCGGCCCGTTCTGGTCACAAGCCTGGCTGGCCCCCGCGGTCTATGGCTGGCAGCTCAAGCGCAACCTGATGCGGGTGACCAACGTCATGCACAAGGTCACCGAGCGGGTACAGGCCAACAATCCGGCGGCGCTGAAGCTGCTGCGGTTCTACCACCTGGGGCTGACGCAGATGCACGAGTTGGATGCCAATTCCAGCGCACAGGCGCAACTGGTCAGGGAAATCCAAGAACACCAGGCACAGATGAAGGCGCAGGGAATCGAAACTGAGCAAACGCGCCTGGACCCGGCGTGGTTGAAGGCCATGAGCGACACCTGAGGTGACAGGAGCCCGCTTGCGGGCTCCGGCAAAGGGCTCAGGCGGCGAAGAGCACGCCCAGGTCCAGATGCCCGTCCTTGAGCGGCGGGCACCAGTAGTAACCACCGGTCAGCGGCGTGCTGATGCGGTACAGGCCATCGACAATCCCGTCTTCCAGGCCACTCATGCGGCGCAACTGGGCCTCGAAGGCATCAAAGGAATGGCCGAATGCGAGGAACATCAACCCCGCCTGGCCATTTTCGGCCCAGGGCATCGAGCGGCGCACCACAAAGGCTTCGGGGGCGAAGCTCTCCTGGGCGGTGCGCTTGACGTGGGCAGACTCGGGGGCGTCCTCCAGCTCTTCGTTATCGCCATGGCGACGCCCGATGATGTGGTCGCGCTCCTGGGCCGGCAAGGCGGCGAAACCGTCCAGGTCGTGCTGCCATTGCTGGATCGCGGCAAAGCTGGCGCCGCTGTCGGCAACGGCGGCTTGGACGGCGGCATCGTCGCGGGGGTTTTCGGTGCCGTCTTCGTAGTCGGTCAGGTCAAAGCCGCTCTTGTAGCGGAAACCTTCGGTCATCTGCACCAGGCGAAAAGCCGGCGCCAGGGCTTTCTCAAAAGCCCGGCTGCGCAGCAGCAATTCACCACGGTCTGCGCCATGCAGCCAGCACCACAACGCCTGCTGGGTGGATGGGTTGTCGGCACCAGGCGCCGAGATAGGCGGGAAACTGCGCAGCCCGTCGACCTGCGCGCCAAGGGCCTTGACCAGCGGTTCACCCAAGCCCACCACCCCTGCCGAGTCGACCAGTTGCACCAGCGCATCCAGCGCTGCCGGCACGGCGTCAATGGATTCGATGGCAAAAAACAGATGGCGTGCCTGCAACGGCACCGGTGCGGCAAGAATGCCCGGCTGGTACTGACTCATATGAACTCCTTCAAGAAAGCCGCGTAGTTTACCCGGCACAGCCCCACGGTGCGTAGGGAAATACGTGTAAGCCTTGCAACAGAGCCCTCGGATGGGGGAATCTCTGACTCAAGCTGTGCAACCACTCCAGGGGTAGCGACATGACCACCACTCACCTGCTTGCCAATCTGTTTCCCACCGCCAACGACATTCCCGAGCAATTTCGCCTCGCCGCCCCCATCGAACAGCGCGACTATCTGGTCGATGGCCAGTTGCGCACCTGGAACGGCCCCTTGGCCCAGGTGCGCAGCCCGGTCCAGTTGGCGGGCGCTGACGGCGACACGCCAGTGATAATCGGCAACACGCCCCTGCTGGATGCCGAAACCGCCCTGCTCGCCCTCGATGCCGCGGTGCGGGCCTATGATCGGGGCCAGGGCCAGTGGCCTACGATGCGGGTGGTCGAGCGGATCCAGCATGTCGAGGCGTTTTTGCGGCGCATGCGCGAACAGCGCGATGCCGTGGTGAAACTGCTGATGTGGGAAATCGGCAAGAACCTCAAGGACTCGCAGAAAGAATTCGACCGCACCTGCGACTACATCACCGACACCATCAATGCCCTCAAGGAACTGGACCGCCGCTCCAGCCGCTTCGAGCTGGAACAGGACACCCTGGGGCAGATCCGTCGTGTGCCCATGGGCGTGGCGCTGTGCATGGGCCCCTACAATTACCCGCTCAACGAAACCTTCACCACACTGATCCCGGCGCTGATCATGGGCAACACCGTGGTGTTCAAGCCGGCCAAGCTCGGCGTGCTGTTGATCCGCCCGCTGCTGGAAGCCTTCCGCGACAGCTTCCCGGCCGGGGTTATCAACGTGATCTATGGCAGTGGCCGCGAGACCGTCAGCGCGCTGATGGCCAGCGGCAAGGTGGATATCTTTGCGTTTATCGGCACCAACAAGGCGGCCAGCGATTTGAAAAAGCTGCACCCGCGCCCCCATCGCCTGCGTGCGGCCCTGGGGCTGGATGCGAAAAACCCCGGCATCGTACTGCCTGAGGTCGACCTGGATAACGCCGTCAACGAGGCCCTCACCGGCTCGCTGTCCTTCAACGGCCAGCGCTGCACCGCGTTGAAAATCCTGTTTGTGCATGAGGCCGTGGTCGAGCGTTTCATCGAGAAATTCAACCACAAACTGGCCACTCTCAAGCCGGGCATGCCCTGGGAAGACGGTGTGGCGCTGACGCCGTTGCCGGAAGTGGGCAAGGTGGACTACCTCAACGGCCTGGTGGCCGATGCCGAACAACAGGGGGCCAAGGTGGTGAATGCCAATGGCGGCGCCAGCCGTGGCTCCTTCTTCTACCCGGCGATGCTGTACCCGGTGAGCCCGCAGATGCGCGTGTATCACGAGGAACAGTTCGGCCCGGTGGTCCCCATCGTGCCCTACCGCGACCTGGACACGGTGATCGACTATGTCCTGGAGTCGGATTTCGGCCAACAGTTGAGCCTCTTCGGCACCGACCCGGCGCAAATCGGGCGCCTGGTGGACACCTTTGCCAACCAGGTGGGCCGGATCAATATCAACGCCCAATGCCAGCGCGGCCCCGACACCTTCCCGTTCAATGGCCGCAAGAACTCGGCCGAGGGCACCTTGTCGGTGCATGACGCCCTGCGGGTGTTCTCGATCCGCACCCTGGTGGCCACCAAGTTCCAGGACAGCAACAAAGCGCTGATCAGCGATATCATTCGGGACCGGGCGTCGAGCTTCCTGACCACCGACTATATTTTCTAAACTGCTCCCATGTAGGAGCGGGCTGTGTGGGAGCGGGCTTGCTCGCGATCGCGGTGTATCAGCACCAGATTTGTTGGCTGACACTCCGCGATCGCGAGCAAGCCCGCTCCCACACTGGACCCGCATAACATCTAAAGATGAGGCCTTCTTAATCCCGATGAATCTGCCGCCCTTCGCCCGTCGCCTGTTGCGGCCACTGCTCGACCCCTATCGCCGCTATCGCCATGCCAAACTGATCCACGCCATACGGGTTTCCATCGGCCTGCTCGCGACCATCCTGCTCACCACCGGTCTCAACCTACCCCATGGCGAATGGGCGTCGGTGACCATGCTGGTGGTGATTGGTGGCCTGCAGCACCACGGCAATATCGGCAAGAAAGCCGTGGAGCGGGCCTACGGTACGCTGATCGGGGCCAGTGTCGGCCTGTTGCTGGTGGCGCAACAGGCTTACCTCGGCCAACCCTTGCTGACCTACCTGTTGATGTCAGTGGTGTGCGGCTTCTTTTCCTATCACGCCATCGGCAAGGGTGGGTACACCGCGCTGCTGTCGGGGATCACGGTATTTATCGTCGCCGGCCACGGCGATAACCCGCTGTCCGATGGCCTGTGGCGTACCGTCGATATTCTGATCGGCATCGCCCTGGCCCTGGCGTTTTCTTTCGCCCTGCCGCTGTATGCGGTGTACTCCTGGCGCTACAACCTGGCCAGTGCGCTGCGTGACTGTGCCGCTATCTACAGCCGGATCATCAGCGGCCAGTCAGTCACCGATGATGAACATCTCAAGCGGCTCAATCGCTTGAATGCGGCCATGTTGCAACTGCGTTCGCTGATGCCTTCGGTGTCCAAGGAGGTGCGGATTTCCATGACCGAGTTGGACGCGATCCAACGCCATCTGCGCATGTGCATCAGCACCCTGGAAATCCTTGGCAATACGCGCCCTGATCCACGGGATGAACAAGCCATGGCGCGCTTGCAATTGGCGCTCAAGACCCAGCATCGGCAGATTCGCGTGCAGTTGATCGGGATGGCGCGCGCCCTGCAATCGGGTGCCACGCAGCGGTTGGAGCGCACCCGTATTGCTGCGCCTGAGCCCCAGGCCCCGCTGGAGGCCCCGGTACACAGTGCGCTGGACGGCTATCGGTTATTGACCGCGCAACTGGCGGCAAACGTCGACGCGATGCACGCACGATTGGCGAACAGCGCCAAGGCGTGGAAGATCTGAAGCGTTTTACACAAAAACACGGATACCCTATTTTTCTTACAGTTTTTTCACGATTTATTCACATCCACAGACGTAGGGTGAAGCCTCATCCGTTACAAACGTTGCATATCAAGCCCGCCGCCCCAGCGGGCTTTTTTTTGCGCGTCATTTGATCAGCGCGCGACCTTGCCCGTGGCCGGCAACGCCGGCTGGCCACGAATCGCGCGCTGGGTATCCAGTACCCGCGCCAGTGCCGTTTCGGCCTCCGGGCTTTGCTGCGGCACACGAATGGCCGCCGAGACCAGCGTGATCAGCTTGGCCATGACTTCCGCGTCCGTGGCCGGGCGCCCCAGGCTCATGGAGTTCATCAGCAGGCGCAACTCGGTGCCGGCCATCACCCCGGAAATCGCCTTCAGGGCAAATTGCAGGCGCACCCCCAGCTCATTGCGCGGCAGGTCGGGCAACGCCAGGGCGAAGGCCTCGAAGAAACGCTGGAACACGGGCTGGTAGTGCACCTTGAGGTATTCCTGGATAAACGGCGAAGTATCGCTGTACACCCGGCCGAGGAAGCGAATGAAGGAGCGCCCTTCACCGCTGGCCGGATCACTGCGCTCCAGGCCCATGGCCGGGGCAAACAGCACGCCGAGCAAGGTATCGCAATCCAGCGGGCCGTCAGACTCCGCCTCGCACCGGGCAAGCAATTCCAGGCGCTGCTCGTTGAGCGGCTCCAGGCGCTGCATCAGTAATGTTTTCATCAGGGAGTCCTTGTCCCCGAAGTGATAATTTACTGCGGCGAGGTTGACCTGGGCCTTCTCGGTGATTTGCCGCAACAACACGGCATCGTAGCCGTACTTGATAAAAAGAGCCTCTGTCGCATCCAGCAGTCGAGTCTTGGTTACATTTGGAGCGCTGAGTTTCTTCGCGACCATATAAGTTCCACGGGGGAAATATGTTTTAAAAATAAATTTGATTTTTTATACCGGGGCGAGTGCCCGAAAGCAAGTAGTGACACTGCACCCTACTCTCCAAACGCGTTGCCGCCCGCCCCGCAAACGGCTTCCCCAGGGCAGGACCCGGCATTTTCCGGCCAGCGGTAGCGGCTCTGCCACAAGAAAAACCGCTCTATCTCTGTGGCTGGCGAAGCGGCTGGATCGCAGTTACTATTCAAACAATGTTTTTAAAACAAGAATAAAAACCCGCTGTTGGCAGCCGTCACGCAGGCCCTGAAGATGTTACAACGCTTTTCAGGAACAAGCCGGATTGCCGAAGCGCAAGGCGTAGTCATGATGACAGATACCCCAACGCTCCCAGGCTTTATTTCTCTGCAAGGCATCGGCAAAAGCTATCAATTGGCCGGACAACACTTGGCCATTCTCAATGACGTCAGCCTGTCCATCGCCCGTGGAGAAAGCTGCGGCATCCTCGGGGCTTCGGGCTCCGGCAAAAGTACCCTGCTCAATATCCTCGGCCTGCTGGACCTGCCCGACTGCGGCGCCTATCACTTCGCCGGCCATGACATTTTCCACGCCACGCCGGATCAACTGGCCGCGATCCGCAACCAGCAGATCGGCTTTGTGTTCCAGAGCTTCAACCTGCTGCCGCGCCTCAGCGCCCTGGACAACGTGGCCCTGCCCCTGGGTTATCGCGGTGTGTCGCGCCAGGAGTCGGTGGCGCGGGCCCTGCATATGCTGGAGCAGGTCGGCCTGGCCGAACGGGCCCACCATCGCCCCGCCGACCTGTCCGGCGGCCAGCGCCAGCGGGTGGCGATTGCCCGCGCGTTGGTGGGCGCGCCGGCGGTGATTCTGGCCGACGAACCCACCGGCAACCTCGACAGCCACACCGCCCAGGACATCATGGACCTGCTGCTGGCCCTGAACCACGAGCAGGGCGTCACGTTGATCATCGTCACCCACGACCCGCATATCGCCGAGCGCCTGAACCGCCAGATCCTGGTGCGCAACGGCGTGGTCCATGAGGCAGAATGCGTATGAGCCTGCGGGTCGAACAGAGCCTGAGCCAGTTGCTGCACGAAGCGTTTGTCAGCCTGCGAACCCTGGGCAAGCGCTCCATCCTGGCCCTGCTGGGGATTGTCATCGGCAGCTCATCGGTGGTCGCACTGATCAATATCGGGCATAACGCCGCCGAAGATGCGGCGATGATTTTCAAGGACATGGGCACCGACACCCTGGTGGCGCAGTTCCCGCCCAAGGGCAACAGCAGTGTGCCGATGCCCACCAGCCTGGACCTGCAAGCCGTACGCCAGGCGGTGCCTGGCATCCTCCACATCGGCGCGATTTCCTCGTTCAGCGGGCCGATCGTCTTTCATGGTCGCACCACCAATGCCGGCTTGATTGGCAGCACCCCGGGCCTCAAGGACGCCATGCGCCTGGTTCTGCGCGAAGGTCGCTTCCTGTCCGAGTTCGACAGCGGCGAAACCTACGCGGTGGTCGGCGACCAGATCGCCCAGGCGTTAAGCGCGCCCGGCGACCCGCTGCGCCTGGGCGATCGGGTGCGGGTCAACGACTATCTGTTCCTCGTCATCGGCATCCTGCAGGACCAGCCGCGCTCGATGCTGATTCCGGTGCAAAGCAACGAATCACTGTTCATCCCGGCTGCCGGCATGCGCCGTATCTATTCCACACCCCAGGTAGGCAGCGTGGTCCTGCGTGCAGCGGTCGGCCAGGACATGGAGCGCATCGCGGCCCAGGCCACCCAGGCCTTGGGCGCGCAACTCCCGGACCATATCGTCGAGATCCAGATCCCCCAGCAAATGATCGACGGCATGACTCGGCAAAGCCGCACATTCGCCTATCTGTTGCTGGCCCTGGGCGCCATCTCCCTGGTGGGTGGCGGGGTCGGCGTGATGAATGTGATGCTGATGAACGTCTCGGAACGCCGCCGGGAAATCGGCATCCGCATGGCCCTGGGCGCTCGCCAGCGGGATATCCGCAACCTGTTCCTGCTCGAAGCCGTCACCCTCACGGCCGTCGGCGCGCTGTGTGGCGCAGTGCTGGGCATGGGGGCGGCCTATCTCTACGCCTGGCTGTCGGGCTGGCAGTTTGCCCTGGCCGTATCGGCCCTGCCCCTGGGCGTGGGCAGTACGTTGCTGGTGGGGTTGTTTTTCGGGATCTACCCGGCCGTCTCGGCGTCACGCTTGCAGCCGGTGGAGGCCCTGCGCGATGAATAAACCCCTGCTGTGGCTGATCGCCCTGGTGAGCCTGCCCTGTGTGGCCGCCGATATGGTGATCCGCCCTTCGGCGCCGACCACCACGCGCAGCGGCTATGAGCGCAGTGTCTCGCTCAACGCCCAGCTCACCACCCTGACCCTGGGCGACGCGGTGTACCTGGGCCTGCGCAACAACCCGGCAATCCGCAGCGCCTACCTGCAGCGGGTGGCGCAGAAGTTCGACCTGCGGGTGGCCGAAGATGCCTTCAACCCCAAGCTGGTGCTCAACAGCGCCTACCGCACCACCCAGGGCAGTGACGACCGCGCCCGCAATGCCACCCTGTCACCGACCAGCAGCTTGCTCGGCGAGTACGGCACCCGCCTGAGCATGGGCTGGACCCAGCAACTGAACAACGCCAACCGTGCCGGGCGCTACCGCAGCGATGGCCTGGACCTGGCCATCATCCAGCCGCTGATGCGCGGCGCCGGCTGGGACGCCACTACTGCGCCACTGCGCTTGTCACGCCTGTCCGAACAGGCCAACCGCTTGAACCTCAAGGCCAGCGTCGCGCAGACCATCAGCCAGATCATCGCCACCTACCGCGAGCTGCTGCGGGCCCAGGAGCAACTGAGCATCGCCCAGGAGGCCCTCAAGCGTTCCAATACCCTGCTGGACGTCAACAAGGCGCTGATCAATGCCGGGCGCATGGCCGAATTTGAAATCGTCCAGACCGAAGCTGACATCGCCTCACAGCAACTGGGCGTCGAGGAAGCCCAGAACCAATTGGATATGAGTCGCCTGTCGTTGCTGCGCCTGCTGGCCCTGGACCTGGCGACACCGCTGCGTGCCACCGAAGCCCTGGAAGCCACGCGCATGGACATCGACAAGCGCGAGGCCTTCAACCTGGCGCAGAACCAGCAGCCCGAATACCTTTCGGCACTGCTGGGCAGCCAGCAGGCCGACCTCAACCTGGTGCTGGCCAAGGACTCCGGGCGCTGGCAGGTCGACCTGGTGGGCGGTGCCAACCAGATCCGCGCCAACACCGACAACGATGTGGGCAGTACCAGCAGCCGGCGCTGGGACAGTTATGCCGGTGTCCAGGTGCGCATTCCCATCGGCGATATCAGTACCCGCCAGGCCGAAGTCCGCGCACGCGTGGATGTAGAGAACCAGGCCATCCTGATCACCGACGCGCGCCAGGAACTGGAGCGCAGCGTCAATAACGTGGTGCGCGACCTTGGCACCCGCTGGCGCCAGTATGAAATTGCCCAGCGGGCTGTGGAGCTGTCCCGGCGCAAGCTTGAGATCGAACGGGACAAACTCAGTGCCGGGCGCTCCACCAACTTCCAGGTGCTGAGTTTTGAAGCCGACTTGCGCAGTGCCGAAAACGCCCGTCTCAATGCCCTGATTGCTTATTTAAATGCCCAGACCCAGCTCGACCTGACGCTGGGCATGACCTTGGAAAGTTGGGAAATCGCCCTCAATGACTACTAGAAAAGCCCTGCTGGGCGCTGCACTGCTGATGCTGCTGGGCGCTGGTGGATTTGCGCTGCTCAGTCGCCCAACGCCTGCCGCCAACCAATCCGGTACGGCCGAGCAATGGCAGGAGGTCAAGAGCGATGCCCTGGTGCACCAGATCGGCCTGGTCGGCAGGATCGAACCGGATACCACCATCACCCTGACCGCCCCGTTCGACGGCAATGTGCAGGCCAACCTGGTAGAACAGGGCCAACGGGTCGAAGCCGGCCAGGTCCTGTTGCGCATGGACCCGGCCACCCTGCAAGTGCAACTGCGCGAAGCGCTCTCCGCACAACTCAAGGCCCGGCGTACCGTGCAGGAAATGCAGGACTGGGACAGCGGCCCCACCGTCAGTCGCGCCCGACGCAGCCTGCGTACCTCGCAAATGAGCGCCGACAACACCCAGCGCAAACTGGTCGAAAGCGAAAACCTGTTCAAGCGCGGCATCATCCCGCGCAACGAACTGGACGACCTTAAACAGCAGGCCCAGCAGCAGCAATTGGACCTGGCCGCCGCCCGCAGCGAACTGCAACAGGCCCTGAACCAGGGTAAAGGCGAATACCGGCAGATTGCAGACATGGAATTGACCAACGCCACGGTCAAGTACGACGCCTTGCGCAAGCTGCTTGACGGCCAGGAGGTCAAGGCACCGTTTTCCGGGATCGTCGTACCCCCACCCGGCAGCAGCACCCCGCAGGGCGGTAACAACACCCCGCCAGTACAGGCGGGGAGCAAGGTCGGCCAGGGCCAGGTGCTGTTCGGGTTGGCCAATATCGAACGCCTGAAGATCGTCGCCAAAGTCTCGGAGCTGGATATCAACCAGTTGCACCAGGGCCAGCCGGTGGAGGTCATGGGCGACGGCTTTGACGGCGAGCACCTGAGCGGTTCGGTCAGCGTGGTCAGCAGCCTGGCGATTGCCAATGACAACCAGGGCAGCGCGCAATTCCCGGTGACCTTGTCCATTCCCAAATTGACCGACAAACAGCTGCAAAGGGTCCGCCTGGGCATGAGCGCGCGCCTGACTATCGTGACCTACAACAATGCCCAGGCGATCATCGTGCCGGCCCAGGCGATCAGCCATGGGGAAGATGGGCTTTGGGTGGCGTATCGGGCAGCCATGGACAAGCCGGTGGAGCGGGTGAACATCACCACGGGACAATCGACGGCCCAAGGCGTGGAAGTGTTTGGGCTCAAGCCTGGGTTTATCAAAACTGACTTGTGACGCCCTTTGCAGCGTGTCCGAAAAGCACTTGAAGAGCTTACCTACACAAATACAGGAAACTTACTACATCATAAGATATTGTAAAAAAATACGCCTTAGAAAAGTATTGTCATCCGTTTTGCCTCGGGCGACAGGTGCGCAATATGAACCGTTATTCAAATATCAAGAAAATGGTGGCCGGCGGTGATTTATTTTGGAGCCGAACACAAGAGGCCCGAATGAGCGGAATTGTCGCCGACAATCTCGGTGACGGCTTCATGCAAGTCAATGACGACAAATTCATAAACATGTGCTCTTACTCCTACCTTGGCCTGGACTCCAATATCGAAATCTTGAATGGCGCAATAACTGCACTCGACTCGTCGCGAACCTTAAACTCCTCCACGTCCCGTGTACGAATTCGTTTACCTTTTATTAGAAGAGGCAGAACATCCTGCCACTCATGTTTTTTGAACAGTGCGCACACTTCTGCTTGAGCGGGAGGATCACCAATATGTCGAAACTTATGACCCTCCAAGACAAGTACGATTTATTTTTTATACGACGAAATTCATGGCCTATCGGCGCAGGGTGCAAATGGCTGCGACTGGGCCTCAGACGACTTAAAACAGTTTTGTACAGCGGTAAATTCAATGCTGTAGATACAACCCCACACCTTAGGACGCCGTGACAAAAGGAACTTACATGTCATTACCCCCTCAGCGGGTGCTCCTTCTCGCGTGTTGCACGACCATAATCGCCCAGCTTGGTATAACACTGTACATACCTGCAACAACCCAGCTCGCCTCAAGACTAAATACAGAAGAGGCGGAAGGTTATAAAATTCTACTATTTTATTTGGGTGGCGCTGTACTACCGATAGTTTTTATGTCACGCCTGATTCGCAGTTTCGGGCGCTGCACTGCAATTCTCGTTTGCTGTGCAATTTTATTCATAGGTAGCGTACTGTCTTTACTCAGCTTTGGCCCCGAGGCGTTCTTTTTCTCCCGGTTTATGCAAGGCATAGGTGCTGGTGGAGGGGCTCTGATCGGCAGGACACTGTTAACAGATATCTCATCAGGGGCGGCACTTGCGAAAAACCTGTCCGGATTATCCTATTCATTTATTTTTGCACTTATCGGTGGACAAGTAGCGGGCGGCTTTCTGATATCAAGCCTTAACTGGATCGCTCTGCCATGCCTACTAATCATCGGATTGATACTCACCAGCACACTAGCCTTTATAATACGCGCGCGCCTTTACAAACTAGACACACTGACAAAAGAATCCACACCCACGCCAAACTACTACTCTATTGCAATCCAGCCCAGCTTTTATCTACCGGTCATTTTAGGAGGATGTGGCTATGGTATTTTTATTGTCTATCAAGGTATCGGAGCGTATGTATTTCACTCCAATTTTCGTTGGAATAGCGCCGATTACGGCACATTCGGCTTGTGGCTGGGCCTGGCTTATTACTTAGGTGCATTCACTGTAAGGCGAGCCTTGAACATTGTCAGTATTTGTCAATTATCAATTTCTGGTGCATGCCTATTAACCGCCGCAACCAGCGTGTTGTTTTTGGCCGCCTGGCAAAATATGTCAGTCCACTTGGCTATTGGGACCTATCTAGTTATTTGGTACGCCCAGGCAACGCTCTACCCATGTACAGCAGCCATGGCAGTAAACAGATTACCCGGCGCCAACCCAATGATGCTGTTTAGTTTTCTACAACAATTGGTGGCGTTAACATTTGGTGCTCTTGCGACTTTTTTTATCCCTTACGGCATTCAAACTGTGGCACTGCTCACGGCATGCCTGGCTGGATTTGGTGTAGTCACGGCATTTCTCATTCTAAAAAGAGAGGCTTGATATGGACATTATGCAGTTCACCAAGACGAGACCACTACTTTTCAGGACGCGTGCATCTGCATCGCAATCCTGAAGAAGCTAAAAACTTGAAGAGATCACGAGGCTCCTAATCGGCCTGCCAACGCCTTGGCCTGGATCGCCACATCCGTCACCGCCGTGCTCTCCCACCACATGCCGCGTAGCGGCGGGCCCATGGCAAAGAGCCGTTCACTGGCCACCCCCTGTTTATCCAGCACCGCCCCCGAGGCATCCGCCGCTATCCCCAGCGCCAATGGCCCGGGCTTGATCAAGCCGCGCGCCAGCAATTGCCTGGGCAACGGGCGGGCCACGCGGCGCCAGTCGTATTCGATCCCGCTGGAGTTGATCAAGGCCGCGCCACTGACGAAGGAGGTGTGCTGTTCGCCACGACGGCGCAAGCGCAGGGTCACTTCGCCGTTTACCGTGGGCTCCAGGCCCAGGAACGAAGCGGCCTGGATCCGCAGGCGCCCTTCCCCGTGCAGCCGCGCCACCAGCTCGGCGCTCAACGGTGGCGAGCGATGGTGATGGCTCTCCCACCAGGGCCGTACATGGCGCACGAACTGGCGTTTTTCGCGCTCGCTGGCCTGGCTCCACAGGCGGCCGATATGGGCGCGCACAGTGTCCAGGGGAGCTTGCCAGTCGATGCCCTGGGCCAGGGCGCTCTGGCATTGGCCGCGCACTGCCCGCAGTAGTTGCCGCGGGCTGCGCAGGCACTGATCTTCAGCGAAAAAATCCACCCAGGCCGGGGGTTGCCGGCGCACATGGGGCAGCAGGCCATGGCGTGAAAAAATCTCGATCGGCCCGCGATGCCCGGCCTGTTCCAGTGACACCACAGCATCGACCATGGTCAGGCCGGAGCCGATGATCAACACCGTGGAGTGTGGGTCCAGTTGCGTCATGGCGCGCACATCCCACGGGTCAAGCGCCGCCGCATTCAAGCCGCTGGAGTGGGTTTGCGGCGTGCGCGCCGCTGGGAACATGCCCGTGGCCAGTACGGCCTGGGCACCGTGCAGTGGTTGGCCGTCATCCAGGGTCAGGTGTACGCCGTCCGGTCCCACCTGCGTATCGATGACCTCGGCGCGGATGTGCGTGAGCGTTGACGCCGACCCCTCCCGGGCCTGCGCCAGTCGCTGTTGCGCATACAGGCCAAAGATCCCCCGGGGTGGGAACAGCTCGCTGACGGGGACGTGTTGCTGATCCGATTCCGGCCAGCCGCCAGCGGCGATGTAGTCGGTCAACCAGTGGGTCAAGTCGTCGGCGTTGTCCGGGTCCACACTCATGCGTGCCGCATTGCCATTGAGGGTGTGCCCCAGCTCCACCGCACTATAGGCTTCGCCCCGTCCAAGCTCTGCACGCGGCTCGATCACCAGAATCTTTCGCGTGCCGGGCAAACGCAGCAACTGCACGGCCAGCAGCGTACCGCTCAGCCCCCCGCCGATGATCAGCACATCGGCGTTGCAGATGGCCTTTGTCGCCTGTCCGCGTTCGGTTTCACTCATGCAAATATGCCCTTACTGGTTGCCCGAATAATGCTTATGCCCATCGCCTGCGCCAGCGTAAACCCGCGTTCAGAGCGACGTGGCTGCGTTAGTTATATAGCCAGGCGCGCTCCGTTGCACGAGTTACGCCAAGATGGAGAACCCCACACTTTCTCGATTGCGATGAAACTGTTAGCGCCATTCGTGGGTTTTTCCATGGGCAGGGAACGCACACCATGGGCCGCAACGCACCCTTTCCTGCCGATTCCCGGAGCTTTTCATGCACCTCAAGCACGCCTTTATCTGGCCTGCCCTGGCCTTGTCGATTGCCATCAACAGCCAGGCGGCTCAGGCCCAACCGATACCCAGCGAGCAAACTATTGGCACCATCGAGCAGGTGTTCGCCTTCCATGACGCCATGCCCACCGGCGTCAGCGTTGCCGAAAACGGGCGGATCTTTGTCAATTTTCCACGCTGGGGCGACACGGTGCCGTTCACCGTGGGTGAGCTGCGCGATGGCCAGGTCGTGCCTTACCCTGACCTGGCCATGAACCAGGCCGACCCGAAAGACCCGGCCAAGGGTTTTATCAGCGTGCAAAGTGTGGTGGCCGATGGTCGCGGGCGGATCTGGATACTGGATACTGCCGCCCCCGGTTTCGCCTCGCCAACGCCCGGCGGTGCCAAGTTGGTGGCCGTCGATCTGGCCACCAACAAAGTGGTCAAGACCCTGGTGTTCCCGAAAAACGTGATGCTGCCCAACACCTACGTCAACGATATGCGTTTTGACTTCCGGGTGGGCGATGAAGGGGTGATCTACATCACCGACTCGGCCCTGAGCGGTCCCGGGGCGATCATCGTCATGGACATTGCCAGCGGCACCGCCCTACGCCGCCTCAGCGGTGCCACCTCGACCTCGGTAGACCCGAATTTCGTGCCCAAGGTCGAAGGCCAGGTCTTGCAGGTTCGCAACACCGACGGCAGCACCCGTCCGTTTGCGGTAGCGTCCGATGGCATCGCCCTGTCTGCCGACGGCCAGACGCTGTACTTCTGCCCGCTGTCCAGCCGCCATCTGTACTCGGTACCCACCGCGTTGCTGCGCGACACCTCGGTCAGCGAAGCGCGGCTGGATATGGCGGTCAAGGACTTGGGGGAAAAAGGCGCTTCCGATGGCCTCGAAGCCGATGCCTCCGGCGCCCTGTATGCCGGCGACTACGAACACAACAGCGTGCACAAACGCCTGGCGGATGGACAGTGGCAGACCATCGTCCACGACCCACGTGTGCTCTGGCCCGACACCCTGTCCATCGGGCCGGACGGTTACCTGTATTTCATGGCCAACCAGTTGCATCGCCAGGGCATCTTCCACGCAGGTCGCGACTTGCGCCAGAAGCCCTACAGCCTGCTGCGCGTGAAGATTGATGCGGCGCCGGCACCCACCCTCTAGCCCCGTGATCAGCCGTACCTCTTGGAGGAAGCAACATGCGCAGACACCCACCCCGGCGCCCGGCGAAAACGCTGACCGTGACCCACCAGGACTTTTCCCTGGCCAATATCGCCAGCGGCTCGCGTGTGGTGCGCCTGGGCGTCACCGATCTGTCCTTCCATCGCGCCACCGCCGCCGTGGTGGCGCTGGTCCTGCAGCGCATGGGCCTGACTGTCGAACGGCA
This sequence comes from Pseudomonas sp. ICMP 8385, assembly GCF_002699915.1. NCBI lineage: Bacteria > Pseudomonadati > Pseudomonadota > Gammaproteobacteria > Pseudomonadales > Pseudomonadaceae > Pseudomonas > Pseudomonas sp. ICMP 8385. The sequence goes on along the minus strand of NZ_LKBY01000113.1, from coordinate 23,565 downwards.
ATATGCCCTGCACGAAGTGAATTTCGAGCGCTTGCGCGAAGGCGCCATCGACATGTTGGCCTCGGCCTGGCTGCCATGCAGCCATGGTGTGTACCGACAGGCCATGCCCGTCCGTGAACTGGGCCTGCATTACCAGCCCTATGCCATGTGGGGCGTGCCCGACTATGTGAGCGAGGCAGATGTGGCATCCATCGACGACCTGCTCAAGCCCGAGGTTCGCGCGCGCATGCACCCGCTGATCCAGGGGATCGGGCTGGGCGCAGGGATTACCCGGTTTTCCCTGAAAATCATGGACGAATACGGCTTGAGCAACGCCGGCTATCAATTTCGCACGGGCACTCAGGACGATTGCATCGACGCCTTTGAGGCCCTGTACCGCCAAGGGCACTGGGGTATCGTGCCGTTGTGGCATCCGCAGTTCCTGCACCACCGCTATCGTATCCGCGAATTGAAGGACCCCAGGGGTTTGCTCGGCAATGTGGATCGGGCGGTGCTGCTGGCGCGGGAAGATCGCCTGGCGTTGCTGACCCGTGCAGAGATTCAGGTGCTGGATAATATTCGTCTGTCGAACCCGGTCGTTGCCGAGCTGGATGATGCATTCAACCGGGGTGAACGCTCGGCGGATGAGGCGGCCAGGGAGTGGCTGGCGCGGCATCCGCAGATTCTGCGCGGGTGGCTGGCACCGGTGAGCTGACAGAAGACGGGCTGCTGCGCAGTTGTTCCAGCAGCGTTTCACTGGCACAGTGCAAGTGCGCTCTGCCCCTGCGTCCCTGCAGGGTAATAGCCCGGGTCAGTCGTACTCGACAATCCCCAGTTGCTTGGCCATGAACAGCTCATTGCGCTCGACGATTTCCTCGACCACTTTGCCTTCGGCATTGAACCGGAAGTACGTCAACGCGCTCCAGGCCAGGTCTTTGCCGCTCACATCAAACCCATGCCAGGTGTTGGAGCCCTTGGCGTGATGCATCAACGCAACCACCACCACATCAGCGGCCACCACTTCTTTTTGGAAGGTTGTCTCGATCGACTCGTAGCGCTCGGTCACGTTCAGGCGCAAGGCCTGTTTGAACGGTTCGACACCGACGATAGGCGCCGGACAATCGGGGCGATGAACCACCACATCATCGGCAAAAAATTCCGCTACGCGCTCAACATCCTTACCGTCGACGCAATACTTGAAGTACTTTTTCACCACATCCAGATGCTTGCTCATTTCGACTCCAATCAAGTTTTTCCCTGCACTCAACGGCTAGACTGGCAGGGGCAAAAAAAGCTTAACGGTCGGCATAAACCTGAAAAATGCTGTAACTGGAAAACACCCTTGCGTGCAGTGGAGCAATGCTGATGGATCGCTGGACCGAATATGAGTTGTTTGTAAAGGTCGCGGAACTGGGCAGCGTGACCAAGGCCGCAGACGCCCTGGACCTGTCCAGTGCGGCGGCCAGCCGGCACTTGGCGGCACTGGAGAATCGCCTGGGCGTGAGGCTGATCGAGCGCAGCACCCGGCGCTTGTTCGTCACCGAAGTCGGCAAGGTGTTCTACACCAATTCCAAGGCCGCCCTCACGGCGATGCAAGGCGCGACCGAGGCCGTCAGCGCGAGCAAAAACCATCCGCATGGGGTGTTGCGTGTGACCGCATCCTTATCCCTGTGCCTGCAACATATCCTGCCGCTGGTGCCCAAGTTCAAGGAGCAGTACCCGGATGTGCGCCTGGAGATCGTGGCCGAGAACCGCTACCACGACATCATCGACGACAACATCGACGTCGCCCTGCGCACCCGCGACAGTGAGCCGGACTCCAGCCTGGTGATCCGCCGCCTGACCGATACCCGACGCATACTGGCTGCCTCGCCGGACTACCTCGAGCGTTGCGGTCGCCCGCTACATCCGCAGGCGTTGGCCGAGCATCAACTGTTGCTCTACACCTACGCCACCGATCCCTATGAGCTGACGTTCCAGCGCGAAGACCAGACCATCACGGTGCCCGCCACTCCGGCGCTGGAATCCAACGACGGCTATCTGTTGCGCGCGGTTGCGCTGCAGGGCCTGGGCATCCTCGCGCAACCCACCTATGTGATCCACGACGATATCGTCGCCGGGCGCCTGGTGCCGATCCTCAGCGAGTGGAACCTGCCCCGCCTGGAAATCAACCTCGTCTACCCCTCGCGACGCCACTTGCCGGCCAAGACCCGGGTGTTTATCGATTTTATCGTCAAGGAGTTCCAGCACCTGGATTGAACCGTCGCGCTCAGTGTTGGATCACTGCTTTGAGTACCGTCTTGAAGGTCTCCAGTTGCTCAGCGCTGAATTGGCTGAAGACTGTGTCCTGCTGCTCACGGGCGATGGTCCACAACGCCTCGGTTTCGTCGATGCCCTTGGTGGTGAGTTTGACCCGGTCCTGATCGTCGCGGACCAACGCCTTGCGCTTGAGGTTGTTCACCGCCTCTTCGATCTCACGCACCGGCATTGCCACTTCGCGCTGTAGTTCTGCCAGGCTCAGGCCGGCATCGTTCTCCAGCACCATCAGCATGCGCGCTTCACTGGTGCGCAGGCCGGTGGACAGTTGGCGCGGTTGGTAACTGGCCTGATAGGCCCGCAGCGCCTGGGTCATCAGGTAGTAGAGGTTATGGCTCAGGCGGCCCTGAAAATGGCTGCTGGGGGGCTGGCCTTCCTCGCGCCGGGTCATGCGGGTGTGCGGCAGCACCATGGAATAGGCACCCTGGTGATACAACAACGGCGAGCGGCCGCAGTCGTCGAAGGCCACCACTTTGCCAATCATGATCCAGTGGTCACCCCCGTCTACCTGCTGGTACTTCTCACACTCAAAACGGGCCGAGCAGTCAGCCAGCACCGGCGCCCCACCCTCACCGGCCTGGTACTCGACATCGGCAAAGCGGTCTTCCCTGGGCCGGGCAAAGTTGTTCGACAGCTCGATCTGATCGGCCGCCAGCACATTCACCGCAAAGTGCGTAGCGCTTTCAAACACGGCGTGGCTGGTGGAGCGTTTGTCGATGCTCCAGAGGATCAGCGGCGGGTCCAAAGACACCGAATTGAAGCTGTTGGCGGTCACACCGACCTTGCGCCCGCTGGCGTCGGCGGCGGTGACCACGGTGACACCGGTGGCGAAATTGCCGAGGGCGCGGCGAAACGCGCGGCTATCGATTTTGTTTTCAGTAGACATGCAAGGCTCCCGGGTGGGCCGATGGCCCCACCCTGATTGTTCTTATAGGTAAGCGTGGCCTGCTCAGACCATTGCCGGGTCCGGCTCCAGGCCCATCAGTTCACGGCCCAGGATCTGTGCGCAAACGTCATAGTCGGTGTAGGCATGGGCCCCAGCGAGGTGAACGTCGCGGAACAGGCGCTGCAGTTCGTTGGTTTCAAACCAGGCGCCACCGCCCGCCGCCTCCATCAGCCGATCCACCGCCTGGATGCACATTTTGGTGGCGTAGCCCTGGTTGGTCCGCCAGAACGCCAGGGTGCCGCGGCTTGGGTATTCATGGCGCGCGCTGTGCTCGGCGATCTCGTCCCAGCTTTTTTCCAGCAAGGCCCGTGCAGCGGCCACCTGGTGAGTGGATTCGGCCAGGCGCATCAACGCCGGGGTCGCAGCACCGACGGCCGCACCGGTATAGGCCCGCACGCGGTTTCTGGTTTTTTCACGGAACACCTCAAGCATGCGCTCGGCGATCCCCAGGCTGACCGTGGAAAAACCGCTGGCAAAATACGGACGGTACGGCGCGAAGAAAATCCTGCTGTCGGGATACAGGCCAAAGCCCGCCGACTGGCCTTCCATCATGTCCTTGGCCTTCTGGATACGGTGCTCGGGCACAAAGGCCTGGTCAACGAGCAAGGTCTTGCTACCGCTGCCGCGCATGCCCACGGCATACCAGTCGTCACGAATCTGATAGTCACTGCGCGGGAGCACGGCGAAGCAATAATCCTGGGTGCCTTCGGCGTTTTTGCGGCGAAAGCCCATGATCGCCCACTCAGCATGGTCACAGCCCGAACTCCAGCCCATCTCGCCGCTGAAGGTCACTCCACCCGGCACTTCTTCGGTACGGCCGAACGGCGCGATGCTGCTGCTGGCCGTGGCGTCGGGGTCGTTGCCCCAGACTTCATCCTGCAACTTTGCCGCAAACATCGCCATCTGATGACTGTGGGTACACAGCAGGCTCATGGCCCACGCGGTGCTCGCACAAGAACCGGCCAACAGGGCAATGCACTGGGCAAACTGTGGCAGGGAGATTTCCATGCCGCCGTACTTTTTCGGCAAGAACGCCCGGTGCATGCCGATGCCCTTGAGCAACGCGATATTCTCGGCAGGCACGCTGCGGTCTTTCTCGGCGGCGAAGGCATTGGCAGCGATGGTGGGCAAGACCGACTTGAGGTCTTCGAGCAGAGGGTTTGGCTTTTTCATGGGCGGTCTCTTTATTATTGGATATCCCCATTCCTGGCCGGCCTGTGCCCTGCTCACTCGACAGGAGGCTTAAAACAACCGGGAACGTTCGTAATGACGGGCCCAGTATGTGGCGCTTGGTCGCAGCGCAAAATGCACGTTCCAGATGGAAGATGGTACTTTTCATGGCCCACAGAAAAGCCGCCGCAAAAACTGCGACGGCTTGGCCGGGGTGGAACATTTCGCGCTCAACCACCGAAGATCCAATATGGGAGCTGGCTTGAACTGCGATAGCGTCGGTACGACCAATATTGATANTTGATATTGACTGATCTGCCGCCATCGCAGCCTCGCTAAAGCTCGACAGCTCCCACATTTGATCCGGGTGACACCAGGACTCAGCGCATGATCTTGTCGAGCCAAATCCCTGTGGGAGCTGTCGAGCCCCGGCGAGGCTGCGATAGGATCGACTCGGTCCACCTGCAAAACCGAGGTGCCTGCATCGCAGCCTCGCTAAAGCTCGACAGCTCCCACATTTGATCCGGGTGACACCCAGGGCTCAGTGCACTGTCCCTTGTCGGTCCGAATCCCTGTGGGAGCTGTCGAGCCCCGGCGAGGCTGCGATAGGATCGACTCGGTCCACCTGCAAAATCGAGGTGCCTGCATCGCAGCCTCGCTAAAGCTCGACAGCTCCCACATTTGACCCGGGTGACACCCAGGGCTCAGTGCACTGTCCCTTGTCGGTCCGAATCCCTGTGGGAGCTGTCGAGCCCCGGCGAGGCTGCGATAGGATCGACTCGGTCCACCTGCAAAATCGAGGTGCCCGCATCGCAGCCTCGCTAAAGCTCGACAGTTCCCACAAGAGCCCGCGGGCCTTAGCGATAGCGCTCAAGCCAGTGCGCGTACGGCGCCGGCAGGGTCCAGGAGGCTTTGTCCACGCCCAGTTCCTTGGCGGCGAAGTATGCCCAGTGTGGGTCGGCCAGGTGCGCGCGGCCCACGGAGACCAGGTCCAGTTGACCGGCCTGCAGCGCGCCTTCGGCCAGTTGTGGCGTACCAAAACCCCAGGCCGAGGTGACCGGCAAACCGGCTTCGCGGCGGACGCGCTCGGCAATCGGCCCCATAAAGGCCGGGCCCCAGGGGATCGCGGTGTCGGGGATGGTAAAGCCGACACTGACGCTCAACAAATCCAGGCCGCCGGCCTTGAAGCGCCGGGCCAGTTCGATGGATTCCTCCAGGGTCTGCTCGTCGCGCCCGTCATATTCGAGAACCCCGAAACGCGCGGTCAGTGGCAGGTTTTCCGGCCAGACTTCACGCACCGCCGCGAGGGTTTCCAGCAGGAAACGGCTGCGGTTATCGAAGCTGCCACCGTAGGCATCGGTGCGCTGGTTGGAGTGTTCGGAGAAAAAGCTCTGGCCCAGGTAACCGTGGGCAAAATGCAGTTCGATCCATTCAAAACCGGCGTCGCGAGCACGCCGTGCGGCCTCGACGAAGTCCTGCTGCACCCGGGCGATATCGTCCAGGGTCATGGCCTGGGGAACCGTCGGCAGGTTCGCGCCAAACGCGATCGCCGAGGGGGCCAGGGTTTGCCAGCCACGGGCGTCACCGGCGGGGATATGGTCGTCACCTTCCCACGGGCGGTTGGCGCTGGCCTTGCGCCCGGCGTGGGCGATCTGGATACCGGGCACCGAACCTGCCGCCTTGATCGCTTGCACCATGGGCACAAAGGCCTGGGCATGGGCATCGCTCCAGATACCGGCGCAACCAGGGGTGATACGGCCTTCAGGGGCCACGGCGGTCGCCTCGACTACCACCAGGCCGGCACCGCCACGGGCCAGGCCGGCGAGGTGGACATGATGCCAGTCGTTGACCAGGCCGTCTTCGGCCATGTATTGGCACATCGGCGGAATGGCGATGCGATTGCGCAACGTCACGTCTTTGAGCGTGAAGGGTTCAAATAATGCAGCCATGGGAATGCTCCTGAAACGAGGGTGATGTTTGATTCGATAGTTCGATCTTAATCGAACTATGGTAATCAATGCCAGCCCTGTTATGATTCGCCGCATGCGAGCATTCAAACACCCCGCCCCCGAAGACCTGACCCTCGAACGCCTGCTCTATGCGTTGAGTGACCCGGTGCGCCTGGACATTGTGCGCTGCCTGGCCGACGTGGAAGAGGCCAGTTGCGGCGAGCTGGACGGCGGGCGGCCGAAGTCCAGCATGTCTCACCACTTCCGGGTGCTGCGCGATGCCGGGCTGGTGCATACCCGCAGCGTTGGCACCAGCCATATGAATTCGTTGCGGGCGGATGTGCTGGCCGCGCGGTTTCCCGGGTTGCTGGAGAGTATTCTGGCCCAGCAATGAGTCTTGCACGATCGCTTGCCAGCGCCTGCGACCTAATCCGTGCAGCCCGCGATCAACTCACCGATCGCCTGGGCATTCATCGGCACACTGAGGTAAAAGCCCTGCGCTTCATCGCACTGCACATCCTTCAACGCCTTGAGCTGGTCGATGGTTTCCACGCCTTCGGCGGTCACCGTCAGCGACAGCGCGCGGCCCAGGCCGACAATCGCCTGGATGATCGACTGATCGCCACCGCTGGCGTTCAACCCACGGATAAAGCTGCGGTCGATCTTCAGCCCATCGAAGGGGAATGAACGCAGGTAACTCAGTGATGAGTAGCCGGTGCCAAAGTCATCCATCAGCAAGCGCACGCCCAGGGCCTTGAGGCCTTGCATGATGTTCAAGGCCACTTTTTCGTCGTTGAGCATCACGCTTTCAGTCAACTCCAGCTCCAGCCGCGCCGGGTTCAAGCCGGTCTCGACCAGCACCGCCTTGACCCGTGCCACCAAGTGCCCGCGCTGGAACTCGGTGGAGGACAGGTTGACCGAGATCATCACCTCCTCAGGCCAGCCAGCGGCCGCCCGGCAGGCCGTGTACAGCACCCAATTGCTCAACGGCAGGATCAGCCCGGTTTCCTCGGCGATGGGGATAAACACATCAGGCCCCAGCAACCCGCGCCTTGGGTGCTGCCAACGCACCAAGGCCTCGGCGCCGGCCAGGCGCTTGTCTTCAATGCGGTAGCGCGGCTGGTAATCCAGGCGCAGCTCGCCGTTCTTGATTGCCTGACGCAAATCGGCTTCCAACTGGCGCCGCTCGATGATGCGTGCGTTCATGTCGCCCGCATAAAAACGCCAGGTATTGCGTCCTCCGTCCTTGGCCTCGTAGAGCGCGATATCGGCATAGCGCAGCAGTTCTTCGGCCTGGATCGCATCGGCCGGCGCCATGGCAATCCCAATACTGGCACTGATAAATACTTCGTGCTCGGCGAGGTAAAACGGCTGCTCGATGCCATCGATCAGGCGCCGGCACAAGCTTTCCACCTCCAGCGGCGAGCTCATGTCGGCCACCACCAACATAAATTCATCACCGCCTATGCGCGCCACCAGATCGTCACCGCGCAGGCAGCCCTGCAAGCGCCGGGATACCTGGTTGAGCACATCATCACCGGCGGCGTGCCCCAGCAGGTCATTGACCGGCTTGAAGCGATCAAGGTCGATACTGAGCATCACCAACGGCCTTTCCAGGGTCGGCACCGCCTTGAGTTTGCCTTCCAGGAACTCTTGCATGCGCGTGCGGTTGGCCAGGCCGGTCAAGGCATCGTGTTGCGACAGGTATTCAATGCGTCGCCGTGCCTCGACCTCTTCGGTGATATCGCTGGCCGTGCCCCGATAGCCCTGGCCCGGGATCTCACGCACCGACAGCCGGCAGATGCGCAGTTCCCCGCCGCCACACAGGTAACTGCACTGTACGATGGCATTCGGGCGACGGGCATGGTCCTTGAACCAGGCGGACAACAGGCCCTGATCCGACGTCAGCAGGTCATCCGCCGCCAGCCCCAGCCATTTGGCCCCGACAAGGCCGGTGATCACGTCAAAACGTTCCGACAGGTAGGTAAACCGCAGTTGGGTGTCCACCTCCCAGATCCAGTCGGAGGCCGCCTCGGCCACATCGCGAAAGCGCTCCTCGCTCACCGCCAGCGCGGCGCGACTGGCCTGCAGGGTCGCGTAGTTACTGTCCATGACCCGCGCGGCGGCGGTGCTGCGGCGCTGGATAACCCAGGCCATCAGGGTAAAGATCAGGCCGGCAACAATCACCAGTGGCACGACCAGCACCAGCAATTGGTGCCCAGGGTCATCCGAAGTCCATTGCACAACGCCTGCATTGTCCCTGAGGCTCAAACTCAACACGCCCGCAGCTACCCCACCAGCCGGGACAACCCGCAAATCCTGCACACCAAACTCCTGGCCCAGTGCAACCAGCCGTTGCGGCGCAAGCTTGGCAATGAAAATCAACACCGCGGCGGGCCCCGCCTCGGCCTTCACGTTCGGATCGATGCCCGGCGTAAGCGCTGCGGCGGCCAGCACCGCCAGCGTGCCGTCTGCCTGAACCAGGCGGCTCAGCGCTTGACCGTTGACGGCGGCTTCCCGGGCCTGGGCCAGCAGGGGCTCGATCGGCATCGGCAACCAGTCCTGCACCGCAACGGCCTGCAACTGGCCTTCAATCACCGAATACACCGTGCGGCCGCTGGCATCGACCACAAAGACCCCCTCGAAGCCCAAGTCGGTAAATAGCGTCGAGCCCAGGTTTTGTCGGGCAAATGCCCAGTCCACATCCACCTGCTGATGCAGGTGGATGTAGGCATCTCCCCAGAACGCATAGTCCTTGACCGTAGAGGCAGCGACCTTTTCAACAGACTGCAGGGCGTTTTCGATATCGATCCGAGTGTGCTCGCCGGCATCGTGGTTCAGGTGAGCGGCAATCGAGACCAGCAACACCCCGACCAGCAGAAACATGGCCAGTAACAGCAGCGAACAGGCGAGCAGATAGGCCCGTGCGGTGGAGAGATTGGAAACTTTGCCTTTGAGCAACGACTTGGGATCAATGTTGAGCTTTTCCATAGCACTCCAGGTGCCGTGACGACCTAAGAACCCGCACCGAAAATCACACCACGCACCCCGGGGTGCGCGACTACCTGCCCATAGACAATAGACAATTTTTTGTGTTCCATCGAAGTTCAGGGTTTACCCAGCACCTTGCTGAAACGCTGAGCAGCCGGTTGCAACCAGCGCGCCTGCACCAGCAATGGGGTCACCGCAGCACCCGGTTCGACCTGCCCGTCCACCTGCAAACGCTGCGAGGCGGCCTCAACCTTGAAATGGTGCTCGCCAGGCCGTTGCACATCCGCCAACAGCCGCAGCCCATCCCGGCATTGCAGCGCGATCCGGGTGTCGCCCAGGTTGACCAGCCACGGGCTCAACACTGCCAGGTCGTGCCCCAGCAATTGGCCTTCGGCCCGCAGGCAACTCATTCCCGCGCCATCGACCTGCAATCGCCCTTCCCAACGCCCATCCAGCACAAACATCGGCGCGGGCCAGGCGCTGACTGCGCGCGGTGCCAACTGCGCCTGCCAGTTCCACGGCCAGCCGTGAACCGACAACGCCCAGATGCGCTGTTGAAAGCCCAGGTTGACCTGCGCCGCCCACGGCCGGATCTTCCACGCCACCGGCCCCAGCGCACCGACGCGAGCCGCACGGCCAGCCCACAGGCTGCCCGCGACGCCGCTGGGCTGCCAGCCGGTCGGCCATGGCAACTGACGGGCAACGAAGGCCGCCGGCAACTCCAGCAGCACGGTCAGGCTGAACACCAAAACGCCCCAGAGAATGAGCGCGCGACTCATGGCCGCGCCGCCACGTCCAGGCTGAAGGCATAACCCTGGCCGCCGCCCTGCTCCAGGCTCCACTGCACGGGTCGCCCCCCTTGCTCCTGCACGGTGCGCAACAGTTGCTGTAGGGCCTGGGGGCCGGGCAGTTCGCCCTGCAATTGCCAGCGATCGCCCTGTTGTTCGACCCGGGTCAGTACCCATTGGCGCGACACGGCCAGGGCCTGCCATTGCTCGTTGGAAAACACCGCCGGCGGCGGCAGTGCGCCAGCCTGTTGCGCCAGCGCCTGCCACTGGCGTGCCTCCTGCCAGGCCGCCAGCAGCGGGCGTGTCAACAGCACCAGCAATAACAGCAGCACCGTTGACCAGCCGGCCAGCAAGCCATAGCGCCGCTTGGCCGGCAGTTGGTTGAAGTGGGCCAGGTACGCCTGCATCCGTGCCTTCATGGTTGCTCTCCCAGCTCAAAAGTCAGGTGCAATTGACCGGCGGCACTTTGCGCCTCGTCAAGCCATTGGGCGCCAGCAGCCTGGGCCATAGCCTGCCACTCGGCGGGCAACGGCCGCGGACCATTGCCGCGCAAGGCCAGGCGCCAATGGCTGCCGTCCAGTTCGATGCGCACCACCGACCAGTCCGGCTGCTGTTGCAACCAGGCCGAAAATGCCTGCTCCAGGGCCACGATCTGTTGCTGACGCACCTGCCAGTCGCTCGCCTCAGCCTGCACCCGCGCCAGCGCCGCACGCGCCTGTTGCAGGCTGTTCGCAGGCCCGGTCACCGCCCTGACCTGCGCCTTCCAGCCCTCGATCTGGCGCAGGCTCTGCCCCAGATACAGCGCACTCCAACAGGCGGCCAGTACCACGCAACCCAGCAGCAAACGGCGCTGCATCCCACTCATCAATGGGGCCCGCTGCGGGTGGGCCGGCCGCGTGTTCTCCAACACACTGGGCACCTGTTCCAGGCGCGCCAGACGCGACGGCCAGTCACCCTCAAGCGTCTCGGCAGGCAAGTCGCGCCAGGCCTGGGGCAGGCGTTCACCCAACACCGGCGGCCACACCAGCCATTGCCGGGAGTGCGCTTTAAGGCAGCGCACCTGCGCACGCCGCCACTCCACCACTTGCCCCGCCTCGGGTGGCGGCAACAACTGCAACTCCGCCCAGCCGTGGGTAATCTGCAGCCCAAGCGCGGCGCACTCGGCCAGCCATTGCTGGACCTGCTGGCGCTGCATCACCAGCAACTCCAGCTGCCCGGCCTCGCGGGACAGGCAACTGACCAGCAATGCTTCGGCGGGCTGCTGCGCATACTCCTCGAACAATTGCGGCCACTCGTGGCGCTTGAGCCCCGGCGGCGCCGGCAGGCAGAAATGGCTGCAATCGAGCGCTGGAATAATCAAGGCGCCCGGCAGTTGCAGCAGCGCGGACGGTGGCGGCCAGGTGCCGCTTGCGCAAGCCTGTTGCGCGCTGTAGTGCAACCACTGCCAACGGCCCTCGGCGGTGGCCGGCGGGCGCACCAGCAACCATTCCCGTGGCTTGGCGCGCAGACGTTCAAACATGCCTGCGCTCCGGCTCATGGCTGGGTATCGGGCAAGGCAAAAGTGCAGACATAAGGGGCTCCATGGTGCTCGAACTCGATCCGCACGCCGCGATTGGGCTGGGCGGCAACAGTAGAAGGAAAGGCCAGCCAGCGCGTGCCCTGGTAAAAACTGAATGTGGCGCGCTCGACCGGCGCCAATGACGCCTTGAGCTCCCAGCGCGGCTTGTCGGCGGCGTACAGGTCGGCCGAGGCCCACAGCTCCAGGCGCTGCTGGCGCCCATCGAACACCAGGCGTTGGCGTTGCACCCGCGATGCGCCCTCGGCCGGCGGCCAGGCGCCCAGGGCCACCCACTGCAATTGTCCAAGGCCCGGCTGCCACTCCAGCCAGGCCAGGTCCAGGGGCAGGCGCTGCTCGTACAACTGGCGCAACACCAGGGCGTCGAAGCGGCGCTCCAGGGCCATGCAGAACTCCAATACCTGAGGTTCGCTGCCCGGCTCCTCCAGACGCTCACGCACTTTGACCCAGCCATTGACCAAGGCCGCCAGTAACACCCCGACCACCGCCGTGAGGGCCATGGCCACCAACAGCTCGACCAGGGTCAAGCCGCGCTGCGCGGACTTCATGGACGCACCAGGAACAGACTGAACTGGCCCAGGGGCTGACGCTGCTGGGGATCGGCAAATAAGCTCAACTCACCCCGGCGCAAGCGCTTGACCCCGGTATTGCCCAGGGTCAGTTGCCAATGACAGGTGGCATGCCCCTGGCGCAGCTCGCCGCTCACCGCATTGATCTGCGGCCAGTACTGCTCCACGCCAAACCGCGCCTCCAGCTCCCGTGCGCACAAACTGCCGAGGCGATGTTGGGCGACGGCCTGGTGGGTCGCGATGCGCTGGCGCAGCAACTGGCTGACCATCACCGCCATCAACGCGGCAATCCCCAGGGCGACCATGACTTCGAGCAAGGTAAACCCCTGTTGGCGCTTCATGGCAGGGTCGCGATATGCAAGGTGTTGTCCGTTTGCCATTGCCAGCGCTCGCGGCCCTCGGCCCAGCGCCAGGTGAGTGACACCGGGCGCGCCAGCCCCGAGGGGGTGAACATCACCTGGGGCTCACGGCTCACCGGCCAGTCCGGTTGCAAGCCGGCCGGCCACGGCGCGGCGCGCGACGGTTCGATCTGCCACCCAGGCGTGCCCCGCCCCGCCTGCCAGCGCACGAATTCAGGGCTGCGGCCATTCCAGCGCAAGCCCAGCAACTGCCCGGCATGCCGGGCCTGGGCGGCCTGGCTGCGCGCCTCGTTGGCCAACTGGGCCAGGGCCTGGCGCATCGGCGCCTGGCCGGCATCCAGGTAGGCCACGCCCAGGGCACTGAACAAGCCGACGATCAACAACACCACCAGCATTTCCAGAAGCGAAAACCCACGACTGCGCGGCATGCCTAGAGGTCCCAGTTACCAATATCGGCATCCGTGCCTTCGCCGCCTTCCTGGCCATCGGCGCCCAGGGAAAACAGATCCACCCGGCCATGCTGCCCGGGCGTGCGGTAGCCATAGGCATTGCCCCACGGGTCCTGGGGCAGGCGACGGATGTAGCCGTCGGCGCGCCAACTGCGCGGCAGCGGCTCCAGGCTCGGCTTGCTGACCAGGGCCTGCAAACCCTGCTCGGCGGTGGGGAACCGCAGGTTGTCGAGGCGGTACATATCCAGCGCCTGCTCCAGGGTCGCCAGGTCGGCCAGGGCCTTCTGGCGCATGGCTTTGTCCTGGCTGCCGAGCACACTGGGGGCGACCACGGCGATCAGCAGGCCGATGATAAAAATCACCACCATGATTTCCATCAGGGTGAAACCGCGCTCGCGACGCTTGACTACAGGAATGCCACTCATGGCGTGCTTCTCCATTTTCAGGTTGTCTAGGTTCAAAGGCTCAGGCCCTGATTGAGCTGCATGATCGGCAGCAGCACGGCCAGCACGATGAACAACACCACCGCGCCCATCAGCAGAATCATCAGGGGTTCGAATAACGCCAGCAGCAGGTCGACCTGACGTGCAAACCCACGCTCCTGGTTGTCGGCCACGCGCTCCAGCATGTCGGGCAAGGTGCCGCTGGCCTCGCCGCTGGCGACCATGTTCAACAGCATCGGCGGGAAGTGCCCGCTGGCACTCAGGGCGCGGTACAGGGTCACGCCGCCTTCGACCTGCTCACGCACCGCCTCCAGGGCCTGGTGGATCTGCCGGTTGCCCACCGTAGCGGTGGCCACCTCCAGGGATTCGAGCAACGGCACGCCACTGCCCAGCAAAATCGCCAGGCTGCGCGAGACCCGGGCGCTTTCCAGCACCGCCAACAGCACGCCGATGCGTGGCAGGCGCAACGCCAGGCGGTCGCGGCGCAAACGCCATACCGCCTGGCGCAACAACAGCCGCGCGCCCAGCGCCAGCAGCAAGCCCAGCCCCAGCAACCACGGGCCGAGCATCACCAGGCCCTCGCTGGCGCCGATCAGCACCCGGGTAATCAGCGGCAGGCTTTGCCCGGTGTGGCTGAACTGCTCGGTGAGCTTGGGCACCACAAAAGTCATCAGGCCGATCACCACCGCCAGCGACACCAGGATCAGCACCGCCGGGTAGATCAACGCCGTGCGCGCCTTGTGCCGCTGCTTCTGCACTTGTTCCAGGTGCTCGGCCAGGCGCTCCAGGACCGGCGCCAACTTGCCCGAGCGCTCGCCAGCCTCCACCAGTGCGCAATACAGGGTGTTGAACTGCCCGCCCTGGCGCCGCAGGCTCTGGGCTAGGCTCAAGCCCTCGCCCAGGGCGCCGCGCACCGCCACCAGCAGGTTGCGAATCGCCGGTTCCGCCAGTTGGCGTTCCAGGGTGGCCAGGGCATCCACCAAGGGGATGCCGGCACTCAAGAGCGTGGCCAACTGGCGGGTCAACTCGCACAGCTGGCCATGGTTCAAGCGTTGCCCGCGCGGGCTCGACAGGCTTGCGCCCTGCACCTGCAACTCACGGGCAAACAGGCCCTGCTCACGCAGCAGTTGCCGGGCATGGCGCTCGCTTTCGGCCTGGATGCTGGCTTTGCGGCGATTGCCGCGCAGGTCCAGCGCCTGGTAGCGATAGGTCGGCATCAGTCACGCACCGCACGCAAGACCTGCTCCAGGCTGGTGTCGCCACGGCGCAGGCAGTCGGTGGCCATGGCGGTCAGGCTCTGGCGTTTGTCGGCGAGGTATTCGTGCATGGCCGCTTCGCTGGCGCCGTCGTACAGCAGGCTGATCAAGCCGGCATCCAGGGTGATGAATTCGTAGAGGCCGATCCGCCCGTGGTAGCCACTGCCCTGGCAGTCATCGCAGCCCTGGGGGTGAAAGCTTTGTTCAAGGGTTGCCAACTCCGGCCACAGCTGACGCTCAGCCGCCTGCAACGGCGCCGGCGTTGCGCAATGGCACAAACGGCGCACCAGACGCTGGGCCATCACGCCCTTGAGGCTGGAGGCGATCAGGAACGGTTCGATGCCCATGTCGCGCAGCCGGGTGACCGCGCCCACCGCGCTGTTAGTGTGCAGCGTCGACAGCACCAGGTGCCCGGTGAGGCTGGCTTGCACGGCAATTTGCGCGGTCTCCTGGTCGCGAATTTCGCCGAGCATGATCACGTCCGGGTCCTGGCGCAGGATCGCCCGCAGGCCGCTGGCGAAGGTCATGCCGGCACGGGGGTTGATCGCGGTCTGGCCGATGCCGGTAATCGCGTATTCCACCGGGTCTTCGACGGTGAGGATATTGCACGAGCCGTCGTTCAGCGCATTGAGGCTGGCATACAGCGTGGTGGTCTTGCCCGAGCCTGTGGGCCCGGTGCTCAGCAAAATCCCGTTGGGCCGCGACAGGCAGGCGCGCAACGCCTGCTCCACATCGGCGGGCATGCCCAGGTTATTCAGGTCCAGCAGGTTGGCCTGCTTGTCCAGCACGCGCATCACCACGCGCTCGCCATGGATGCCAGGCAAGGTCGAGACGCGGATATCCACCTCGCGCCCGCCGGAGCGCAGGGTGATGCGCCCGTCCTGGGGCTGGCGTTTTTCGGCGATATCCAGGCGCGCCATGACCTTGATCCGCGACACCAGCATGGCCGACAAGGCCCGTGGCGGGCGCAGGATTTCGCGCAGATGGCCATCGACCCGCAGGCGCACCACCAGGCTCTGCTCGAAGGTCTCGATATGGATATCCGAGGCCCGCAGGCGCAGGCCTTCGGCGAACAGACCGTTGATCAGGCGGATCACCGGCGCCTCGTTGTCGCTCTCCAGCAGGTCTTCGATACGCGGCAGTTCGCTGATCAGGCTGTCGAGATCGACCTGCTCGCCGATGCCCTCGATCAACGCCGCCGTGGCCGACTCGCCGGCCTGGTACAAGGCGCCCAGGCGCCGTTCGTACTGGGCCGGGTCAAGGTGCTCGACCGCCGATGGCAAGCCATGCACGCGCAACACTTCCTGCAAGGCGTCGGTGTCGACATCCTCGCGCAGGCACAAAGTCCAGCCTTGCGCGCCAGGCGCCCGCGCCAGCCCCGCCTGGCGTGCCAGTCGATACGGCAACAACGTGCTCACCACACGCCCTCGTCGAGGCGCTCGCGGCTGGCCGGGAACAGGCGCAGCAAGGCGTTGTTGTCCGAGATGGCGGGCAATGCCAGGTTCGAGCCGGCCTTGAGGTTGCGGTATTTCTCGCTGCTCAATTGGGCCAGGGTCTCGCCGTCGCGCATGATCCGCGGGCGGATAAACACCATCAGGTTCTGCTTGGTGCGCTGGCTGGCGTTGGAGCGGAACAGCCGCCCGACCCCGGGGATATCGCCGAGCCACGGCACCCGCTGGTCACTGTTCTTGGCCTCGTCGCCGATCAGCCCGCCGAGCACCACCAGGCCGTTGTCTTCGACCATGACCTTGGTCTTGATCTCGCGCTTGTTGGTGATCACATCGCTGGCGCCGGTGCTGTCGGCAATCGACGAGACCTCTTGCACAATGTCCAGGCGCACGGTGTTGTCGATATTGATCTGCGGCTTGATCCGCAGCTTGATCCCCACCTCCTTGCGCTCGATGGTCTGGTAGGGGTTGGTGTTGTTCTGCGTTACCGAGCCCGTCACAAACGGCACTTCCTGGCCCACCAGGATCGATGCCTCGGCGTTGTCCAGGGTCAGCAGGGTCGGGGTCGAGAGCAGGTTGAAACCGCTTTCGCTTTTCAGCGCATTGAGCAGCGCAATAAAGTTCAGCCCGCCGCCATTGAGCTTACCGAAGCCTGCGGTCGCCCCCGGCACATTGGCCAACAGCTTGCCCAGGCCTGCGGTGTCGCCGCTGGCTGCGGCCCCCGCCAGGCCGGCGATGCTCGTCCCGCCATTGGTAAAGTTCACCGCGCCGCCACCAAACGAGTCGCCCAGAAACAGCCATTGCACCCCCAGCTCCTGGGCGCGGGTGTCGGAGACTTCGGCGATGATTGCTTCCACCACCACCTGGGCGCGGCGGATATCCAGTTGTTCGACGATGGTGCGGTAGGCGGCGATTTCGCTGTCCGGGCCGACCATCACCACGGCATTGGTGCCCTCCTCCGATTCCATGCGGATCCCCGAGGCGCTGGCCGCCATCTGCTTGGGCGCGCCTTCCGTGGGCACGCCTTCGCCAGCGGCACCAGGGGTGTCCTGGCTCAAGCCGCGCAGCACCTTGACCACCTCAGCCGCATTGGCATGGCGCAGGTACATCACCACGGTGTTCGACGGGCGCAAGGCATTTTGCGGCTGGTCCAATTGCTTGAGCAGCGCGCGCACCCGCTGGCGGCTATCGGCACTGCCGCGCACCAGCAACGCATTGCTGCGCGGGTCGGCCACCACCTGCGCACCATCGGCGCCCTGCTCGCGGGCCAGCAGACGGGTCATCAGTTGCGCGGTGTCGTTGGCGCTGGCATTGACCAGGGGCAGCACTTCCAGAGGCTCCTGGCTGACCTGATCGAGTTGTTGCAACAGGCTGTCGATACGGTCGAGGTTGCTGCGCCAGTCGGTGATCACCAGCAGGTTGGCCGACGGGTATGGGCTGATCACCCCGACCCGGGGGTCGATCAGCGGCTTGAGAATATTGAGCATCTGTTCGCTGGCAGCATTGCGCACGCTGAATACCCGGGTGGCCATGCCGTCGTTGGCTTGCGCAGCCTGACGCGTAGATTCCACCGGCACCGGCTCCAGGCGCGCGGCCTGGTCCGGCACGATCTTCACACTGCCATTGGGCAGGTTGACGGCGGCAAAACCCTGGGCGCGCAATTGGGCGAGGAAGATGTCATAGATAGCCTCGCTGCCGAGCATATCCAGGCTGCGCACCGTGACCTTGCCCTTGACCCGTGGGTCGATGATGAAGGTGGTGTTGGTGATGCGCGACACGCTGTCGATAAAGTCACTGAGTTCGGTGTCGATGAAGTTCACTTCATACAAGGCCGGCGCGTCTTCGGCGTGGGCCGGGGTCACGCTCAAGGCCAGGCACAATGCGCTCAGGCCCAGGCATTTATTGATCATGTGCATCGTCGGTTCATTCCTTGCGCTTGAGGCCGATCACCGGTCGCTCAGTCGGCCATGGCAAGCGCTCGCGCTGCCCTTGATTGTCGAAAATCAGCCCGCGTTCATCGATGTCCTGCAAGACGATGCCCGGGGCCAGGCGCTGACCCAGGGTCAGCGTGCGTTCTTGTTGCCGGTAGCGCAGCACCAACACCGTGGCGCGCAACGGCGTGGCCTTGAGGCTGCCCAGGTAATCGACCTTGAGCGTGGTCAACGGCAGGTCGTCGCTGGGTGCCTGGCGTGGCGTCCAGTGGTTGCTCAACAGGTCGGCGACCGGCGCCGCTGGCGCGTAGGGCACGACCGGCTGGGCGATGCCGTGCCACAGTTGCAGCACACATTGCGCCGCCAGCCAGGCCAGCAGCGTTGCCAACAACAGGTTGCTTGCACGGCTCAAGTGGCCAGGCTCCGTGGATGCCACCCCGGGTGTCCCTGCACATAGCGCACTTCGGGCAGTTGCAGCGGCGCCAGTTGCCAATCCGCCGGCTGCTCGCGCAACCAGCCTTCAAGGTGTTGCCACAGCGGTTGCCCAGCCTCGGCGGCAAAACCCAGGCCAAAGGTGCGGCAGGTGCCGACAGGTTCGGCAAACTCACTGACCCGCTTGCCGCCCGGGCTATAGGTGACCTGCCAGGGCTGGCCGAGCCAGCGCGGCAAATCCTGGCTGTTATCCAACAGCAGTGGCTCGCCAAACAGTTGCTCGGCGCCGTTTTCCAGGACCTGGCGCACCTGCTGCGCCGGGACATCCACCACCGGCGCCGGGTAACTGGCACTCAGGCTGATCAGGTGTTCGCGGGTAATCATCTGGCCACGGGCCAGGGGGCTGTCGTAGCGCAGGCCCGGCAGCAGTACCGCGCTCTTGGGCTCGCGGGCCAGGGCCTGGTGCAACAGGCGGTCCCAACTGCCGGCGCGCACATCGCGGCGCCAGAGGTTTTCCGGGGCCTTGGCCAGGGGTTGGTCGAGCCAGGCGGCATGGGCGGCG
The DNA here is from genome assembly GCF_002699915.1 of Pseudomonas sp. ICMP 8385. Taxonomy (NCBI): domain Bacteria; kingdom Pseudomonadati; phylum Pseudomonadota; class Gammaproteobacteria; order Pseudomonadales; family Pseudomonadaceae; genus Pseudomonas; species Pseudomonas sp. ICMP 8385. Next base: position 4,401 of record NZ_LKBY01000113.1, on the reverse strand, counting down.
CGCTGTTGCTGCAAGCGTGGTTGCAGGCGCTGGGCGTGGGCCTGGGCGGTAGCGTCCAACGCGCTGGCCTGGGCCGCAAAGAAGCGCGCCTCAAAGCGCCATTGCCCCGCCTGCGCCTGGCAGCGGATGCGGAAGGCGCCGCTGGCCCGGGTCCCGCCCAGCACCACCGGGACACGCTTGCCGGAGCTTTGCAGGATCTCTACCGGTTGCGGCCACAGGTCCTGGCCACGGGCACACAGCATCAGGTCCACCTGGCTCAGGCGCTCGGCCAGCCAGAACCCCGGCCCGGTGCCGACATCGGCCAGGGCCACCACCAGGTCGGCTTCTTCGCGGGCCTGGGCGAGCACCGGTTGCAGGCTGTGCAACCATTGTTTCAAGGAGGCTTGCTGGTCCCGTGCATAAGGGTCGGTAATGCCGACCACGGCGATGCGCACGCCGCCCCGGCGGAACACCTGCATACCCGGGGTGGCCAGGCGTTGCGCCTGGTTGCTGGCCAGCCCGGCGCCCAGCACCGGCTGACCGAATTGCTGGTACAGGCCCTGGCATTGTTCGGGCCACAGCACGCGCTCGTCGCTGCTGACCCGCACCTCGCTACCGAGCAACTGGCTGCCCTGGACCCCGGACAAGCCACGGGTCAGGTAGGCCAGGCCGCTGCCGTTCCAGCACTGGCCGTTTTCCAGGGTCAGGCTATTCTCAGGCCCTGCTTCATCGCGCAGGCGTTGCAACACGGCACCGAGTACCGCATAGCCACCGGTTTGCACACCGTCACTTAAGGAGGCATCCAGCAGGCCATCCAACGAGCTGCCATCAGCCTGGCGAAAACGCGCATTGGCCCCGGTAATCCACGGCGCCTGGCCGATCCGTGTCGCCGGCCCCAGGCGGGTGGCGGGCACGACCGGGCGACCCGGCAGGCGGGCATCGAGGGTGTCGGCAATGTACAGCAGGTCGACCGGCTGGCTGTCCGCAGGCCCCGCCGCAGCCCCCCGGCTAGAGCAGCCGGCCAGCCACGGCGCACAGGCGCCCAGCGTCATCCATCCCAATACATCGCGCCGCACCATTGAAGCCATTGTTCTCTCACCCTGAGGCTAACTGCTTTAAGGGCGGCATAGTGGGGGTCAATTAATGACGGTTTAATGTCAGTTTTTTAACAGGAGTGAAATATGCAAACCTGCAACAAAAAGAAATAAAAAAATTAAACTTAAATACATTTTTAACAAAACCGACCGCGAATCATCATATTCGGCTCTTAGAGTTCGGGCTCCTTTCAAAAATCGTGATCTACAAAGGACCTGATGAAATGAGTCGAGAGACTGGCGACAACCAGAATCGCAACCTGAGCCTCAATGAGCCGATGGAATCGGTACTCACGGCCTACCTGAGCCGCCGCAGTGTGGTCCGGGGCGGGCTCGGCGCCGCGATCGCCATGATTGCCGGCACCGGCCTGACAGGCTGCTTTGACAGCGGCGGTGGCTCTGACCACGACACCCCGACCGAACCCGGCAAGCCGGCATTGAAACTGGGCTTCAACTCGATCCCCGGCTCGCGCACCGACGGCTGCACCGTGGCGGCCGGCTACACCGCGCACATCCTCGCGCCCTGGGGCACACCGCTTAACAGCAATGCGGCTGCGTGGAAAAGCGATGGCACCAATACCTCGACCGACCAGGCCAACTCGGTCGGCATGAACCACGATGGCATGCGTTTCTTCCCGATCAATGGCAGCTCCACTGACGGCCTGATCGCGATCAACCACGAATACATCGAACAGTCCGAACTGCACCCCAACGGCGCGACCCTGATCGGCGGCGTACGCCCGGTGGAAGAAGTGCGCAAGGAAATCAACGCCCACGGCGCGGGCGTGATGCGCGTGACTAAAGTCAACGGCCGCTGGCAGGTGATGGAAAACGACCCGCTGAACCGTCGCTTCACCTCGGCCACGCTGATGGATCTGGCGGGGCCGATGAAAGGCACCGAACACGTCAAGACCAAGTTTTCGCCAACCGGCACCCAGACCCGTGGCACCAACAACAACTGCGGCAATGGCTACACGCCGTGGGGCACCTACCTCACCTGCGAAGAAAACTGGCCTGGGATTTTCGTCAACCGCAGCGGCAACCGCCCGGCCGACCAGGTACGCATCGGCGTGGGCACCAGCAACGGCAACTATCGCTGGGAGAGCGTCGCAGGTGACCCCAGCGAAGTGAATGGCGAGTTCAGCCGTTTCAACGTCACCCCAAGCGGCGCCACGGCCACCGACGACTACCGCAACGAAGCCAGCACCTATGGCTACATCGTCGAGATCGACCCGTACAACGCCGCGACCCGCGCCGTGAAACGCACCGCGCTCGGCCGTTTCCGCCACGAAGGTTGCTGGCCGGGCCTGACCACCGCCGGCAAGCCAGTGGTGTTCTACAGCGGCGACGACTCGCAGAACGAGTACCTGTACAAATTCGTCTCCACCGCCTTGTGGGATCCGGCAGACGCCAACCCCAGCGATCGCCTGGCCACCGGCGCCAAGTACATGGACAGCGGCAAACTCTACGTGGCGCGCTTCAATGCCGACGGCAGCGGCAACTGGTTGCTGCTCGACGTGGCCAGCCCGACCGTGGATGGCAGCACCCTGGGCGCGAAGTTCACCGACCTGCCGGGGATCATCCTCAACACCCGTGGCGCAGCCGACGCCGTGGGCGCGACGCCGATGGACCGCCCGGAATGGACCTCGGTCAACCCACTCAATGGCGACGTGTACCTGACGCTCACCAACAACACCAGCCGCACCGTGGCCAACGCCGCCAACCCGCGCGTAAACAACAAGCACGGGCACATCATTCGCTGGCATGACGCCGATAACCAGGTGGCCTTCACCTGGGACATCTTTGTGTTTGGCGCCAACGCCGCCGGCGCCCCGGACCTCAACCGCTCGGGCCTGACCACACTGAACCAGTTCGCCAGCCCCGACGGCATGACCTTCGACAGCCGCGGCGTGATGTGGATCCAGACCGACAACGGCGAAAAAACCCTGACCGACTACACCAACGACCAGATGCTGGTGGTGATCCCCACCAATATGGTCGATGCCCAGGGCAAGCAAGTGCCGGTCAATGCACAGAACCAGGCGGACCTGCGGCGCTTCTTCGTAGGGCCCAATGGTTCGGAAGTGACCGGGGTGACCTTTACGCCGGACAACAAGACGGTGTTTATCAACATCCAGCATCCAAGCAACTGGCCATCCACCAATGTGGCGACCGACGTCACCGTGGGCAAGGTGCGGGCGCGGGCATCCACCGTGGTAATCCAGCGGGCCGATGGGGGGGAATTGGCCATCTGATAGCGAGGCAGGAGCCGGCCTGGTTCCCGCCTCACTGGCCTTGTGGGAGCTGTCGAGTTCCGGCGGGGCTGCGATGACGAGGTCATGGCCAGCATTGATGTTGGCTGACCCACCGCTATCGCAGCCTCGCCGGGGCTCGACAGCTCCCACAGTTGCTTTGGGGTGCACTCAAAATCAACCTGTGGGATCACTGCCACACCACAAAGCAAATGTGGGAGCTGGCTTGCCTGCGATAGCGGTCTAGCAGCCGGCAAAAAATGCTGACTTCACCACCGTCATCGCGGGCAAGCCCTAATGCCAGTCAGTTAAGAAATTGACTTCTCCGCCAAGCAATAATAGAAACGGGCTCTGTTTTTATGAGTTCGTTTCATGTGCCCTAATGCCAGTCAGTTAAGAAATTGACTTCTCCGCCAAGCAATAATAGAAACGGGCTCTGTTTTTATGAGTTCGTTTCATGCCCCTCCAAAACGATCTTCAAGAAGTTACCAAGCTCAATCCAATCTCCTTTGAACGCTTTGCACAATTGATTGATCCTGCATGGATTGAACAGGCTCTCGTGTCGACCGGTACGGTCTCTATTCGCCGCAGTAGTTACCAAGCTCAATCCAATCTCCTTTGAACGCTTTGCACAATTGATTGATCCTGCATGGATTGAACAGGCTCTCGTGTCGACCGGTACGGTCTCTATTCGCCGCAGGCGCTTGCCGGCCGAGCGTATCGTATGGTTGGTGGTCGGTTTGGCCTTGTTCAAAAATGAACCGATTTGGCTCATCGTGCAGCAGTTGGGACTGGCGCTGGGCGAAGCCAAGGTGCCCGTGTTCGTATGGTTGGTGGTCGGTTTGGCCTTGTTCAAAAATGAACCGATTTGGCTCATCGTGCAGCAGTTGGGACTGGCGCTGGGCGAAGCCAAGGTGCCCGTGTCCAGTGCCGCCGTTCAAGCCCGACAGCGCCTTGGAGAGGCGCCATTGGCGGTGCTGTTTGAGCAATTGGCCCAAGCATGGGGTGGTGTCGAGCAGCCGCCTTCAGCCGGTTTCTTGGGGTTGCGTAGCTTCGCCGTCGACGGCGTAGTTTGG
>NZ_LKBY01000112.1:0-60008 GCF_002699915.1 Pseudomonas sp. ICMP 8385 | reverse complement strand
CTCGTCGAATTGATTGTTTTTTGATCATTTGGCGAGTTTAAAAGTTGCGCTAGGTGGTATGCCGGGGAAATACATGGCTACTTCAGACCATCCTTAGGGTTGGTTCAAAGGTAACTCATGATGAACCAGAGCTCTGCGTTGGCAGTTCCAGGGACCATCCCTGGATCGAACCCGCCTTTACTTCCCGTTTGTAGTATCCGAATGTATCGCCCAGCTAATGGGATGGTAAAACTCCCTCCTGAAGCTGAATAGTTGCCTGCGGTGTAGTCTTGGTCGAAGACAACGGGTTCTTCGTTCTCGCCGAGTATTTGCAAAGCCAAACCTTTAGCCTTTGAACTTTGATTTAAACTAATCGTCCCGTTAAATACATCTCGCACAGGGCTGCCCGGCGTTGTTTTCAAGGAATAGGTGACTTTGTTCATGCCTGTCGGGCAGTTGTTAGCCTTGATATTGAACTGTACCGATTTGGAATAAGCCCCCATCGTTGGAAATGAGCTGATATCGTGAGGCCCCATGTCGACTTGAACGTCCGGCGTTTCGCATGATTGTGGAATTACGGACGTTCCAGCACCAATAATTTCCATGGCTAATGGTTCGGTTCCGCCTATAGCGTCGCGGCCGAGGATGCCAGGAGCAATTCGGGAGTTAGAAATATTTCCAATTTTCACTAATCGAATCGCATGAGAGGTCCCGTTGTAACCAAAACCACCCACCTTTTGCTTTATTGAGCCTGGAAAGCCTTTTAACAGCTTATCGGTATCAGTACGTAACCACTGCCAAGCGATTCCCGTATCTCCAATTGGGAATGTAACGGCGTCGGGTACGGTAGAACCAACACTATTTATCACGCCTTTGCTGGATTCACTCGTGCACTTAAACGAGCTTGCAACGTTCTGAAGTGTGCTGGGTGGGCTTTCATATAAAACGGTCCCGTTCGGCGCGTCGCGTGGAAGCGATATTGTAAGGGGGAGCGTAAATTTGACTGAGCTTTGCTGGTGACCCGGATAAAAAGAGCATGTTGCCGCTGTCGCATTCCACGATAAAATTAACAGTGCAGTAAGGGGCGCTGGTTTTAGTATGTCCATCATCAAAAAGCTCATTGTAAAAATTGTCTGTTGCATTTGGCGACTCAGGGCGTGCATTGCCGTCCCTTACAGTAGCCTGCTACGCCAGTAATCTATCTGGTCAGATCCGAAGTTAGAATCAGATGATTCTTATTGTTTTGTGATGATGACGTCAGGCGGCCGCAGCAGAGGCTGCATTGGCCTGACTGGAGGCGTGCCGCTAGATGCTGCTCGGATGGATCCTGGCTTAAAGCCCCCACCGCTCAAGCGCAGGCTTGCGCGCGTCAAGCAAGAGTGAAGGTGCCATCGCGCTCGCTATTTTCAGCAAGTGCATGTCGGTAGACACCGGGGATAGCAGCTGCACGCCAATCGGCATCTGGGCTTCATCGAAACCGGCTGGCAGGGCGATTGCTGGAGTGCCGAGGTAATTACCCGCTCGGCTGAACTGGCCAATACTGGTGTGGTGGGTGTCTTCGTCATCAAGGGGCAAGGCACCGTGACCGCTGACAGGCATCAACAATACACCGGATAAACCGATCGTTCGTGTGAAGGCCTCGGCTGCCTTGGCACGCTGTGCAATGGCGTGTTCGTAGGCGTCGCGGCTGATATCCGCACCCGCCAGGATTCGATGGCGTACGACCTTCCAGAGTAGCTGCGCGGGGTCATGCGCAAGGTGCCCAAACTGGCGATAGCCCTCATAGGCAATGATCATCGAGTTGCACTCGGAAAGCTGGCCGATATCCAACTCAGCCTGGGGAGCCCAGTTCTCGAGCGTCCAGCCGGCCGCGTGCAGATTGACCAATACCTGATCCCAGACCCGGCGGGTGCCCATGGACAGCGCACTGGGGAACGCCCCCTGGTCCAGTACGAACACTGTGCCCGGCGTGGCGGGCAGTAGCTTGCTGGCAAGTTCAGACTGAATGTCCAACCCAGTGCCGGTAGACGGGCTGGCCATGATGGCTGTGAGCGCATGGGCGTCGTCAACGTCACGGGCGATGGGGCCCAGCACGTCCAGGCTTGGCGCCAGTGGAACGACACCGTCGACGCTGATGAGTCCGCTGGACGGCTTGAAACCGACCAAGTGATTCAGCGAGGCGGGAGCGCGTATCGATCCGCCGGTATCCCCACCGACGGCAATGGGGGCAAGCCCGGCGGCGACAGCGACCGCCGCGCCTGAAGAGGATCCGCCCGGGGCACGCTGCTGCTTGGCGTCCCAGGGGTTCCAGGGCGTGCCTCGGGTCGGGTTTTGTCCAGATAAGCCGAAGGCAAACTCGGTCATCTGGGTCTTGCCCAGGATCACCATGCCGGCCGCCTGTAATCGTTGCACGACGGTGCTGGTCGCGGAACTGATAGCCGTCAGGCGGCTTAACGAACCTGCCGAGGCCAGGGTGTTGGCGATTTCGATATTGTCCTTGATGGCCACCGGCACGCCATGCAATGGGCTCAAGGAGTGACCGGTATCGAGCGCACTGTCGGCGGCATCGGCTGCCGCCAAGGCTTGCTCCGGGAACACGACCGTGAAGGCGTTAAGCGCACTGCTGCGGGCAATACGGTCCAGAAAATATTGCGTGACGGCGCGCGAGGTGATCTGCCGGGTCGCGATCAGATGGGCAATCTGCCGGGCAGTCTGGAAACAAAGGGCTTCGGATTGTTCGCGCATAATGTCTGGGTTCTAAGATGGGTGAGTCGGTATCCCCGTCTTCGACGGTCGTTGACGGGGATTGCATCGCGTTGTTCGAGCCAGTGCCTATTTCAGTGACTTTCCGGCGGTCTCTGGCATTTTGATGAAGGTCACAAGGGTGAGCGCGGCGCCTGCGAGCACGTAATAGAAGAACCAGCTCTCTTGGCCATGGCTCTGCAACCAGGTCAGCAGGTAAGGCGTCGTACCGCCGAGCAAGGCCACCATCAGGTTGTAGGGCGCACCAATGCCGACGGCGCGCACGCTGCTGGGGAACTGCTCGGACATGATGGCTGGCGCGATCGAGGTATAAAGCGCGTAGAGCAACAGGCCGAACAGCTCCACCATCAGGATCGACGAGAACGTCGGCTGCATGTTGGTAATGATCGGGTAGAAGAACAGCAGGTAACCCAGGGCAAAAGCGATCAGTTGCGGCTTGCGCCCGAACTTGTCAGAGAGCATGCCGAAAAGTGGGTGCACGAGCATGAACGCGACCATGGCAACCGTATTGGCCGCAAAGGCTGTCGAAGACGCTACGTGCAGCGCCCGGATGGCATAGGTTGGGATGTAGATAACGAACAGGTAAAAGGCAAATGTGCTGAGGATCGAAAAGCCCACAATGCGCAGGGTCTCGCGCGGATAATCGCGCAGCAGGGTGCGTAGCGGTTGCTTCTCTACTTTATTAGAGGATTGCGGCGTGGAGGCTTCAGCTTCAGGCACCGACATCCGCAGCCAAATGCCTGCGATACCGCCCAGGGCACCGAGCAGGAACGGAATGCGCCAGCCGAACTCTCTCATCTGCTCGTCGGTGAGCAGGGTGGTCAGGGCCCAGCCGATCGCCGATGCGGTCAGAATGCCAGCGGCGGAGCTAAAGAAGACAAAGCTCGAAAAGAAGCCGCGACGGTGATCTGGCGCTAACTCGGCCAGGTAAGTAGAGGCGGACGCGTATTCACCGCCCAGCGACAAGCCTTGCATCAGTCGCGCGATCACCAGCAAAAACGGGGCGAGCAGACCGATCTGCTCGTAGGTGGGGGTAATGCCGATCATCAGTGAGCCGCCGGCCATCAGCATGATGGTGACCCCCAATGCGGATTTGCGGCCATAGCGATCCGAGTAGATGCCTAGCGCCCAGCCACCGATTGGACGCATGAAGAAACCGACGGCGAAAATAGCGAACGTCGCCAGTAAGGACGCCGTTTCGTCAGTTTTCGGAAAAAATTGTGTTGAAAAGAACACCGCGAACGACGCATAGATCGTCCAGTCGAACCACTCCACCGCATTGCCAATGCTGCCTGCCGCAATTTTACGCGCGGTGGATACCTGCGGCTTTACCGCTTGGGACGTTTGAGTCGCATAATTCATTGGCTTGTGCCTTTGGTTTTGAATTGTAATTATTTTTGGACATGCGCGGCTTTGTTTTGTTTTAATTTGGCCACTTGAATTAAGGTATTGTAAGAATATGGTCTCGTCAATCGTCTATACGGATGAAAAAAGACATTTTGCGCTGGATGAAACCGATTTGGCCTGCCTGATTGCGCTACAAGCCAACCCACGCGGCACCTGGCGCGACCTGAGTGCGTGCTGCGATGTGGCCGAGCGGACGCTTTCACGCCGCCTGCAACGCCTGATGGACAGTGGGTATATCCGGGTGATCGGCGAGCTTGATCCGGTTGTCGTCGGTGGCGGCCCGGTGCTGCATGCGTGGATTCGGGTCGCCGACGGGCGCCAGAGGGAAGTGGCGGAGCACCTGGCGCAGTTGGCGCAGACGCAGGTGGTCATGGCGACAACGGGAGAGTTCGACATCTTCACCGAGATCAACTTACCGAGCGTGGAGGCGCTGTCTGACATGGTGGTGCGAGAGCTGCCGCTGGTGCCAGGGGTAAGGCAGGTTCAATCGCAAGTGGTCCTCAGGTCGTTCCGGCGCGCCAGTCGCTGGCGGATCGATGGGTCGGTGCCTACTGAGCCGGTGCTGGCTGGGCCTGTGAGCCTGAGTGCTGACGAGATGCGGCTGCTGGGGGCGTTAATGCTGGATGGTCGGGCCAGCCTGGGCGTGCTGGCGGAAACCTGTGGCGTCAGTGAACCGAAGGTTCAGCGGATGCTGAGTGGGCTTGTCGACAGCAATGCCCTGACCTTTCGTGTAGAGCTTGAGCCTCTGTTGGTGGGCTATGGGGTCGAGGCGATCCTGTCGTTGCAAACCCGACCGGGGGCGGCGGAGGGGGTTGCCCTGGAGCTGGCCAAGGATGAGCACACGCGCTGCCTGTTCGGGACCAGTGGAGGCTCGCAGTTGTTTTGGCATGTGTTGTGTCGTGATATCCATGATCTGTGGACTGTCTCAACTGCCCGGATGGGAGCCCTGGAGGGGATTATTTCTTGTGAGACCAATACGGTGGTCAGAGCCTATAAAAGGGCGGGGCGAGTGCGTCGCGGGCTTATGGTCGAGTAGTAGGGTGGCTAGCCCTCCGTTTGTTCGCCGGTTGCCTGGACGAACCCGCCCTATGAACCCAAGTCAGAATGGGCTACGAGGCGCAACAGTATAAAATCAGCCCCTGTTTTCAAGGTTGCTTTTACAACCAGTCACTTGGGGATAAGGTCGACAAACCAAGACCCTATCCTCTTTCGGTTCAAAGCCATGATCTATCATGCAGCGTTGCACTTTGGCTGTGCGTCCGATGCTGGCGACTTGCGAATTCGACCCGAGTGGCTTTGGATAGCCGCAGGCGTACATGACCGGCAGCGCTTCATGATTATTGGCAAGTTGTACCGAGAAGTGGCGTGATGCACCCACTTTACGCCAGGTGACCTGCATGTCTTCATACCGACCAGAGTCGGGTTTTATTGGATAGAAGCCTTCATCTTCGCCATACGGCAATGCTTCGAGTTGGGACAGGCTAAGCGGGCGACCATTTTTTTCTTCGACGCACGCCGGAATATCCTTCATGACTTCACAAAACTCAAACCCATCTTTACGCTTAAAACCCAGGCGCTGCATACACTGGAACTGCAGCACCCGCTCGTTTATTGGTAAATGCATCATTGAAGTGTCTACCGGGTCGCCACATTCCGTCATGGCCGCTTTAACACCGTCTGCGCTCGTGGACGTGCGTTTCCACTGCGTGAATTCGGCGGGTGGCGGACAGCCGGTGAGTAACAATGACAATGCGATCAGGGCCGGGAAGGTAATGATCTGACTTTTGCGCAACATAATGATCCTTGTTTATGTAAGGCGGCGCCAAGGCTGTCTGAGTTCTTGCAACATCAATCGAGATAATCGTCCAGGTAAACACGTATCAAGACATGTCGCCACCCAGATTGTCGTGCGCCGCATGATGCCCGGCCTAGTGCGGATTATCGACCTAGGCAAAGCTGACCATACCTGCAGGGTATCCCGTCAGACCTTATCCATATTGGACGCTTGCGACGCCACGCCTCAGCCTGAGGCCAATAACTATAAAGAGGCGCACCATGACCGTGCTATTGAGTGAGCGCAGCCAGATTTTCCAGGGTGCCGATGCCTATGCCGTGTCGGATTATGTCAACCAGCATGTAGGCAGCCACTGTATTCGCCTACCGCCCAGGGGCCGGCCCATGGCGAGCATCAGCCACCGGACCTTTTCCAGCCTGGACTTGTGCCGTATCAGCTATGGCGCGCCGGTGCGGGTCACGTCGGTGGCGCTGGAGAGCATTTACCACTTGCAGATCCTGCTGACGGGGCACTGCCGCTCCGATTCCCGGGGCGAAGAGCAGGTGTTCGGGCCGGGCGAGATTCTGCTGATCAATCCCGATGACCCGGTGGACCTGACCTATTCGGCCGACTGCGAGAAATTCATCATCAAGTTGCCGGTACGCCTGCTGGAAAACGCTTGCCTGGCGCAGCACTGGACGCTGCCGCAGCCGGGGATCCGTTTTGCGGCGGCGCGCCATGCGCTCAGTGAACTGGGCGGTTTTTTGCCGTTGCTGGGCCTGATCTGCCATGAGGCGGAGAACGCCGCCGAGCCGCACGTGCAGGACCTGTATGAGCGGATTGTGGCCAATAAGCTGTTGGCGCTGCTGGCCAGCAACGTATTGCGGGTGGTGCCCCAGGCGGCGCAAGGGGGTGGCTTCGAGGCGGTGCGCGAGTTTATCGAGGGGCATCTGGGTGAAGACATCAGCATCGAGCAGTTGATGGCGGTGGCCAAGGTCAGCGAGCGTTCGCTGTACAGCCTGTTCGAGCGCCAGGTGGGCCTGTCGCCCCGTGACTACGTACGCCGGCGCAAGCTGGAGCAGGTGCACGCACGCTTGCAACTGAGCACCGCGCGCAGCGTGACGGAAGTGGCGCTGGACTATGGCTTTATGCACCTGGGGCGTTTCTCCGAGGCCTATCGCAAACGCTTTGGCGAGCTGCCTTCGCAGACCTGGAAGCGCCATCGCTGAGGCGCTTGCGCCAGCCGGATACTGATGTGCAGGAAGCGGATATTGAGGAGTGGGACGAACACGTACGGTGAGGGCGCCTGATACAAGAACAACGGAGGGCCTGCCCCATGACCAGTACACTCGACCGCCTCGCTGTACAACTGCGCGAGTCCGTTCAGGAAGATCCCGCGACCGGGGTATTCCGCTGCCGCCGCGACATTTTTACCGACCCCGACCTGTTTGCCCTGGAGATCAAGCATATCTTCGAGGGCGGCTGGCTCTACCTGGGCCATGAAAGCCAGGTGCCGCACATCAACGACTACTACACCACCTGGATCGGCCGCCAACCGGTGGTGATCACCCGCGACAAACAAGGCACCCTGCATGGCCTGGTCAACGCCTGTGCCCATCGCGGCGCCATGTTGTGCCGACGCAAGCAGGGCAACAAGGGTTCCTTTACCTGCCCATTCCACGGCTGGACCTTCAGCAACGCCGGCAAGCTGCTCAAGGTCAAGGACGGCAAGACCGGGGCCTACCCGGACAGCTTCGACTGTGACGGCTCCCACGACCTCAAGCGCCTGGCGCGTTTTGAAAACTACCGTGGCTTTCTGTTCGGCAGCCTCAGCGAGGCGGTGCCGGAACTGAGTGATTACCTGGGCCAGACCCGGGTCATCATCGACCAGATGGTCGACCAGGCCCCCCTGGGCCTGGAGGTGCTGCGCGGCAGTTCGTCCTATGTCTATGACGGCAACTGGAAACTGCAGATCGAGAACGGCGCCGACGGCTACCACGTCAGCTCCGTGCACTGGAACTATTCGGCGACCATGGGCCGGCGCAATTACGAGGCCGAAGGCACACGCACTGTCGACGCCAATGGCTGGTCGAAAAGCCTGGGCGGGGTCTACGCCTTCGATCACGGGCATATCCTGCTGTGGACGCGCCTGCTCAACCCAGAAGTGCGCCCGGTGCATGCCCACCGCGCGGCGCTGGCCGAGCGCCTGGGCCAGGAGCGCGCCGACTTTATCGTCGACCAGACCCGCAACCTGTGCCTCTACCCCAATGTGTACCTGATGGACCAGTTCTCCACGCAGATCCGTGTGGTGCGGCCCATTGCGGTGGACAAGACCGAAGTGACGATCTATTGCATGGCGCCGATTGGTGAAAGTGCCGAGGAGCGGGCCACACGTATCCGTCAGTACGAAGATTTCTTCAACGTCAGCGGCATGGGCACCCCGGATGACCTAGAAGAGTTCCGCGCCTGCCAGACCGGCTACCAGGGCGCGACCACCCTGTGGAATGACCTTAGCCGTGGCGCCAAGCAGTGGGTTGAAGGGGCCGACGACAATGCCCGGGCCATGGGCATGCAGCCGCAGCTCAGCGGGGTAAAAACCGAAGACGAGGGCTTGTTCGTGCGCCAGCACGCGCATTGGGCCGCAAGCCTGCAGCGTGCGATCGAACGTGAACAGCAAGGCCTGATCGCCAGCGACCGGGAGGTGCAGCCATGAGCCTGTCCCGTGAGCGCCTGCTGGACTTTCTCTACCGCGAAGCACGCCTGCTGGATGACCGCCAGTGGGATGAGTGGCTGGCGTGTTATTCGCCCAAGGTGCAATTCTGGATGCCTGCCTGGGATGACGACGACACCCTCACCGAAGACCCGCAAAGCGAAATCTCGCTGATCTACTACCCCAGCCGCGACGGCCTGGAAGACCGCATCTTTCGGATCAAGACCGAACGCTCCAGCGCCAGCACGCCCGAGCCGCGCACCGTGCACATGCTCTGTAACCTCGAAGTGCTGGCCGACGATGGCGCGCAGGTGGAGCTGCGTTTCAATTGGCACACCCTCAGCCACCGCTACAAGACCACGGACAGCTATTTCGGCACCTCGTTCTATGGCCTGGATATCCGCGGCGAGCAGCCGCTGATCACGCGCAAGAAGGTGGTGCTGAAAAACGACTACATCCACCAGGTCATCGACATCTACCACATCTGAGGACACCGCCATGACGTATGCCATTGCCCTGAACTTCGAGGATGGGGTGACCCGCTTTATCGACTGCCAGGTGGGGGAGAAGGTCCTCGATGCCGCTTTCCGCCAACGTATCAACCTGCCCATGGACTGCTCGGACGGGGTGTGCGGCACCTGCAAGTGCCGCTGTGAAACCGGCGCCTACGACTTGGGCGACGACTACATCGAAGACGCCCTGAGTGCAGATGAAGCCCAGGAGCGCCAGGTGCTGACCTGCCAGATGGTGCCGCACTCCGATTGCGTGATTGCCGTGCCGGTGCCGTCCAGCGCCTGCAAGACCGGCACCACGCGCTTTGCCGCGACACTGGCGAGCATCACCCGGCATGCCGATGCCGCGCTGGAGGTGAGTTTCGAGCTGGACCACGCGCCGGTGTTTCTGCCCGGGCAGTACGTGAATATCGACGTGCCCGACAGTGGGCAGACCCGCTCGTATTCATTCAGCAGTCGCCCCGGGGAGACGCTGGCCAGTTTCCTGATCAAGCATGTGCCCGGCGGGTTGATGAGCGGCTGGCTGGAGCGCGCCCAGCCGGGCGACAGCGTGCTGATCACCGGGCCACTGGGCAGTTTTTACCTGCGTGAGGTGGTGCGGCCGCTGCTGTTGTTGGCCGGCGGCACTGGCCTGGCGCCGTTTCTGTCGATGCTTGAAGTGCTGGCCCAGCGCGGGGAAACCCGGCCGATCACCCTGATCTATGGGGTGACGCGGGATCAGGACCTGGTGCTGGTCGAGGCCCTGGAGGCCTTTGCCGCGCGGCTGCCCAACCTCACGCTTGTCACCTGCGTGGCCGACCCGCAGACCGCACACCCGCGCCAGGGGTATGTCACCCAGCATATGGCCAGCGAGGTGCTCAACGACGGCGATATTGACGTCTACCTGTGCGGGCCGCCGCCAATGGTCGATGCGGTGCGCCAGCACTTCAAGAGCCAGGGCGTGAGCCCGGCCAGTTTCCATTACGAGAAGTTCACCCCTAACGCTGTCGCGAGCTCTGACGCCGCCTGAGGAAATCAGCATGACTCTACGTTTTGACACCAAGGTTGCGCTGGTCACCGGCGCCGCCCAGGGCATCGGCCGGCGCGTGGCCGAGCGGTTGCTGGAGGAGGGGGCCTGGGTGGTCGCGGTCGATCGCTCGCAACTGGTGCACGAAGTGCAGCACCCGCGGGTGCTGACCCTCACCGCCGACCTGGAACAGCATGCCGAGTGCGCCCAGGTGATGGCCGCCGCCCAGGTGCGTTTCGGGCGCATCGATATCCTGGTCAACAATGTGGGCGGGACCATCTGGGCCAAGCCCTTCGAGTACTACGCCGAGGCGCAAATCGAGGCTGAAGTGCGCCGCTCGCTGTTCCCCACCCTGTGGTGCTGCCATTGCGTGCTGCCCTACATGCTGGAGCAGGGCAGCGGCGCCATCGTCAACGTGTCTTCGGTCGCCACGCGCGGGGTCAACCGGGTGCCGTATGGCGCGGCCAAGGGCGGGGTGAATGCCCTGACCGCCTGCCTGGCCCTGGAGACCGCCGGCAGCGGCATCCGCGTCAACTCCACCGCGCCGGGCGGCACCGAGGCCCCGCCGCGCCGCATCCCGCGCAACAGCCAGGCGCAGAGCGAGCAGGAGCGCGTGTGGTACCAGCAGATCGTCGACCAGACCCTGGACAGCAGCCCGATGAAGCGCTACGGCAGCATCGACGAGCAAGTGGGCGCGATCCTGTTCCTGGCCTCTGACGAAGCCTCTTACATCACCGGCGTGACCTTGCCGGTAGGCGGTGGCGACCTCGGCTAATAGCGTTCCACCTGCAGACACTGACTCACAACAACAATAATGAGAGCACTGCCATGCGTACCCATGACGTTCATTCGATTATCGATAATGCCCCGTTCAACCGCTTCCACTGGTTGATTGTCAGCCTGTGTGCCTTGCTGTTGATCTTTGATGGTTATGATTTGTTTATCTATGGCGTGGTCCTGCCGTCGATCATGCGCGAGTGGGGCCTGACCCCCTTGCAAGCCGGCGCCCTGGGCAGTTATGCGCTGTTCGGCATGATGTTCGGCGCGCTGATCTTCGGCACCCTGGCCGACCGCTTCGGGCGCAAGAAAGGCATCGTCTTTTGCTTTGCGTTATTTAGCGTCGCCACGGTGGTCAACGGCTTTGCCAGCAGCCCCACGGAGTTCGGCATCTGCCGGTTTATCGCCGGGCTTGGCTGTGGTGGGCTGATGCCCAACGCCGCCGCACTGATCAACGAGTATGCACCGAAAAAAGTACGCAGCACCTTGATGGCCTTCATGTTCAGCGGCTATTCCCTGGGGGGCATGCTCGCCGCCAGTGTGGGGATTTTCATGCTGCCGGCCTACGGCTGGTCGTCGATGTTTTTCGTGGCGGTCATCCCGCTGCTGCTGTTGCCGTTGATTGTGTTGTGGCTGCCCGAGTCCATCGGGTTCCTGATCCGCCAGGGCCGGGTGGAACAGGCCCGGGCGCTGCTCAATCGCCTGTCGCCAGGCACGCCGATCAACCCCTTGGATGAACTGCTCATCACGGACGTCAAACGCCAGGGCGCGTCGGTGGTGGAGCTGTTTCGCCATGGCCTGGCGGTACGCACAGCCATGATCTGGACGGCATTTTTCTGCTGCCTGCTGATGGTCTATGCCTTGAGTTCGTGGCTGCCCAAACTGATGGCCGGGGCCGGCTACAGCCTGGGGTCGAGCCTGTCGTTTTTGATTGCGCTGAACCTCGGGGGCATGGCCGGGGCGCTGCTCGGCGGGCGGTTGGGGGATCGGTTGAACCTGGTGAAAGTGGTGATCAGCTTCTTTGCGGCCGCCGTAGTCTCCATCAGCCTGCTGGGCATCAACAGCCCGATGCCGGTCCTGTACCTGCTGATCTTTATCGCCGGCGCCACCACCATCGGCACCCAAATCCTCCTGTATGCCGGGGCGGCGCAGCTCTATGGCTTGTCGATCCGCGCCACCGGCCTGGGCTGGGCCTCCGGCATCGGGCGCAATGGCGCCATCGTCGGCCCGCTGTTGGGCGGCGCGCTGATGGCGATCGAACTGCCCCTGCAACTGAACTTTATGGCCTTTGCCATTCCCGGTGCCGTGGCGGCGCTGGCGATGACGGTGTTCGCCCTGAACGAGCGGCGTACCCGTATTGCGCTGCCAGCCGCCCAGGCGCTGTAGCTACACCCCTGTCGATAATAAAAACAAAGAGCAACGACATGAACACACAACGTATCTGGCTTTCCTTGCTAGGGCTGCCCCTTGCGGCAGTGGCGGGCGAGGGTGGTTTTTTCAACGGTTCCACGGCCACCTTGCAGGCCCGCAACTATTACTTCAGCCGCGATTTTTCCGACATCGTTGGCGCCAACCAACAGTCCAAGGCCCAGGAGTGGGGTCAGGGCTTTATCCTCACCTATAAATCCGGTTATACCCCCGGCCCCGTGGGCTTTGGCCTGGATGCCCTGGGCACCCTGGGCCTCAAGCTCGACAGCAGCCCGGACCGGGTCAATAGCGGCCTGCTGCCGGTCAAGGACGATGGGCGCGCCGCCGACGACTACAGTCGCCTGGGCCTGACCTTCAAGGCGCGGGTCTCGCGCAGCGAGTTGAAAGTCGGTGAGTTGCAACCCAACCTGCCGGTACTGGCCTTCAGCGATATCCGCCTGCTGCCGCCCAGTTACCAGGGGCTGAACCTCAGCTCCAGCGAGATCGCGGGCCTTACGCTACAGGCCGGGCACTTGAGCACTACCAGCCTGCGCAACGAGGCCGGTGACAGCAAGATGATCGCCATGCTCGGCCATGTGCCGCAGCGCGGGGCACAGAGCGATGCCTTCAACTATGTCGGCGGCGACTATGCCTTTAATCGCGAGCGCAGCAGCGTCAGCCTCTGGCATGGCCAGTTGCAGGACATCTACGCCCAGGGCTTTATCGGTTTTAAGCACAGCCAGCCGTTCGGGACGTGGGTGCTGGGCGCCAACCTGGGCTACTACACGGCACGCGAGGAGGGCGGGCAGTTGCTCGGCAAGATCGACAACCAGGCCTTTTTCTCGCTGCTGTCGGCCAAGCGTGGTGGCCACACCTTCTCTGTCGGTTATCAGGCGATGTATGGCGACAGCGCTTTCCCACGGGTGTTTGCCAATATCACGCCGCTGGGCAACGAGGTGCCCACCTACGAGTTCGCCTACACCGACGAACGCTCCTGGCAGGTGCGCCATGACTACAACTTCGCCGCGCATGGGATGCCGGGGCTGACGACCACGGTGCGCTATATCACGGGCAACAACGTCAACACCGGTGCCGGCTATGAAGGCCGCGACCGTGAGCGTGACCTGGATATCGGGTATGCCGTGCAAAGCGGCGTGCTCAGCGGCCTGGGGATTCGCCTGCGCAATGTGATGGCGCGTTCAAACTATCGCAGTGATATCAATGAGAACCGGTTGATCCTCAGTTATACCTGGACGCTGCTTTAGGTGGCTGGCAGTTGTTAGCGACAACCACTAACCGAGCAGGGCATCAGGCCCTGTTCGGTCAGCTTGAGGTATGCGTTCCTTCGCTGCAGTTCAAGATTGCACCGACCTCATCGGGCCCTGATCTTCAGCCACAACCCGTCGAAGTTGCCGAAGGGTAACCACGTAATATCACCGACAAAGGTATCGGCAAGCTGTGCAGGTTCAGACTCAAGGACCTCCAGATTACCCAAGACCCCGGAAGTCACGAATGAGAGTGTGTTCACGTCTCCCATGTCTAACAGACTTGACGCTCCACGTTGGGCCATTAGCGACTGATCGTTGTAGAGAGCCAGCCCGCTCACGTTTGTGCGGGGGGACGCCATTGCCCAGATACGCTCAATGCCCCGGACCACGCGGGACTGCCTGAGGGTTTTGACCACTGTGGTTGACGCCTTGCTGACAAGGTTCCTGGCGACCGACGGCAGAGACCGCCCCAGATACATGCCAAGCCTCACCACTTTGGCCGCCAGCGTCCCCAGCCCGACCAGTGCCCCTGTACCCAGGGAGATCCAGGCCAGGATGCGGGAGGCGGTAGGGTCTGAAGAACTGACTATCACCGAGGCAATGCCGGTGGCAAGCGAGGTCACGGCAAATGCGACTGCGGCTGCCGTCAGTAACAGGGATGCCCCTCCTGTCATCACAGCGGTCAATACGCCGATCCCTCCCCACAGTATCGTATGAATCAACGATCCTGCGGGCCCTAGTCCCAAGGGGCCAGGCAACTCGTCTCCCCAAATCTCCCGTAGTTGCTGATCCACGGAATAGTGTCCGGTGGGGTCCCGATAATTGACCGGATCTCCTTCGGCGCAATAGGCATAGAGATTCGGCCCGCCCTTGCCGAACGGGCTCAGGTCATCCGGGATACGAAACCGCCCGGTGACAGGGTCATACCAGCGACCGCCCATGCCCAGGGGGTACTGACCGGTGCTGCTGTCGCGGTATTCGCCATTGAAGCCCAGCACCGAGTCGCTCTCCTCGGAAAAGTGCTCGCCGAAGGCGGTATACGCATGATGCTTGAGGGTTTGTGCCTGGGCGTCATAGCTGGCCACTACACTGCCGTTGATATCCCTCAGCTCGAACAGCGTTCTCTGGACCCCGGAGCGCTTGATCTGTTGTGCGGTACAGGCGGCACTGCCGGGGTTGAGGTTGCGGCTACTATCGAGATTCCCAGGCGAGTAGTCCCCGCAGGCCTTGAGCCCGTTGTAGATGATCTGGCTCGGTCCGCCGCCGTCATCACGGGTCATCAGACGGTCGGAAGGGTCGTAGCTGTAGTACGTACTGCCGGCCTGGATCAGCCGTCCCAGCCAGTCATAGCTGTAGGTCTTGCCCGCCTGATCCCGGGTCACCCGTCCTGCTGCGTCATAGCTCAAGGTGGCAGACGCGCTGTAATCCCCATGGCTGTTCTGGATTTTCGCAAGACGATAGCCATTGGCGGCATCGTAGGTGTAGGTCGCGGTGTTTTTTGCGCTGCCAAAGGTGGTGATGCATGTGAGTACATTCCCCAGTGCGTCGTAGGTGAACTCCTGCTTGTCGATGTTTTTGTTGGCCGGTGTCTTTGGCCGCCAGACACCGGTAGTGGTGCAGGCCATAAGCCGGCCGCCGGGGGTATAAGTCAGGCTGCGGGAGCCCAGCACGGCGGTGCCCTGTTTCAGTTGGGCAGATTTTAGTTTGTCATCGGTGTAATAGGTGTTTTCCAGCAGGAGATCAACTTTATCGGTGAGTGTGAACTGGCGGCTGGTTTCACGTTGTTGTGAGTCGTGGGTGTAATTCACCTTGAAGGTTATTGGGGAGATGGGCGCCAGGTTATAAGGGCCGGCGATGGTTTCTTCCTGAAACTGTCCCTGAGCATCGTAATCATGGCTGGTGGTGAAATGATAGTTATTGGTCGCGTAGCGTTGCCCGCTACGACTGTAGAGGAATAGCGTCTGCTGACCCTGTACGTCAGTGTTGTTGAGTAAGCGTGCGCCTGGTGAGTGGGTATAAAGCACTTCCTTGCTTTGCCCAGGCTCGGTTTGCACCCGTTGTTGGGTGATATTCAGATAGAGGTCATGGTTGTACTGGAGGAAATGTTCGCCCTCGGATGCCGTGGCAATACCTTGTGTGCCATAGGCGTAGGTGAACGTCTTCTGTGCGCTGCCATCCACCGTGCTGACCTTGGCCAGGCGATTGCCCAATTCCTTGATGTAGTCATGCTTGAGCGTGCGGCCGTCGGCGGTTACGGTGGTGGCGGGCACTGGGCTCGTACCGGTGTAGGTGTAGATCTCGGTGCAACTGCCACGGGTCAGTGAGGTCACCCGGCCCCAACTGTCGAAGCTGCGTTTGCCCAGGACCTGGCGTTTTCCGGCGGACTCAAGCTCGATTTGCGTGGCCTCTTTGAGCAGCCAATGCACCGGGTAGGTGTAGTGGTAGCTGTAGATGAAGGAGGGCGCGAGCAATCCTGGAGCTTTTTCGCTGTGTTTCTCCTGCAGCAGCCGACCGCTGCTATCGTAGGTATAGTCAATCGTGGTGGAACCGAATTCGTTGTCAGTGTGCAGCCGCTCCACTTGCTTGGCCCGGGTATAGCTGGCCGCCTGGGTTTGATAAACCGTGCCGTTCTGGTCTTTCCATTCAATCTTCTTAATGGTTTCGTCCGTGTTATAGAACGTGACGGTGGCATGCTTGTCGGTGGCCTTGCCGGTCCATTGCGTGCGGGTGAGCGCGACGGGGTCATACTGATCGAAGTCTTCCCGGCCATCGCTGTAGCGTCGGCCGCTGACGGCATTCCAGTCGTCGTACTGAGCTTCCTGCCAGAGGGTGAGCTGAGTCCCGTTCTCGTTGTAATCAAAACTCGACATGCGCAGTTCACGCCCAAGGCGGTCATAGGTCACCGCCTTGGTTTGCTTGCGTTGGCTGCCTTCGAGCAAGTACTCACTGACCAATCGGTCCTGGCCGTCGTATTGGCTCAAGTGGGTTTTCCCGCTGGGTTCGGTGATTGCCACTTGCCCCGGGGCGGGGTAGGCATAGGTGGTGACCTGGCGATACGTGGTGCTTTGGGCGCAGGTGGTCAGAGTGATGAGCTGCCCATATGGGTTGTAGGCAAATTCGGTACGGTTGCCATCGCTGTCGACCTGGCGGACAAGACGGCCACTGAGGACACTGTGGGTTTGCGACGAAGTACGGGTATTGCCGGTTTCATCGGTGTCGGTGGTTGTGGTGGTCAGTTCTGTATTTCCAACCCCGCCCAGCACGTAGTTAAAGCTGCGTATTGGGTCGGTGAACACGGGCCGTCGGTCCTTGGTTCCCAGGGTGCTGCGGGTAAGCGTTTTTACGCGACCTTTACGAAAGTCGTTGCTTTCAAAGTATTCGACACGTTGGCCGATCAGTGCGGCATCGAAAGCCAGTTCATTGACGAGACTGCCCTGTAAAGTGCTGATGATTTTAGAGTTACTTAGGCCCGATATTGCTTTATACGCGTGGTACTTGAAGGTGATGATATTGAGTAGCGTGGGAAGTAGCCCGGGTATTAGCTCTGGAATAACTGCCAATAGCCCAGGGTCGTCGACAATTTCAGTGTCAAGATAAGTAGACGAAAATAACTCGATGGGGGTTGTCAGGACAGGACTCCATGAGTAATCAATGGGGTTATTGGTTTGCTGGTTGGACGTTAATCTAATCTCCTCCAGTAAACTATTTAATGTGATTTCTCCGTTTGTCGTAGTCTTATGTATTCCCAATGGGCTCTGCTCTGGAGCAGGTATATAGTCCATCGCAGTAGTTATATTATTTTGTCGATTGTTGACAAGCGCAGAGTGAGTGTTAAAACGATTTTCATTTTTTTCTTCCCGACTTCTGCCTGCCTTTGTGTACGTTGTAGAGATCGTGCGGCTAAGTAGTTCTGCCTGCGCGATCATCATATATTTTTGTTGTGTTTGTGCCGTCCCTTGGACAAGAACTTCCGATGTCACGTTATGTTGTTCATTGTAGTTATAGGTAGTCGTGCGAATCGCCGGCACGCCCTCGCTCATGATCGTGCGGTAGTGGTCCGGGTCCTGGCGCTGGTACACATAGGTGGTGATGACCGGTATCCCGCCGCCATTGGGTGTCAGGGTATGGGTGCTGACGCACGGCAGCGCCGACAGCTTGGGGTTGTCCGGGAAGGTCAGCCCGTTGTCCAGGTATTGCACCTGCTCCTGGAGCCCGTCGAAGCTGGTGATGCTGGTCAGCAGCCAGCCACAGGTCGGGTGATCCAGGTACTCGAAACTGCTTTTGATATCCGCCCCCAGGCTGATGGACTTGAGGGCGTAATCCTCGATGGCCAGGGTGTAGCTCAGGGTTTCGACGGCATCGTCGGGCCAGAAGGTCATCGTGGCCGAACTGAGGACGGGCGTGGCCGTCGGGTCCCCGGGGGTGTATTGCACCTTGAGCAGGCTGCGGGTGGTGTCGCGGATTTCGGTCAACTGGATCTGGTAGTAGGTTTTGGCGTCGATGACATGGGCGGTGGTCATCCAGCTCAGGGTCACATGGTTGTAACCATCGCTGGTCAGGGACTCGGGTACGTAAATGCCGGTATTGGCCAGCAGTGTCAGCACTTCCGTGCGGCCACCTTTGCGGTGAACGGTTAGCTTGCCAGCGCTCCATTGCGCAATCACGGCGGATTGCTTGAGATCTTTATCCTTTTCCACCGTCAACACTTCGCCGGAATGCAAGGTGAGCTTCTTGTGGCGTTCGCTGTAGGTGGTCATGGCATAGAACCAACCATCCCCCAGTGCCGCTTCGTTATTGACCACTGGGGTATTGTGCAGGCTCATTTCGATTACTGGCCCGTTGCCGGTATTGCCGGTCACCGCCGGCAAGGGCACATAGACTTCAAACAAACCGGTGCGCGGGTCCACTACATTGCGCTTTTGTGTGGTGGCATTGAAGATCGGATCGTTTTCGTCGTCGGTTGGGTCGGTGCCCATCGGGTTATGCGCCATCATTCTCTCCTAGAGATTTATATCCCTGTTCAAAAACTACGTGGCCGCTGGCGCTGACGTAACTGTCAACTCTCACAGTCATTTATATCGTTTGGTAATGGGTGTAGGATTTTTTACTCTCTCCTTTAACCGTGGAGCTGCGTGTGGAACCCCTGACGATGAACCCGAATAGTGATCCCCAGTCTGTGTGTAGCCCTATTACCAGCGCTGCCATATTCATGGTCGCCACCCTTGCCCCCGGCAATGAGGCGGCCAAGACCGTGCGTGAGTGGTGCGGCGATATCGCCGGCCTGACACGCTCCGTCGGCAAGCGCGTGCCCGATGGCAACCTGACCTGTGTCTGCGGCTTTGGCTCGACGGCCTGGGATGCCTTGTTCGGTAGCCCGCGTCCGGCGTCCCTGCATCCGTTTCAGGCGGTCGGTGTGGTGGGGCGCATGGCGGTCTCCACGCCGGGGGATGTGCTGCTGCACATTCGCGCCGATCGGATGGACCTGTGTTTTGAACTGGCCACGCACATCATGGCGGCCCTCGGCGATGCGGTGAGCGTGGTCGATGAGGTCCAGGGTTTCCGCAATTTCGATATGCGCAGCATCATCGGTTTTGTCGATGGCACCGAGAACCCCACCGGGCGCAAGGCCGTGGGCTTTACCATCGTCGCCGAGGAGGATCCGGCGTTCAGCGGTGGCAGCTATGTCCTGGTGCAGAAGTACCTGCACAACATGCCAGCCTGGAATGCCTTGTCCACCGAGGCCCAGGAGCGGGTGATCGGGCGTACCAAGCTGTCGGATATCGAGCTGGGGGATGACGTCAAGCCGAGCAACTCCCACAGTGCCTTGACCACCATTACCCAGGATGGCGAGGAAGTGAAAATCCTGCGCGACAACATGCCCTTTGGCCGGCCGGGAGCGGGGGAGTTCGGCACCTATTTCATCGGCTATGCGCGCTCACCGCAGCCACTGGAACTGATGCTGCAGAACATGTTTGTCGGCCGGCCCGCCGGCCATTATGACCGCCTGCTGGACTTCAGCACGGCGGTCACCGGCGGTTTGTTCTTTGTGCCGTCTGCTGATCTGCTGGAGGCGTTGGCCGAGCGCGCGCCTTAGCGGTTAATAAGCCCGGGAGGCCAGGCGTCCCGCACGTAGCCAACCAACGACCACGGCGCCAATCAGCAAAAAGCCCAGGTAACCAAACAGTGGATAGACCTGGCCCACCAGGCTGACAAACCCGACCAGGCTGCCGGCAAACGCCAATGCGCCGGCGGCGGCTGAGCCGAGGCGGAATGTGCGGGTGCCTGCCGGCAGCAATCGGGCCGAAAAGGAATACAGGGTGCCGACAGCGGTATTGACGATCATCAGGAAAATGATCACCGCCATCAGCAGGCCGAGGACCGGCGAAACCTCCGTGGCGATGGACAGCATGGGCATGGGCAGGTCCGCCACGCTGTCCAGGCGCGACAGCAGGCCCAGGCTCATCACCAGCATCAGCAGCCCGAGCAACGCGCCGCCGAAGATGCCGCCCCAGATCGCCTGTTTCTCGGATTTTGCGGCGCCGCCCATGATCGCAAGAAACGGCACCCCCGCCACGATGTTGTAGGACACGTACAACAACGCGCCCAGCAGCCAATGGCTCGCGCCGGCGTCTTGCTGGCTGGCCAGCTGGTTGAGTTCACCGAAACCCAAGCCCCGGGTGGCGACGCCATACAGGGCAACGCCTGTCGCGGTCAGGATCAACAGCGGTGTGACGGCGCCGATCATGCCAATGACCTTCTTCACATCCAGGCACACGATCGCGACCACCAGCAGGGTCACCGCCGCGCTGCCGAACAGGGCGGGGATGGCGAACTGTTGTTCCAGCAAGGCCCCACCCCCGGCCAGCATGACCACCGTCACCGCAAACATGAAAAAGGTGATCATCAGGTCGACAAAGGTGCCCAGGTAACGCCCGCACAGCGCATGCACCACGTCCTTGTGGGACTTGGCCCGCAGCCGGCTGCCCATGCCCGCCAGGGCCATGCCCAAAAAGATGAAGAGCGCGGCGCTGACCACCGACCCCAGCAGCCCCCAGATGCCGAAATCCACGAACATCAGCAGCAGCTCCCGACCGGAAGCGAACCCTGCTCCGACAATGACACCAACAAAGGCACCGGCGATTTTCAGACTTTCTTTCATGACGATTTGCCTCACATTATTGTTGTTATGGCTTGAGGGTAGGCCACTGCTCATGGCCTCCCGGGGCATCGTGCTGGGTCAATCAACGGGCGCCGAGCCACGCCTGGACTTCGATCTCGACATCGACCCCCAGCGCCAGTTGGGTGCCGCCGACCGTGGAGCGCACCGGGAAACCGTCGTGGAAGTGGCGCTTGTACACCTCGTTGAAGCCAGCGAAGTGCTGCATGTCCGACAGCCACACCGTGGCCTTGATCACGTGCTCGAAACCCGCCCCGCATTCGGCCAGGGTCTCGCCGATGCGGGCCATGGCCGCCTCGGTCTGCTCGCGGATATCACCGAGCACCACCTCGCCCAGGGGGGTCATGGGGACTTGCCCGCTGAGGTACAAGAAATCACCGACCCGGATGGCCTTGGAGAACGGGTAGGGCAGGTGGCTGGGGTAACGCTGGAAGGTGTCAGACATGGCATGCAACCTCATTGGGATGATGGATTAACGCAAGCGGCCAGGGGCCAGGCGCTGGGGCTCGACGCCCTGGCGGCGCAGGGTGTCGGGGAGGGGTTGATCGAGTAATTGGCTACAGGCCAGTTGCGACACACCGGCTGCGGACTGAATGCCATAACCGCCCTGTGCCGCCAGCCAGAAGAAACCTTCGCAATGATTGTCCCAGCCGACCACCAGGTCACCGTCGCCGACGAACGAGCGCAGGCCGGCCCAACTGTGGCGTGGGCGGCGAATGGTCAGGGAAGTGGCGGCCTCGATGTGGTAGATGCCGGTGGCAATATCCAGCTCTTCGGGCATCACATCCTGGGGCGGGACGGGATCGGCGTTGGCCGGTGAGCCGAGCAATTGCCCGGCGTCGGGTTTGAAGTAGAAGCTTTCATCGATGCCGATTACCGCCGGCCAGCGTGAGCAGTCCATGCCCTCGGGGCCGTCGAAGGTAAAGGCGGTACGTCGGCAGGGTTGCAAGCCAATGGGCGGCACACCGCACTGCTGTGCGACCTGGTCTGCCCAGGCACCTGCGGCATTGACCAGGTGGCGTGCGCGCAGTTGGCGGCCGTCGGCCAGGGTCAGGTGCCAGTGACGGCCTTCGCGGGTGGCGCCACTCAGTTGCGCATCGCAGTGCAGCACGCCACCGGCGCGGCGCATGGCCCGTAAAAAGCCTTGGTGCAGCCCATGGACGTCAAGGTCGCGGGCGTCGGTTTCGAGCATCGCCCCGGCTACCGCCTCGGGGCGCAGGCAGGGCACCCACGCCAGGGCCTGCTCGGTATCGATCAATGACACATTGGCGGCCTGTGCCTGGCTGGTGGCGAAGGTGTGTTGCAACAGCGATTGCTGCGCCTGGCTGGCGATGTACAGGCAGCCACGGGGTTCGAGCAGCGCATGTTCGGTGAAGTCGGTTGGCGGCTGCTCATAGAAGTGGCGGCTGGCGCGGGTCAGGGCCTGGATCTGCGGGGTGCCATAGCTTTCCATGAACATCGCGGCGGAGCGTCCGGTGGCGTGGTAACCCGGCTGGCTTTCACGTTCGAGCACCACGACGCTGGCTTGTCCGGCCAGGCGATAGGCCAGGGAGGCCCCGGCAATGCCACCGCCAATGATGGCGAAATCGAAACATTCGCTGTCGTGCATCGCGAGTACCTCCTGTGTCTGGGACTGTTTGTGGGGAGAGGGCCGCAATGCCCTGTCCTCTGTTTTTGTAATTCTCAGATAAGAGAAATGTAAGATATGAGAATTTCCCAGTCAACCCATAACCTTGAGGTATTATTCAGCCCCATGCCCTGGCTCAGTCCCAGTCACCGTTTTGTACAACAGAGAGTCTGCATGAGTTCCACGCCCCATCCCTTGATAGATCGCGCCCAGGTCGGTGCTCGCCTGCGGGCTATCCGCAAACACCAGAAGTTGACGCTCAAGCAATTGTCCGAGCGCTCAGGCGTGGCGTTGTCGACCTTGTCGAAGATGGAACTGGCGCAAGTGTCGGTGAGTTACGAAAAACTGGCCGCCGCCGCGCGGGCCCTGAGTGTGGACATTGCCCAGCTGTTCAGCCCGGGTAAACAGGGGGGCAGCGCTGTACAGCCGACGGCGGTTCGCACCGCCATCGACGGGGCGGCCGGTTACAGCACGGGCAATTATGACTATCACCCGATGGCCGGGGATTTCCCCGGGCGCAGCATGACGCCGATGTATGCGCGGATCTTTGCGCGGGAACTGAGTCAATTTGAAGACTACATCCGTCACCCTGGGCAAGAGTTTGCGGTTGTGCTGTCAGGCCGTGTGCGCATTCAATTTGAAACGGGCGAATCCCTGCGCATCGGCTGCCGCGAGACGGCCTATTTCAACAGCGCCATCGGCCATATTTACCTGGCAGAAGGCGAGGAGGGCGCGGTCGCCGAAGTGATGGTGGTGATGTCGGAGTACTGAGGTCATCGGCAGCTCAAGCGCTGGGCACGGCGTCGACCGCCAGCAGATGGTCCAACAGCAGTTGCGCTGCCACGGGCAGGGCGTCGCGCGAGGCTACGCACAACGCCAGTTCCCGCTGGGCCCAAGGCTCATCCAGGGGCAGGACCCGCGTGTTGGGCAGGTTGTAAGTGCGCGCGCTGCCTTGGGGCAGGATGCCGATGCCGATACCCGCATCGACCATAAGGCACAACGCGTCATAGCTGGACACTTCCATGCGCAATTTCAGTGTGCGGCCCAGGTCGTTGGCGGCCTTGATCATCTGGAAGTTCAAGTGGGTGCCGCTTTTGAGGGCGACAAACTCATCATCGAGGGTGGCGTGGAAGCGAACGCTGGTCTCATTGGCCAGCGGATGATCCTTGGGCACGAGCAACACCAGGCGATCGCGGCGAAACGGAAAAACCTCGATATCCGCGCCATGGGGCATATGGGTAAAGAGGCCGATGTCGGCCCGTTTTTCGGCAATGCCCCGGGTAATGGCCAGGCTTTCCTGTTCTTCCAGGGTGATGGTGATCAACGGGTAAAGCGTCATGAAGGATTTGAGCAGCGCCGGCAGAAACTGACTGATCGCCGAGATGTTCGCCAGCACCCGCACCGAGCCGCGACGGCCATCGGAGTAGTCCCGCATTTGCACGGCGATGTCGTTGAGGTTGTTGAGTGCGCTTCGCGCAAGATACAGCAAGGAAATACCCGCTTGCGTCGGGGTAATGCCTTTGTTGGTACGTACCAGCAGGCTTAAGCCGAGGGATTCTTCCAGTTCGCTCAAGCGTTTGCTGACCGCCGCCGCGGCGATGTGTTCGCGCTGGGCGGCGGCGCTGATCGTGCCCTCTTCAATGACACTGATAAACAAGCGTAGGGAGACGGGATCAAGTTTCATTGCCGGCTCCAATTTGCCTGCCTGAGTATGACCCATACTAACCGCTACGCTTGAAGATCAGAATGCACCGGACAACAGATAACCGGCGTTCGGGACTTGGGCTTTCAAACCCAGGGTCTTGAGGATCTGGTAAACAGTGCTCACCGAGGCTGACAGCACCGGCATGGCGAGGCGATCCTGGACGATTTGGATGGCCGGCAGCGAGGGCATCTGGACACACGCCGACAGCACCACGCCGTCGGCTGAGCTGATGTTCAGGCGATCGGCATGAGCGATCAGGTTCATCGGGTCCAGGCGCCCGACGGCCAGGTTATCGGAGACCTCCAGGCTGATGGAGTCCGTCACCTCGATACCAGCCGCTTCGATGTAGTCGATCACCTGTTGCGTCAGGGGCTTCATGTAGGGCGTCACAATCGCCACTTTCTTCAAACCCAGCACATTGATGCTGTCGATCAGGGCACCGGCGGAGCTGAGCACCGGCGTCGGTGCCTGATTGCTTTGCACGACCTTGGACAGGCGCGCCTGGGACACTTTGTGGTAACCCGGGCCCTGGCACATGATTGCGACCAGGCAAGCGTAAGCCATGACATCACAGCGCGCATCACTCAGCTCCAGGGCACAGCGATCACTGTCGGCATCCATTTTTTTCAGCTCGTCGTGGCTGACATTCTTCATGCGCATGCGCGCGGAATGAAAACTGAAGCGCTCCTCGGGAAACTGGGCGTAACGAGACGTCAGCATTGCCGGGATTTCAGTCTCCATGGTGGTATTGGAGCTTGGAACGATTTGACCGATACGAAAGTTTTTCATGGCTTGACCCCCTCTGAAATAAGCTCGCGCCCAAGGCGTTTGCCTGTGTGGGGGCATGTTAAGAGGGGGTTATGGCCCCGTACATCAGTGGTTCGCGAGCCCACCATCGTCAACGGCGATGGCGGCGGGTGCCATTACTGGCTGAACAGGTAGGGCATGCCTTGCAGGGGGAGGCATTGGGTTTCCTTGATTTCGTGCATCACGAACGTGCTGCGCACTTCCTTTACATGGGGCAGGGCAGCCAGCACCTTGCGGCTAAAGTTTGCAAAGGTGTCCAGGTCGGGGGCGACGACCCGGATCAGGTAGTCGTCCATCCCCGAGAGGATGTAGCAGCTCAGTACATTGCTCAGCCTGGAGACGGCCTGCTCAAACTCTTGAGCGTGCTGTTCCATGTGGGAAACGATTTTCACGAAGACAAACGCATCGATGCCAAACCCCAATGCCTTGCGATCCAGTTGCAAGCTGTAGTCGCGAATAATGCCCGCGTCCTCCATGCGCTTGACCCGACGCCAGCACGGTGACACCGAACTGTTGACCTTTTCGGCCAGGTTGGCCATGGAAATGCGGGGGTCACTCTGCAGGACGCAGAGGATTTCCCGATCCAGTGCAGACAGTTCGATAGCGGCAGGCATGTGCGGGTCCTCAGGCAGGAAAAAGAGGGTATTTTTGTATTTATGCGCGGCAGGTGGAAAGACTAACCATTTTTTGCCTTCGATTGGAAACGAATAACCGGGCGACGTCGTTTTTTGCCAGCAGACAAGCAAAATTTACCTGGCCGATCTCCCTAAAATGAAACCGTCAAAACAAACGATTGGCGGGCGTACTCATGGCAATGTCGCTAACGGCTCTGGAACGAGCCTACTCACCCAGCTCTGTCGCCCCGGACTTTATGTCCGTGGTGCTTCAATACCGAGCGCTCAGTGATCTTATGTGTACCCGGCATGCCGCCACGCGTATTGAGTACGGCCAGGGTGCCGATGAATATTCAATCCTGTTCGAGCCGGCCACCCAGGCCGCGTCATCGATGCTGGTGTTCATCCACGGCGGCTACTGGCAAGAGCTTTCGGCGCAGGACTCTTGCTTCCCGGCCGAGGGCCTGCTCGCGCACCACATCGCATATGCGGCCATCAACTATAGCCTTGCCCCCGCCGCGAATATCTTTGATATGGCCCGGCAATGCTGCCGTGCCCTGGAGGCGCTGCAGGCGGCCCGGCCGAACTGCCGGATAGTGATCGCCGGCAGTTCGGCCGGCGCACACCTGGCGGCCATGCTGTTGACCTTCGACTGGCGCGCACGCGAAGGCGGCCAGCCACCTTTTGCCGCCGCGCTGTTGATTTCCGGGATTTACGACCTGCGTCCGTTGATCCCGACCTACATCAATACGCCGCTCAAGCTGACCCTGGATTCGGCGCTGGCGTTAAGCCCCCAACTGCAACCGATTGTCAGCCCTTGCCCGACGGTTGTGTGCTTTGGCCAGCAGGAAACCGATGCGTTCAAGCAGCAGAGCCGCGACTTTGCACAGCGCCTGATCAGCGTGGGGGCCGACGTCT
The DNA here is from genome assembly GCF_002699915.1 of Pseudomonas sp. ICMP 8385. NCBI lineage: Bacteria > Pseudomonadati > Pseudomonadota > Gammaproteobacteria > Pseudomonadales > Pseudomonadaceae > Pseudomonas > Pseudomonas sp. ICMP 8385. The sequence goes on along the minus strand of NZ_LKBY01000112.1, from coordinate 33,557 downwards.
CCTTGTATGAAGTTCCAGGGCGTAATCACTTCGATATCGTTTTTGATATTTCCCAGTCAGCCACCTTGATTGGCGCTGACGTACTGCGGTTGTCAGGAGTACCACAATGAAAAAAACACGAAGCCGGCACATTCCCCTGGTGCGTGATCCCGCACTGGAGTTGTCCTTGGTCAGGCAGATTGATCAGACGAGCCACGAGAGCCGGGAAAAAAGCGTCAAGCAAACCTCGGGCCAGCCCATGGTCGACTTCGATGGGACCAGTAACCCTTACATCGACTATCACCGCAACGATTTGCTCCTCAGCACCCAGCATATGCGCAGTGAAGGTCATGATGAGATGCTGTTTATCCTGATCACCCAGTGCACGGAGCTGACGTTCAAGGCGATCCATTTTGAAGCCTACAATTTCCAGCGCCGTATCCAGGAAGACGACCTGCCCGGGGCCCTGGTCCTGATCCCGCGGATCAAGCGCCTGTTCGAGTACCTGATCAAAACCTGGGACGTGCTGTCGACCATTACCTCTGAGGGCTTCAATGAGTTTCGCAATAACCTGGGGATTTCTTCAGGCCAGCAGTCCTACATGTATCGCCATGTCGAATTCATTCTCGGCAATAAATCGGTGCGTCTGGCCCAGGCCCATGCCAACAACCCGGATGTCTATCCCTACCTTGAACAGGCGCTGAAATCCCCCAGCCTGTATGACGACGTGTTGCGCTATCTGCACCGCCGTGGGGTGGCAATGCCCGCGGATGCCCTGGAGCGCGACTGGTCGCAGGCCTATGTCGTCAATGCGGGCGTGGAGGATGCGTGGATGACGGTGTACGCCGATCCTTCTGCGGAAAATGACCTCTATCAGTTGGGCGAAGGGCTGACCGAGATTTCCGATTTGTTTTCCCAATACCGCTGGCGGCACTTCAGTTCGGTCGAGCGCATTCTGGGCTTTAAACCCGGCACCGGAGGATCGGCAGGCGTGGCGTGGCTCAAGCACGTGGTAGAGCACCGATTCTTCCCGGAGCTTTGGACAATTCGTACACGGTTGGGAGCTTGATCAGTATGTTGGGTACAGAAAATGTGGCAGGCACGGATCCGTTGGCATCGATGCGCGAGCGTTTCACGATACCGGAAGGGGTGACTTATTTTGACGGCAACTCGCTGGGGCTGATGCCAAGGAGCGTGGGCCCGAAGGTCACTGAGGTGGTGCAAAAGCAATGGGCGCAGGGCCTGATCCGCTCCTGGAATGATGCCCACTGGCGTGACCTGGCCACCCGCACCGGGGAAAAAGTGGTCCGTCTGATCGGTGCCGGCCCCGGCCAAGTGGTGGCCTGTGATTCGACCTCGGTCAATCTGTTCAAGGTCCTGGTCAGCGCGGTCAGGCTGCGTCCAGGCCGCACGCGGATTGTGACGGACATCGATTCCTTTCCAACCGATTTGTACATCATCAATGAAGTGGCCAAGACCCATGGCTTGATTGTGGATGCCGTGCCGGCGGCCAGCATCCCCCAGGCCCTGGATGTGGATGTCGCCGCCGTGGTGTTGACCCATGTCGATTACCGCACGGCACATATCCACGATATGCAGGCCTATACCCGGGCCTGCCAGGCCGCCGGGGCGTTGATGATCTGGGATCTGTCGCATACCGCCGGGGCAGTGCCTTGCGAACTGGATGCCTGTGAAGTCGATTTTGCCATCGGGTGTGGCTACAAGTACTTGAATGGCGGCCCCGGCGCCCCGGCGTATCTCTATGTTGCCAAGCGCCATATCGAGCAATGCGAACAACCTCTCACAGGCTGGTTTGGTCATCGCGCGCCGTTTGACTTCGACCTTGAGTACGCACCGGCGCCAGGGATTGAGCGCTTCTTCTGCGGGACGCATCCGGTGCTGGGCTTGTCAGTGTTGCACAACGCCCTGGATGCTTTTGAGGGTGTCAACCTGCAGGCGCTGCGAGCCAAGAGCACAGCCCTGACCCGCCACTTCATGGAGGCTGCGCAACACAGGCTTGCAGCCCATGGCTTTGTCATCGCCTCGCCCATGGACGATGCACAGCGTGGCAGCCATGTATCGCTGCGGCACAAGGCGGGATACGAAATCATGCAAGCCCTGCAGAAACGCCAGATCATTGGCGACTTCAGACTGCCCGATTTCATGCGTTTCGGTTTTGCCCCGCTGTACAACAATGTTGATGAAGTGGAGCACTTGGTCAGCGCACTTGAAGAGATTATGGTCAACCGTGAATGGTTGGTTATTTCCGGTGAAGAACGCAAAGCCTTCACCTGAACAAGTTGTTTTAGAACGTTGATTTGATTGGATGGTGTTTTATATCCGGCACTCCGGTGCCTGATAGTTTTTGTCTCGGCCCTATTACGCATAAAAAACGCGATTGCCCGCTCAGGGTAGCGCAATAACTTATAAGGCTTAATGAACAGTTCTGCTGTTCAGAGGATGACCTATGTCTACTGTAGATGGTATTACGCAGCGGGAAAATGGTTTAAAGAGGCTATTGAGCAAACCGCAACTGACCATGATTGCAATCGGCAGTGCCATTGGCACTGGCCTATTCCTGGGCAGCGGCACAGCGATCGGCATGGCAGGGCCGAGCGTCATTCTGAGTTATGCGATCAGCGCCCTGGTGGCATTTATCCTGATGGCCTGCTTGAGCGAGATGGTGGTTGCGCACCCGGTTACCGGGTCGTTTGGCGCCTATGCCGAAGTGTACCTGGGCGGGCTCGCCGGTTTTTTGGTGCGCTACGCGTACTGGATTTCCGTGGTGCTGGTGATTGGCACTGAAGTCACCGCGATTGCGGTCTACATGCAGTATTGGGCGCCGGGGTCGCCCGCCTGGTTATGGATTGCCATCTTCTCCGGCGCGATTATTTATTTGAATACGCAAACCGTCAAAGTGTTTGGGGCTTTTGAATACTGGCTGGCGTTTTTCAAAGTGGCGGCGATTGCTGCATTTATTGTGATCGGTAGTTATATCGTGTTTAAAACACCTGCCGACAGCGGTATTGGCTTCGATAATTATATGGAGGGGGCAGGTTTTTTCCCTAATGGGTTCTTTGGGACCTGGTCGGCGGCCATTATCGCGTTATTCAGTTTTATTGGTATCGAGTTTATCGCCGTGGCCGCCGGCGAGGCGGACAATCCAGGCGCTGCGGCAAAAAGCGCCTTCAAGTCGGCATTGTTTCGCCTGGTATTTTTCTACATCTTCACCGTGGCGCTCATGGTCGCCATTGTTCCATGGCAAATGGCCAATGAACGTGAGAGCCCCTTTGTCCTGGTGATGAAGTTGATCGGGATCCCGGGCAGCGCGGGCATCATGAACTTTGTGATCCTGACGGCAGCGTTGTCGGCGATGAATGCCCAGTTGTATGTGGCCTCACGCATGATCTTCAGCCTGTCCCGTACAGGCTATGCCCCGAAAATGCTGGGTAAGGTCAGCGCCAAGGGGGTGCCGCTCAACAGCTTGTTTTTCTCGACATTCGGCGTGGCCGCTGCGGGCTTGTGCAGCGTGCTGTTGGACCAGGGCACCTTCATTTTGATGATGTCGATTGCCATGTTCGGCGCGCTCTTTACCTGGCTGATGATTTTCATCACGCATTGGCGCTTTCGCCGCCATTACCAACACCACAACCTCACGCTTGCTTTCAAAGTCAGAGGTTTTCCGTGGACCACGCTGGTGGGGGGCACGCTGATGGCGGCGTTGCTCGGCACCACGCTGCTGGTTCCACAGTTTCGCATGACGCTGGTGACTGGCGTGCCACTGCTCCTGGTGCTGGCCATCGCCTATCGCTGCATCCATCAGCGCCTGCCCACGCTGGCTACCCTGGAGGAGAAGGGATGAAGATCTATCCGCCGTTCATTGCCGCCGCTGTACAAGCCGCACCGGTGTACCTGGAGGCTGACGCCACGGTTGAACTGGCCTGTCGCTTGATTGCCGAGGCCGCACACAACCAGGCGCGCCTGGTGGCGTTTCCTGAAGTCTTTGTGGCTGGCTATCCCTACTGGAACTGGACGATGAACCCCGTAGAGGGCAGTGCGTGGTACGAGCGCTTGTATGTGAGCGCCATTGATGTGCCCGGGCCGCAAACCGAGCGGCTGTGCGCGGCTGCCCGGCAGGCCAACTGCGTTGTCGTCATCGGGGTGAACGAGCGCGGTGCCCACAGCTACGGCACGCTCTACAACACGGTGCTGATGATCAGCGCGCAGGGCCACCTTATCGGGCGCCACCGCAAGCTGGTGCCCACCTGGGCCGAGAAGCTGACGTGGACCGGCGGCGATGGCAGTTCGTTAACGGTCCATGAAACCGAACTGGGACCGATCGGCGCCCTGGCCTGTGGCGAGAACACCAATACCCTGGCGCGGTTCAGCCTGTTGGCCCAAGGCGAACTCATCCACATTGCCAACTACATTGCCTTGCCCGTGGCGCCCGACGACTACGACATGGTCGAGGCCATCAAACTGCGCGCCGCGGCCCATGCCTTTGAAGGCAAGGTCTTCAATATCGTGTCTTGCTCGGCGATCTCGGAGCCGATCATCACTGCCGTGGCCGGGGACGATCCCAAGGCCCGGGCCATGCTGGAGCGCAAGAACAGCGCGTTTTCCGGGATTTTCGGCCCCGATGGTCGTTTGCTGACTGAGCCGTTGATTGACCGGGAAGGCATCGTCTACGCGCAGATCGACCTCAGCAAATGCATCCAGCCCAAACAGATGCACGACATCGTCGGTCACTACAACCGCTTCGATATCTTCAGTCTGTCGCTCAACAAACGCCCGCTCGAGGCGCTGAATATCATCACTCAAGAACCCCTCGCTTGCCCTCGCGTGCCGCTGGGCACAGAGGCGTCGCCCAATGACGAGAGGTTCACTGCTGGAGCTAGCCGCCATGAAGGATGACAACGTTGAAGGCCGCGCCCGAGTCGTCAATACACCGCAGCTCAACGCGTATTACGAGCAGCTTGCCGAATACGAGGCGGGGGCCTTGTGGACGGTGGCCAATGACATCGAGCCCTGGGAGCCCAAGGCCCATTCGGTTCCGATGATTTGGCGCTATCAGCAACTGCGTCCCCTGGTGCTGCGCTCCCTTGAACTGGTCCGCCCGCAAGAGGCGGGACGCCGGGTCATCATGTTGGTCAACCCCAAGCGGCACGATGTCAGCGCGGCGGTCGGCCTGTTGTACACCGGCCTACAGGTCATGAACCCGGGGGAGGCGGCCTCCGCGCATCGGCACATGGCGTCTGCCTTGCGCTTTATCATCGAAGGCGAGGGCGCCTATACCATCGTCGAGGGCGAGCGGGTGAGCCTCAACCGCAATGACTTTGTGATCACCCCCAATGGCACCTGGCATGAACACGGCAATGACACGGGAAGCGGTCCTTGTATCTGGCAGGACGGGCTCGATATTCCGCTGATCAACACCCTGGAGGCGAACTTCTACGAAGTGCATCCCGACTTGCACCAGCGCGTCACCCGGCCCCTGGATGCGTCATACAACACCTACAGCCATGCCGCTGTCAGGCCCCTGGAGCCGGATTGGCGCAAAGCCTATTCACCGTTGCTGAAGTATTCGTGGACACACACCTACGAGGCGCTTTGCCAATACGCGCAAGCCAGCGAGGGCTCGCCGTTCGACGGGGTGATGCTGGAGTACGTGAACCCGCTGACCGGCGGGCCGGTCATGCCCACCCTGGGGGCCACTATGCAAATGCTGCGGGCCGGGCAAGCGACCCGCGCCCACCGTCACACGGGCAATGTGATCTATCACGTGGCCAAAGGCTGCGGGTATTCAATCATCAATGGGCAGCGCTTTGACTGGGAGGAACACGACATTTTCTGCGTACCTTCCTGGGCGTGGCACGAGCACGCCAACCTGTCGCCGGACGACGATGCCTGCCTGTTTTCATTCAGCGATTTTCCCGTGATGAAAGCCCTGTCGATCTACCGCGAAGAGGCCTATGCCCTGAATGGCGGCCATCAACTTATGACTCAAGGTCAGGAGAACTGATATGCGTTTGGTAACCTACCAGAACCGTGCTCGCACCGATGCGGCCCGTCTTGGCGTATGGCTCGGTGAGCGTGTGGTTGATGTGGCGCGCCTGGCCGCCAGTGCCGGCCAGACACTGCCGGACTCCATGCTGGGCCTGATCGATGCCGGCCCCGATGCACTGGCGTTACTGGGCCGGTTATGTGACCCGTACGCCGACCAATGGCCGCCAGGCACCTCGACCTGGCGGGACAATGTGCACCTGCTGGCGCCCATTCCACAACCGCGCAAGAACATCTTTGGCATTGGTCTTAATTACCGTGAACACGTCGCCGAATCCAGTCGCAGCCTGGACACGGCGGCGCAACTGCCGTCACAACCGGTGGTGTTCAGTAAGCCGCCAACCAGTGTGATCGGGCCCGGCGATGGGATCGAACACAACGCCCAACTCACCCAGCAACTGGATTGGGAAGTGGAACTTGCGGTGGTGATCGGGCGCCAGGCCAAAGGCATTGCCGAATCGCAGGCCATGGATTACGTGTTCGGTTATACGGTGATCAACGACATCAGCGCGCGGGACAATCGCCGGGCCGGGCAGTGGATCTTCTCGAAGGGGCAAGACACTTATTGCCCCATGGGACCTTGCCTGGTAACCGCCGATGAAATCAAGGACCCCCACAACCTGGCGCTGACGCTCAAGAAAAATGGAGAACTCAAGCAAGAGTCCAATACACGCCATATGTTGTTCAGAATTCCCGCGTTGATTGCCGACATTGCTAGTGCAATTACCCTGGAGCCGGGCGACATCATTGCCACAGGCACCCCCTCGGGTGTGGGAGCCGGGCGCACGCCGCAAGAGTGGATGGTGCCCGGGGATGTTATTGAGGCCTGGGTAGAGGGTATTGGCCTGTTGCGCAATCCCGTGGTGAACAGTCAATAAGCGCAAGGGCTGTTTGACTGGCGTGTTCTTGTTGTAGCTCCTACTTAACTTAAATGATGACTTGGGTGTGTCCTTGCGGATATGCCCACGACTTTGCTCGGGTGTATGAATATGAATAATAAAAAAGTATATGTCCTGATCGTTGTGGCCGCTGCGTCCATGCAGGCACAAGCCGATGAACCATTGCCCGCCAATGGGTTTATTCAAGACAGCAGCCTGAATGTTTTATTAAGGAACGCGTATATCAGCCGCGATTACAAAGACGGCAATCAAGACAAGGCCGAATGGGGGCAGGCGATAAGCGCCAGGTTCACCTCTGGATTTACTGAAGGGTTCATCGGGTTTGGCGTCAACAGCTTTGCTGACTACGCTGTTCGCCTGGATGGCGGCAAGGGTCGCAGCGGTGCTGGCGGTATCGATTTTTTCAAACAGGGCGACAGTGGGGCGCCTGCCGATGACATTGCCAAGGCTGGCGCGTCAATCAAGCTGCGTCTCTCCAAAACCGTCGTTGAATATGGTGACCAGATGCCGGTGTTGCCGGTCTTGCGGCATGACAGTGCCCGCCTGTTACCGGATGCCTACACCGGCACCCTGATCACCTCCAGAGAGCTTGAAGGGCTGGAAGTCAATCTCGGCCGTTTTACGGCGCAGTCCAGGAAAAGCGCCGAGGGGCGCGACAGTGGCGGGCTGGACAGGATCGATGTGTACGGGGTGCGCTATCGTTTCAACAATCGCCTGAGTGCAGCGCTGTACGCTTCAGATATCCAACAGGTCTTGAAGCGCCAATATGCCAATCTGCTGTATGAAATGCCGCTTGAGAAAGAGCGTTCCCTGACCGTTGACTTCAATGCCTATAAAACCCGCCTGGACAAAGACTTCGCGGCCGGGGCAGGTCGGGACAATGTGATCTGGAGCCTGGCCGCCACCTATAAGACGGGGCCTCATGCGTTCATGCTTGCCCACCAACGCAATACCGGGGACACCGGATACATTTACGGTCGCTATCAAAATGCCGGTGGGGTGGGAGACAGCAATGGCACGATTTATGTGGCGAACTCCTACTGGTCTGACTTCAATGCCGAAGATGAGCGTTCCTGGCAGTTGAGCTATGCCTATGATTTTGGCGCCAGCGGGGTACCCGGGCTGAGTTATCGGGTGGCCTATGTACGGGGTGACAACATCAAGACGCAGAGCACCGGTGACGGCCGGGAGACTGAGCTGTTCAATCAATTGCAGTATGTGGTGCAAAGTGGCAAGGCCAAGGACCTGAGTTTCAAGGTTCGCAGTTCGCACTTGAACGTCTCCAATAAAGCGAGCAATTACAATGTAGGGGGTAACGAACTGCGCATTTTTGTTGATTACCCGATCAGTATTTTCTGAGGGGCGGTAACGTTGATGGGGTAATAAGCGACAAAAGAACATATTTGCCTATATATAAGGCAAATCTGCCAATGTTCAATTTCCAGGCCCTGCCGATAAAACAACCCTGTAGGGTTGGCGCGGGCTCGGAACACCAGATCTATTAGAGATTTAAGTCCAGGCTCAGAAGTTTTGATCGTAGTAATAAAATGCTGTATTTCCAACTGCTTGTTTTTTCTTGAAATTCAACTTACAGGAAAAATGAATCATGGCGATATTTGATTACAAAGGGCAAGACGCCCGTACGCTCATTTCTGATGCCTGGAACCTGGCCACCTACGCCAGTGGTGTTGCCACCGTCGGGGTGCTTTACAACATACCCGGGGCGGTCCTTGGCGAGGGCAACACCTTCACTCTTCCCCAGGGTTGGCGTGAGATTAATGCCAGCGAGCTGAATGTCGATAAAAGCCATCTGGACCTTACGGGGAGCTTCACCGGCGGGGATGTCCTCGGTGCCCAGGCCCGGGTGTTCGGGCAGTACGACAGTAGTGGCCAGTTGACCAAAATGGCTTTTGCCTCTGCCGGTACCAACTCGCTGATCGATCTGGCAGGCTGGCCAGCCATGATCGACAACTCTTATATCAACGGTTTCGATTACCTGTTGGATGCCGTCAAGGATTACGCCATCGGCAAAAACCTCAGCGGCAAAGACGTACTGGTTACCGGCTACAGCCAGGGAGGCTCGGTGACCAACAGCATGTTCCTGGCCAAGGACACTCTGGCAGATGGCTTTTTCAAAGACTCGGACTATTTCGGCATGGAGTCGCCCAAGGTCGGCAACGACAGTGGCATCTTCAACTTTGGCTTTGAAAACGATGTGGTGCACCGGCTGATCGGCGAAGAAACCAACCTGGGCAGCGCCGCCATCGACGCCCTGACCGGCAGCGATATCAACTACACCTCGACCACCGACAACATTGTGCTCTTCGACACGATCTACGCTTTGCCTACCTGGCCCAATGGTCCGTTCTCCATTGCCAACCTGACAGGCTGGGCTGCCCACCTCGAAGGCATTTTCATCAACCCCATCCAGACCATCAGCCAGTCGACGTTCTACGACTACATCGAGCGTGACAGCACCATCATCATCAGCAACCTCGACCCGATCAGCCGCAGCTTCACCTGGGTCAGCGACAAACCGACGGCGACCTCCAACCACTATGGCACCCCGGCGTTCCTGCTCGGGACGTCCAGCGCCGATAAGCTGCAAGACGGTCGCCACGATGACTTCCTCGATGGCTTTGCCGGCGACGACAGCTTCCGGCTCAGCACCGGCACCGATACCGTGGCCGGCGGTGCGGGCAACGATAAGGTGTTCCTCAAAGGCGCCGCGGCGAACTATGAAGCGGTCAATCTGAGTGACGGTACCGTGTTCCTCAACGATACGAGCGGCCAATACGGGCTCAAGGAACTGCGCGGCGTCGAGCACGTAGAGTTTGAAACGGCCCTGGCCACCAATGCCAGCCAATTGCCCTTGATCGGCAATTTTCTCAGCAGCATCGGCCAGGCGTTGACCCCGGCCTACACCATCACCAGCGGCAAGCTGGATTACGAAGGCTGGTTTGGCCAGGACAAGTCGTACAACAAAGCCATTGAAGGCACCACGCTGGCTGACAACCTCAATGGCACCAGCGGCCGTGACCTGATGTTTGGCCAGGCCGGTAACGACACACTGAGTGGCGGCGGTGGCAATGACCTGTTGCACGGTGGCGCGGGCAACGACACCTTGTTGGGCGGTAGCGGCAATGACCAGCTTTATGGCGCCGCCGGCAACGATATCCTGGTGGGCGGCCAGGGCAACGATCTGCTCAGTGGCGGCGTCGGCAGTGACGTGTTTGTCTTCGACCAGGCAGGCTTTGGCCAGGATCGGATCAGCGACTTCAACATTCACCAGAACGGGCTGGATGTGCTGGTGTTTTCCAAGTCGCTCTTCGCCTCTACCGATGCGGTGATCAGTGCCGCCAGCCAGCAAGGCAATGACACGCTGATCCAGGCCGGAGACGCCAGTGTCACACTGGTGGGCTTCAACCCGGCGAATCTGAGCGCGGATATGCTCAGCCTGGTCTGAGAAACACACCGGTGTTAACGGCGCCACCTTCTTTTGCAAAAGAAGGTGGCGCCCAGTGACCGGCTGCCATCCACGCCACGCCGGCCGCGTCGCCAGCCAGTTTGCAAGCGTTGCCGAAAACCTGTTCCCAACTCATCACTCCATCCGCGACAGCGGTAGGGAGTCGACTCATTTCATATCCCTGGCCTGCACCCACAGCACCGCGTCCTGGGACAGGGGTTTGCCTTTATGGGTTTTCGTCGCCCCAATGTTGAGCGCTGCAATGCCCCACCAGCCGGCGCGGGGCAGGCCGATGCTCACGATCCCCTGGGCATCCGCATACGTACTCAGAGACTTGAAGGCCGGTTGGGGAGCCGTGACATAGTCGTGCTGGCCGAAGACGTTGTTGGCGATATCGACGGAGTGGTTGAGGTATTCGACTTCGACCTCGGCGAACGGCACGGGCTTGCCGTCGGCCAACACCACGGCGCGGAACACGCCCCCGGTCCAGTTGGCATAGGGCTTGTTGAGGGCCTGGATTTCCACCGGCAAGCCCTGCGGCTCTGACCAATTGCCGGGTACGCCGCCCACGTTCACGATCAGTTTGGTGAACTGCTGGATATAGACGTCTTCCTCGGTTTCCAGGTAGGGCTCGGGTTCGAGTACAAACACATGGTCGCCCAGTGAGCGCACCAACGCCCGTGGAATCGACGCACGGTAGGCGCTCGCCTGGTTGCCGCGACTCTGCCACTGGACAGGTCGCAGGTAGTGGCGCAGGTCGGTTTGCTCGCCGCTGTGGGAGCCGATATGGCTGAAGGCGCGGGGTTGCCCCATGGCCATGGTCGGCCCGGCGGAGAACGGGTGAGTGAACACGATTGCAAACTCCAGGTCATCTGCACGCGACAGCGCCGTTTCCTTGACATAGAGCATCTGGAAGTGGGCCTGGGCGGCGCAGCTCACGCACCCGAAGGTCACGGCAGCGAGGGCTTGCAGCAGTCGTGGTGTGATCGCCATGGTCGATGTCACCTTGAAATATCGGAGGACTGGATTGTGGTGTCATGGCCGTCTCCACCGAGGAACACCACACGATAGCTGCCGGCGGGCGCCTGGAACCTGTAGCTGTTGTCCTGATCGACACGGGCGTCGAGCAACAGCTTGTTGCTTGCGTCCTGGACCTGGATTTTTCGACCCTCGGCGGAACTGCCATCGGTATAGCCCGCCTCGCACTTCACCCAGTCATCGTGCTCGATATAGCAGTCGAACACGGGGGCATGGGCCAAGGCTGCCTGACAGCACAACAGTGCAGCGGTCATGAACATCGGTTGGGCCAAATATCGGGGTTTCATAAGGTTTGAGTCTCCACAGTCGAGGTTGATCACTGCGGTGCCGAGGCTTGAATGGCAGCCGCAGGGTTGCCAGCCGGCGCAAAGGCCGCCAGCAAGGCATCCAGGTTGGCACTGAGCAGGGTTTCGTAGCGGTTGGCCGTGTTGGCGAGCAGGCCCGGGTTGCCGGTATCCAGTATCAGCAAGCGTGCGCCACCGGCCTCGATGGCCTGTGCAATCCTGGGGTCAGGTGCCCACTTGTGGACCACCACGCGGATCTCCCGCTCGCGCAGGTAGCGGGTCAGGGCGGCGCGGTCGGCGTCACTCCAGTCGATATCCTGGCGGACGAACCAACCGTCGACATACACGCCAAACTCGCCAAACAGATAGACCAACTCGTTGGCCAGCGACAGCACACGCAGATCCGGTACCTCCAGCAGGCGCGCACCGTAGTCGGCCTTCAACCGGCGCAATCGGCCGTCCAGTGCGGCAAGGTTGCGTTCTATCTGCGGCGCATCGGCGGGGGATAAACGTGCCAGGTCGGCGGCAATCAGCGCCGACATGCGCATGGCATTGACAGGCCCAAGCCAGGCATACGGCGACGGGGCGCCAGCGCCATCACGAACGCCAGCCCAGGGCACATCGCTGGAGGGCACGCGGGTCACGGCCACGCTGGGCTTGAGGCTGTCCCATGAGCGTGAGGCATCGATCTCGACGATCCGCAGGTTGTGGCGCCGGGCCGTGGCATACAGGGGGTCAGCGCGCCACAGGCTGCTCAGGGTGACCACGGCGACGGCCTGCTGGAACAGCGCCGGTTCCAGGCGTGACAGCGCGCTGGCCTGGCTTTCCATGGGCACGCCAGCCTCTGGCGGAAGCCGTACCACCTCGAGGCGCGTGCCATCGCCGAGTGCCGCAGTGAGCGCAAAGAGCGCCGGCAGGGCAACAAGCACTGGCTGGCGTTCGGCTTGCGCCAAGGCCGATGACGGGCCGCCCAGCAGCAGTACCAGCAACGCCGGCCAGAGGCGGCGCAGAACAGTGGGCCGGGTCATACGCTGGCCCCCCTGAACCGGGACGCGGTGGCGCGGATCACGGTGGTGACCACGAAGACCAATGCCGCGGCGATCACAATGGCACCGCCCGTCGGTACGGGAATCTGGAACTGCATCGGGGCCAGGATCCCGACGACACAGGAGAACGTCGCGATCAGGACGGCGCGGGTGACCAGTCCCGGCAGGGAGTGGCTGATATTGCGGGCTGCCGCTGCCGGTATCAGCAGCAAGGCCTCGACCAGCACGGCACCGATGATCTTCAGGCAGGCGACGGTCACCAGTGTGACCAACACCACGAACAGGTATTCGACGCTGCGCACCTTTACGCCACGCGCATGGGCCAGGCTCGGGTTGAGGCTGGATAGCAACATCCCGTTGTACAGGGGCAGCCCGATAAGTGTGCACACCACCGTTATGCCAAGCAGTACGTTCATGTCGCGGTGGTCGACGGCCAGGATGGAGCCGAACAGCACGCTTTCCATCACATGGGTATTGATCTTCGCCGAGACGAACAGCAGCAACGAGGCGCCGACCGCCAGGGAAATGGAGAGGAACACGCCGATCAGTGTGTCGTTGGCCAGTGTGGTGCGGTGCTGCGTGTACTTGAGCGTCAGTGCGAACAGCAGGCAGAAACCGAACATTGAAAAGTACGGTGAGGTGTAGGATTCGCCGATCAACACGCCAATGGCCACGCCGGTCATCGCCGCATTGCCCACGGACTGGCTGAAGAACGCCATCCGCTTGATCATCACCATCGAACCCAGCACACCCAGCAACGGCCCGATCAGAACGGCACACATCAGTGCATTGATCACAAACTCGTATTCAAAGGGTTGCGGCAAGAGGTGACTCGCGGCAAGGGCCTGGAGCCGGTCGCGAATGAAGTCATACAAGGCACTCATCGAATCACCTCCAGCCAGCGGTCGATCTGATCGGCGGGACCATGAAACAGCACCCGTTGGTTGATAACGGTCACGGACTGCGCGAGACGCCTGACCTGTTCGAGGTCATGGTTGATCCACAGAATGGTGACGCCACGGCCCAGCAGCTCGCCCACCAGCGTCTCCACCAGGCGTACACCTGCCTCGTCGATCCCGGCGGTCGGCTCATCGAGAATCAACAGCCAGGGCGCCGGGCTGATTGCCTGGGCCAGCAGCACGCGCTGGCGTTGGCCACCCGACAGGCTGCCAAAGGGTTTGGCGCCCATGGCGGCCATGCCGGTACGTGCCAGGGCCTGGGCATTGGCCGCCTTGGCGGCGCGGCTGGCGCCCAGGAAGGCGGGCCGGCGTTGGCCCAGCAAGGCCATCAGATCGTTGACTGTCATCGGCACATTGCGGTCCAGGTCCGGCAATTGCGGGACATACCCCAGCGGCGCTGTGAGCGCACCCTCCAGGCGCACCTCCCCGGCATGGGGCATTTGTCCCAGCAAGACACGCACGAGTGAGGTTTTGCCGCCGCCGTTGGGGCCCACCAGGCAATGGAGCGTGCCGGCCTCCACGCGCAAGCTCACCTTGTCCAGCACCTGGGTGCCTCCCAGTTGCAATGAGACGTTATCGAACACTATCGCGGGTCCGCGCATGGCTTGATCCTCCTTCATCGCTGCATGTATTCAACGGCCGCCGCCAGGGTCTCGAGGTTTTCACCCATGGCCACCTCGAACTCGTCCGCGCTGTAGGCACTGCCGGTGATGTGAGACAGCGCGAAAACCTTCACCCCGGTGGCGGCCTCGATAGGCTTGGCCAGGTCAATGGAAAAGTGTTTCTCGGCAAACAGCACGCGCACATCGGCCTGCTTGATCGCCTCGATGGTGTTGGCCAGCTGGCGTGCTGTCGGGGCGACGCCATGGCGCGGCTCGATCACGGCACTGACGAACAGGCCGAACTCCTGCATCAGGTAGTCGTAGCCGGCATGGGTTGTCGCGCAGCGGAACGACGCCAGGTCGAGTGCGGCGAAGCGCGTCATGAAGCGTGCCCGTAGTGCGCGGATCCGTGCGGCGTATGCCAGGGCGTTGTGTCGATACGCGCTGGCGTTGTCCGGGTCCAGTTCCCCCAGCCGGCGAGCGATCTCGAACACCTGTTGGATCGCTGCCGTGGTGGAAACAAAGGTGTGCGGGTTGACCACCTTGGCGCCTCCCTGGTCGCCACCGATGGGAATCAGGGCCACCGAGGCATTGGCCTGGATAATCGGCAATGTTGCCCCGCGGCCGGCGGCCTTGATGATCTGCGAGGCCCACTCATCGTGCCCGATGCCGTTGACGACCAGCGCATCGAGAGTCATCGCACGGGTGATGTCATCCGGCTGCGGTTGGTAGTTGTGCGGGTTGGCCTGTGCCGGGATCAGCGCAACGACCTGTGCCCGATCGCCGACGATGTTTGCCACGAAGCTGTAGTAAGGGTGCAGTGTGACGCCGATTTTCAGGGGGGTGCCCGGGGAAGGGCCGGTGCCGGCAAACGCGATGGCAGGTAGCAGTACCAGCAGCGCCAGGTAATGGCGCCACAGGGCAGGGTACTTTTTGGACAGGTTCATGGCTGGGTTCCTTTTACGCGTTCGACTTCACTGGCACCGTCGTAGGGGATGACTTGGCGCCAGCCGCTGCCGACCAGGGATTCGGGCTTGACGATGCCGGGGTAGGGGGCGTTCGGGTCGCGGTGGACCCAGATCGTTGCCTGGTTGGCCCACATCACACCGGCATGGGCGTGGCCGATGACGAGCAGGTAGGCGCTCTGGCCGGGGGCGCGGCCCCCTGAGCCGTAGTAGACCGTCGCCCCCTGGCCCTGGGTGGCCCGGGACACGTCGCTGGCGGCCGGTGTGAGTGCGTCGGCGGCAAGCCCGTGGGGGCGGTGGGTGCCGGGCAGAATCAATTGCCAGTGCACCTCGCCGTTGGCCTTCCAGAAGGCATCGCGGTAGAAGGGCGGCAGCAAAATCTTCTGGGCATGCTCCAGGGTGATCCAGCCACCGGTATCGTTGTTGGACCAGATGATTTCTTCTCCGGCCGGTAACAGCGCGCTGTGGATAGCCTGGTCGACCGCGCTCAAACCATCGAAGGAACGTACCTGCCAGCTCAAGGGCGTAGGCGGGCCGACTTTCTGCGGGCGCAGCAGCACATAGCCGGCCACGCTGGCGATGACGGCCAGCGTCGCCAACAGCAGGGCCAGCGACTCCCATCGGCCGGAGGCCGGGTGCACAAGGCGGGCCATCAGGAAAACGCTATCCAGCGACCCAGGCAGATCACCCCGGCCCACAAGGCCAGCGAGCTGAACCCGGCGGCACGCGCCGGGCCGGGCGGCGGCAATGTGGTGTCCCAGTCGTTGATCCGGCGAAATGCCCCGAGGTGAAAGACCCCCATGTTGAGGCCCGCCAGCAGCAGCAGGCCCATCTTCCACCAGAACACGCTGTTCTGCGCATAGGTGGTGGCGTTGGCGCTAAACATGAGCAGGCCGGTGATCACGCAGGCGGCGAAGGCCACCCAGGTGTACGGCAGCAGTTCCTGGATCAGCCGTAGTGCACTGCGGCGATGGGCGGCCACGCCCAGCAGGCGCAGATCCACGACGCCGATGGTGCCGAAAACAAGAGCGATGCCGATCACATGCACCGATTCCAGGGCGGGAAAGGCCGAGCCTGACTCGCGGATGAACGTCGCGGTCCCGGTGTCCTGGAGGGTTTGCAGCAAGGGTTGAATATCCATGGCGAGTACCTGAGAGCTATGATTGAAAACGCTTAGAGCGTGTAGGCGATCCAGCGACCGCAGATGATCACCACGCACCACAAGGCGATTGACAGCCAGGCCAGTGCCTTGCCAAGCCGGGGCGCGCCAGTGCGTTGGGCCGCGTCAGCCGGGCGCAGCAGGGAGCGGTGTAGCCACCAGGTCAAGGTGAACGCACTCACGACCAGGGCCATCTTCAGCCAGAACGTTGTGTTCACGAGGACGCGATCAGGCTCGCCGAGGGTCATGATCAGCCCCGTCAAGAGCAGCACGAGCAGCGCATGGCGCATCCACGGGTCGTAACGACGCACCACAGCGCCCAGGGGCTGGTCGGTGGCGAACACGCCTGCCAGGCGCAGGTCGCAGAGCACCGCAGAGCCGAAGATCACGGCGATGGCCAGGATATGAATGCTCTGGACGGTGGGCACGACCCACAGCATGTCCCTGATGCCTGTGCTCAAGGGGGAGGCGTAGATCCAGGCAATGACGAGCTCTGATGACATCGGTTGTTCCTCGACGTGGGGTTAGAAGTCTTGAGGTGTTGCGATCGGACGCAGGCCCGCCGCATCTTCCGGCAGGAGGAAGCCTTCCTGGACTGAAACGGCCTTGGCGCTTTCAAATTGCTGTCGGTAGTGGCTGAAGCTTCCATAGCGCTGGCCCAGCACGTCTTTCGGGTAAGCCACCTTGGTGTCATAGATCAGGCCGCAGCCGGTTTCCTGCTCGGTGAGGTAGGTCGCGCTAGGGACCTGGACCCACGGCGGGCGTACACCGCCTTGCAGGTTGCCGGTTGCCGGGTCGCGCGCGGCGGCCTTGCCTTCGCGGGCGACCCGGGGAGCCCTCGGCATGGGCTTGCCCTCGCGCACCCAGCGGTCCATGCCATCGAGCAGCGCCGAGACGACCAGTTCCGCCGGTTCGTCATACAAGGTCTGGCACCGTGGGTCGTTGCCCTTGTCGAGGTCGGCGGGGAGCCGTTCGCTGTGCTCGGTGCCGAGGTCGGCCAGGCGTAGGTGCGGCATGCCGGTCACTTCGTAGTAGCGCACTTGTGGGGTGTCGGTGTCCGGGGGCAGGTTGATGCCCTCGATCACGTCATGCATCAGTTCGGACTGGCTGTAGACGGTCACGAACGGCACGCCATCGGGCATTTTGCGCGGCAGCCGGATCACGTCGCCACCCACCTCGCCGTAGGCCATGCGGCCGGTCATGTAGGCGTCGATCAGCGGCGTCTGGTCGGGCATGCGCCATTGCTGGTGCCGCCCCTGGTCGAGGTAGTCCATCCAGACTTGCGCAGTCACGGCCCAGCTATTGACATAGACCCGTTGTACAGCGAGGCCGGCCAACGGGCCTTGCGCCGTGTTGCTTTTCAGCAGCAAGGCCAGTTGCGCGCCGATGCCCTGGGACTGTGGCAGGAACGGATCAGGCCCGTCGCCGCGGGTGAAACGTTGTGGATCGTAATAGGTGCCCAGCGGCGCATAACGCGCATAGTCGAAGCGGCGCATAAACTCGAAGTTCACGATCCGGCCATACTGTGCGATCTGTTCGGCCTGCGCGGCCGGGGTGTCGGCGATGAACTTGGGATCGACCGGCGGCGTATTCACATTCAGCGTGTACCCGACATACGCGTAGCCGCGCCGTAGCAAATAGTCACGGGTCAGGATCCAGCCCGCGCCGCGCTCGCCGAACCAACTGAACGGCTCGATCACGACCGTGCCATTGAAGCGCGCGGGGGCCGCCGGTTTGCGCACCAGAATGCGCGTGGTGTAAGGCGCCTCCAACAGGGGGTGGCCCGAGGCGGTGATGGCCGGGGCGACGCCTTGCAGGTAAAACTCCTCCTCGACATAGCCGTAGGCGTCCAGGTCGCTGTACTCGGTGCCCGGGCGCCTGGCCGACGACAGCGGTGCCTGGCCTGAAGTAGGCACCGCGAGCGCCGTGGGCATGGCTGGCACCTGGGCGAACGTGTTCGACGTAAGGATCAGCGACAGCAACCCGCTGACGGTTATCAGCCGTTTCATCCGGTCATCTCCAAGGGGGTGGCAGTTCATTCGCGACTGAGGGTTGCCTTGCCCTCGCTGTCGATCACGATCTGGTTGTTCTCGCAAACGTATTCTTGAATGGCGTAGTCGGAGCGCTTGTAGTCGAACGTGAAGCGATACGGCGTGTTGAGCACCTGCGGGTCGTCGATCACCACCTGGTTTTCCAGGTGGTCGGGGCCTCGAAGCCGCAGGCGTTCGGTGATCTTCATCGCAGCGCTGTGCGGCACATCGTAGAAACTCACGTCCGTGCGCACGCCCTGGGTCTGCACCACGAGCGTGTTGCCTTCCCAGTGGCCGCGCGAATGGCCTTGATAGGTAGGGTCCAGCTTGTCTTGTGCCGGCATCGCTTCGTTCAAGAGAATCCGGCGTACCTGCTGGAGATACTCGCCGAGCACGATCACTTGCTTGGCGTCGTGAATGATCTGGATCGGGAAGAGCGCCGCCATCAACGTTGGCATCCCTTCGGGCAGGCATCGGGCACTGGTCGTGGCCAGTGGCGTGCCGGCCTCGTTCGCTACGGCCTGGCGCTTTTTCAGCGCGGCATATTCGCTGGCATAGGGCGCCTTCAAATCCATCGGCCCGCCCGGGTGTACCGGATCGTCCGGGTTCTCGCCGAACCAGTCGTCCGGGGTTCTTTCCCAGGTGCCGCTGATATCGGGGCGTGCCTGTTTGCTGTCCTGAGGGGTTGCCTCGCTCGTCCCGGTGACGCTCATGAACGCGGCCGCCAGGCAGAGCAGGGCGAGGTTGAAGGTGCGTGTCGGTTTCATCGAAGTGTCTCCACGGTCAGTCCGGTCTGCATGCAGCGGGCAGGGGCTTGCCTCAGCCGCCTCCCGAGAGCACGGCGCCACCGATCTTGATTTCCACCAGCAGCCCGCCTGGGTCACCGTTTTTCAGCGGCTTGAAGGAGATCTCGGCACTCTCGCCGGCCTTGATCGAGTCAGCGTTCCAGCCGGTGCGCTTCAAGGCGTTGACACTGCCGGTCTCGATCTTGAATTGCTGGGGCGGCGGGCCGGGCGTATCGAGGTAAATCGCGACGTGAGGGTTGGTCCAGGCAAAGCGCCCGACCACCCCCTTGAGCGTGATCGTGCGGGTCTGGTCGAAAATCGCGAACGAATGGTGGGCGGTCACCAGGGACGGCAGGGCACTGCAGGCGATGAGGGTCAACAGTCACAGTTGCCGGCGTGACAGGGGCGGACGTGGCAAAGGAATCATGACGGGTGCCTCGGTTTTTATACGTTCTTATGGCGCCCAGCTTAGGGGGAGCATGTGCCGAAGCCGTATCCCAAAACGGCAACTGTTCAAGGGGCTGGGCAAGTTTTGCAGGGGGAGGACCGTTGCCCTTGCAGGTGCTGATTTGGGATACCCGGTGCGCCACTCAAGCCGCAACACTCATGACTCGCCTCATAACTATAAAAACAGGAGAGACGTCATGCGCATTCCCCCGTACGGCCCATTGATTTCGCTGGTTGCACTCTGCGCTTTTGAACCGGCGGCCCAGGGTTATGAGCTGTATAACGAAGACGAAGGTGCAACCGTGCTCAACGCCGACCTCTGGGCGGGGTTGGGCTGGTTCAGCAGTGCCAGGAACTATATCGGCGACCCGCAGAGGGAGCCCGGCAGGATGCGCTGGCAAGAGGGCTTCGCCAAATATGGCGTCAGTGGTGCCACGGATAAGCTCGATGCCGGCTCGATCTATGGCGGGTTCAGCCTGATCAGCACCGCCTCATGGGGCGATGGGGATCCGGGGGGGATCAGCGCCGGCGATGAAAGCAGAACGGCGGTGGAAGAGGCCTATCTGGGCTGGCGCTCCGGTGAGCTGATTCCCGCGCTGGGCAAGGACGGCGTGGATTTTTCCTTTGGCCGGCAGATCGTGTCGGTGAATGGTTTTCTGATTACCGACGATGGCTTCGCGCCCGGCAGGGCCTTCAGCCCCATCGAAGGCGTAGCGGATGGCCGCTTCAATCGTGGCGGGGCCTACTACCTGGGCCCGCGCCTGGCGTTCGGCCATAGCGCCGTATTGAAGCTGGGGGGCGAGCAGGGCTTGCACGGCAGCCTGATCTGGCTGAAATCGGACAATCCCGGGCAGTCGAAGACTGAAGTGGCCGCCGCCACCCTCGACTACACGACGCCCATCGGCTCTATCGGCTCGACCTATGTGCGCGGCCTGGATGTCGACGAGCGCTATGCCTTTGGCGAGCGCCTTGAGCGCAAGGGCCTGGAGACCTACAGCTTGCGTGGCCAGGGCAATGCGGGGATCGAGCATGCCGATTTCGCCTTCGAGGTGGCACGCCAGGAAAAACGCTCGGGGTCGCAACGGGCGATGTTCTTCGACGCGGGCTACACCTTTGCCGATGCCCCGTGGCAACCGACGGTCAGCTATCGATATGCGCGCTATTCCGAAGGCTGGGACTTCATGTTCCAGGGGGGGTATCGCCGGCGTTATCAAGGCGAGGTGGCGGTCAACTACGCCGCATCGGTGACCTGGAACATGCAGATCAACGATGTGCTGTTCTCGGTCCGCCCCACCGACAAGTTGACCCTCAATGCGATGTTCTTCAATTACCACCAACTCTCCGACCGGGACTCGCAGGATGCCAGTGCGCGGGAGGTGGACCTGTTCCTGGACTGGAGGGTGACAGACAGCATCACGCTCTCGCCGCTCATTGGCTTCTACAAGCCCAGGAAATGGTTCGGGGACGGCGGCCTGCAGAGCGGGAGCGCCGCCACCAACACCTACTTGCAGTTCATTGTGTGGGTGAATTACTGAAGGGGTGCCCAGGTCGCCCAGCAGCGTGAGCGCATGCTGATTTGGGCTACCTCACCCGCAGAGTGCTTGCGTATCGTCCCCACGCGCCCGGCGCTGGCCGGGATGCCAAACCGCTAATAGAGGACATGCAGATTATGCCTATAACAAAATCCCTCTTTCTCATACTGCTGGTTGCCCTGGCGGCAACCGGGTACCCGCTCAACTCAAGCGCCGCGCCGCCCGATATCAGCGGGCTTTGGATGCCGGTGGGCAGCTCCGTGGACCCGCTCGTCAACAGCACCGGGGCCGATAACCCCGAGACCAATGTCGGCCCTCCGTTCGGCAGCGTGCCGCAGCTCAAGGGGGTGTACCTCGAAAGCTTCAAGAAGCGCACGGCGGCGCTCGCGGCGGTCGGCAGTGAGTTCAAGACCTCGTGCAAGGTGTTGGGCATGCCGACGAACATGGTGGGGCCCTACGCGGTAGAGATCATGCAGACGCCGACGCAGGTCAACTGGGCGCAGGAGTTCCTGCGCGAGACACGGCGCATTTACCTCGACGGGCGTGCCCACCCCAACCCCGAGGAAGCCCCCCCGACGTTCGAGGGGCATTCGACCGCGCACTGGGAGGGCAATGTATTGGTCGTCGAAACCACCAACATCCGGCAGGAAACCACATTGAATGAGTATGGCCATGCCGACGATGCACTTGGCCACGGCCCGCGCATGATCATCAGGGAGCGGATCTTCATCAACGATAAAGGCCTGCTGCAGGTGGATGGCCTGGTCGAAGACCCGGATGCGCTGGTCAAGCCATGGCATTGGGCGCCGCTGACTTTCCGCCGCGCGCCCAAGGGCGTCGAATTCATTGAGTACGTGTGCGAGGACAGCAATAACGAGTCGATCGACCCGGTGACGGGAGCGGAAGTCACGACCATCCCCGAGCGCAAGAACAATAAGAAACAAGGAGAGACACAGTGAATATCAAACCCATGGTGTTCAGCTTGGTGCTGCTGGGCTTTACGGCACCCATTGCGTTTGCCCACCATTCCTACTCGGCGTTCGATATGGCGAGGATGGTGGAGATCGTCGGTACGGTGGGGGAGGTGCAGTATAAAAACCCGCATGTCTGGTTGTTCGTCGATGTGCAGACCGGGGACAAGACCGAGACCTGGGCCATCGAAGCCGGCGGCCCGAACATCCTGATGCGCCAGGGCTGGATGGCCAACACCCTCAAGCCGGGCGACAGGATCAACGTGCAACTTGCGCCGATGAAAGACGAGACGAAGGCGGGCGGTGCCCTTCAGGCGCTGCGCCTGCCCGATGGTAAAGTCATTGGAGCCTGGAAGTGAGGCCCGTCGGCGGGCCGCGGCTCCCCATCCTATCCCTGGCGGCTTTCCTGGTGTTGACGAGGGGCGAGCCCGTCGCTGCGCAAACGCCGGTCATGCCGCAGATCGCGCCGGTGCCTGCAAGCGGCCGGCTGCCACTGGCGTCGGCGGCACGGCATGGCACGGAATATGTCGACCTGGAGAAGCTCGGCTACGTCGAGGAGGAGTACTACATGGTGGGGCTCGCGCCAGCGATCACCGCCGCTGGCGAGCGTTTGTTCGACGCACCTTACGTGACGCGCTTCCTGATCAGAAAACCCAAGGACCCCGGGCGATTCAACGGCACCGTGGTGATCGAACCGTTCAGCTGGATGGGCGAGCGTGGCGCGGGCTGGATCCTCACCCGCGACTACCTGATGCGCAAGGGCTATGCCTTCGTCGGCTACACACTGAGCATCAACCGGCCGGCGAATGATCCCAAGACCCTGGAGTGGGACCCCGAGCCGCGCAACTTGAACCTGGACTTTATGCGCCGCTATGACTACAAGCGTTATGCGCCGCTCGGCAGCTACTATGACAGCGACCGGTTCCGGCGTGGTAATGGCCCCGACCAGTACCCGCCGCAGGCGCAGGGGATTGCCGCGCAACTGGCCTTGCTGCTCAAGTCCAACCTCGCGAGCGGCCCCATGCCGGGGTTGAACGTCAAGCGCCTTTATGTCAACACCTGGGCAATCAACGGCCAGCTCTGGTTCGATTATCTCGACCAGGGGCGCCACCAGCAGTGGCGCATGCCCGATGGGCAAGCGCTGATCGACGCCTATATGACCGGCCACGTTGTGTACGGCGACCTGGGGGGAGAGGTGCTGCGAACGCCGCGCAACCTGCCCGGGGATGCGCCGTTTGTGACGGTCTATAGCCAGACCGAGGTGGTGCACGATGCCAGCCAGGCAATCGCGCTACCGCCCGATACGAACCAGCCGAAGCTACGTTACTACGAAGTGACCGGGATGCCGCACCTGCGTCTTGCCGATCAGGGCACCGACAGCACGGAACCACACCCGGCTGACGGGGACAAGCGCAACGAGCTGCAATGCCAGTTCCTCTATGACGAGCCGGTGGAGACGGTTGTGTCGGCGATCCTCGAGGCGATGGATCGCTGGGTACGTGACGGTACGCCGATGCCCAAGGCTGAACGGGTGGTTCGCGAGGGCCAGGGCGTTGCTCGCGATCCGCACAGTGGCAACCTGCTGGGAGGGGTGCGCCCACCGTGGATCCAGGTGCCGAGCGCCACCTACCTGACCGATCAGGAGACCGCTTGCGGGACGGTGTACGACACGAAGGTGCCGTATTCCGCGCAACGATTGCAGGCGCTTTATGGCAGTTATACCCAGTATGCAGGGCGCTTCGAGGCGGCCAAGCAACAGGCGATCCAGGAGGGTTACTTGCTGCTGGAGGATGCCCGCCGGGTCCAGCCTGTCGCTGTGCCGCAGGACTTTACCCGGGATCGACAGCCCAAGCCGTGAAGGTGTTGGCGTCCTGCGCCAACACCTCATGCCGTCACAGCATGCGGCGCAGGGCGTCGTTGCGCGGGTCCTGGTCGTAGAACCGATGCTTGAGGGCCCCCGCGACATGCAGCACGATCAGCCCGAGCAGGCTATAGGCGAACACTTTGTGCAGCCATTGGAACACAGCGAACCACTCGTCATTCTTGGTCAAGAGTTCCGGCAGGTTGACCCCAAAAAAGAATACCCCGTCGCTCATGGTGTAAGTGCTCGACATGGAGTACCCCATCAACGGCACGAGCACCAGCAGCGCATACATGGCCCGTTGCGCGAGCCTGGACAAGACCCTCTCGTACTGCGCCAGGGTTTTCAGGGGCTGCGGCAGGTGCGGGGTGCGCCAGCGCAGGGTGACCTGGGTCAGGACCACTAGGAACGTCAACAACCCGAAGGACTTGTGCCAGGGGTAATAGAGCTCGTATTTGCTTGCCACGTCATCATTCAGGCCAGTCATATGCCAGCCGGCCCAGAGCAGGCCCAGCACAAGTACGGCGCGCAGCCAATGCAACAGGCGCAGGGCGGTCGGATACCGATCAATTGTCGGTTGGTCTATCGGGTTCATCGCAGGCTCTCCATTGATCAGCAAAGGCGTCAGGGGGCCACCCTTGGCACAGGGTGGCCCGGTCAGGACAGGGAAGGTGCTCAGGCAGGCAGCAGCACGGTGATGACTTTTTCTTCGGTGTAGGCCAGCGCGCCGCCAAACCCGCCCTCACGGCCAATGCCGCTGGTCTTGACGCCGCCCCAGGGCAGGTTGGCATCCAGCGGGCTCCAGCAATTGATGCCCACGGCACCGGCCTTCACGGCGGCGGCGACGCGATGGGCACGCACCAGGTCGCGGGTCCAGACCGTAGCCGCCAGGCCGTAGGTGGAGTCGTTGGCCAGGGCGACCGCCTCGTCTTCACTGTCGAACGTGATCACCGTGCCGACGGGGCCGAAGATTTCGTCGCGGGCGATGGTCATGTCGTTGCGGGCATTGGCGAAGATTGTCGGGCGCACAAACCAGCCCCGCTCAGGAGTCGAGACACCACCGGCCAACAGAGAAGCGCCTTGGTCGATACCCAGTTGGATGTAGCGGTTGACGCGATCGAACTGGGCTTTCTTGGCCACCGGTCCCATCTGGATGCCGGGCTCCCGGGGATCACCCACCGTGACCGCCCGCGCGGCATCGGCCAGCGCCGCAGCGAAGCGCTCGGCGAGGCCGCGTTGGACCAGGATGCGCGAGCCGGCCGCACAGATCTGCCCCTGGTTGGCGAACAGGCCGAGGGCGCAGCCACGCAACGCGTCGTCGAAGGAGGCATCGTCGAACACGATCTGTGGGCTTTTGCCGCCCAGCTCCAGGGCCACGCGCTTGAAGCGCACGCCGGCGGTGCGTTGGATCTCGCGCCCGGCCTCGGGGCTACCGGTAAAGCTGATCTTGGCGACGTGTGGGTGTTCGCACAGGGCGCGACCCACCTCGTCACCGTAGCCGGTGACCACATTGATGACCCCGTCGGGGAAGCCCGCCTCCTGGGCCAGCGCCGCCAGGTGCAGGGCCGACTGCGGGGTTTCTTCCGATGGCTTGATCACGACGGTACAGCCGGCTGCCAGCAGCGCGGCGAGTTTCCAGACGGTGATCATCAGCGGTGAGTTCCAGGGCACGATGGCGCCGACCACGCCCACGGGCTCGCGTACCGTATAGGAGAGGGTCTTGCTGCCGAAATAGCCGCCGGTGGGAATGGTGCGTCCCTCAAGCTGGTTGGCCCAGCCGGCGGCGGCGCGCAGATTGGCGATTGCGTTGGGCAGGTCCATCCGTCGTGGTTCGACGGGGGAGCGGCCGATGGCGTTGGCGTCCAGGTCGGCCAGCAAGTGGGCGTCGCGTTCGACCAGGTCCGCGAGTTTCAACAGCAGCCGAGCGCGCTGGGCGCCGTCAAGCCGGCTCCAGGCGCCACGCTCAAGCTGGGCGCACGCCGCGCCCACCGCGCGGTTCACGTCCTGCGCCGTGCCGCGCGCGCAGGTGGCGTAGACCTGTTCGGTAATGGGGTTGACCAGGGTAATGCTGCGCCCGTCAGAGGCTGCGCAGGACGCACCCTCGATAAAGTGATTGAAGTGATTAGTCATTTTGCAGTCCATAAACAGTGTGCAGGATCAGGCCTTGAGGGTCGCCAGGGCCGCGCCGAAGATGTCCAGCGCCTTGAAGAACAGCGCGCGTGAGATCGTCAGCGAGGGCATCACGCGCATGACGTTGCTGTAGCGGCCGCAGGGCACCATCAGCACGCCATGGTTGAGCAGGTAGCCCATGAGCTGGCCGATTTTTTCGCCCGCCAGGGGCGTCTTGCTGACTGGGTCTTCGACCAGTTCGATACCGATCATCAGGCCGCGGCCACGGACCTCACCGACAAATGGGCTGTTAAAACCACGGATCCGCGCCTGCGCTTCCAGCCCCAGCGTGTGGGCACGGTTGAGCAGGTCGAGTTCGGGGTCCTGCAGGAGGCTGATGTTGGTCAGCGCCACCGTCGCCGATAACGAGTTGGCAGCGAAGGTATTGGGCATGGAGCCGTCGGGAATCCTGGCCGCCAGGTCCGAGCGCATGATCAGGCCGGCCATGGGCAGGTCGCTGCCGATTCCTTTGCCGAAGGTGAGCATGTCGGGCTTCACGCCGGCATGCTCGACCGCCCACATCTTGCCGGTGCGCCCAGCGCCGGATTGCACTTCATCGACGATCAGCAGCGTGCCACTGCGGTCGCAGGCCTGGCGCAGGCGTTGCAGGAAATCTGGCGAGGGTGGCACGTAACCGCCTTCGCCCTGTACCGGCTCGACGATCACGGCGGCGACATCGTCGGCGGCGGTGTAGGGCGTGTTCAGCAGGTAGTCCACGTACTCGCCGGCGATCTGCTCGGCGCTTTTGTGGGTGGTGTCGAACGGAAAACGGTAGGCATAAGGGTAGGGGGCATGGATCACGCCACCCATCTGCGCGCCATAGCCTTTGCGGTAGGCGGTGCCGGTGGTCAGGGCGCCCGAGGCGTTCCACACGCCGTGGTAGCCACCGTGGAAAGCGATGATCTGATGGCGCCCGGTGACACGTTTGGCGAACTTGATCGCGGCCTCCAGTGCATCGCTGCCGCTCTGGGTGAAGAAGGTGATGCAATCGCCACGCAAGCCATCGGGCGCGATCTCGGAGAGCTTGGCGGCCAGCTCGGTGCGGCGCGTGCTGTTGATTTCCAGGGCATGCATCAGCACTTCGGACTGCTCGCGAATGGCCTGTACCACCTTGGGATGGCAACGGCCCACACTGCTGACGCCAACGCCGGCGGACAGGTCAATGTAGGTATTGCCGTCGGGGTCCTTGAAGGTTGCACCGAACGCACGGTCCATGGCCACCGGCATGCGTCCACCGCCGCGGGCCATCGACTCGGTACGCGCTGACAGGGCCAGCGCCTCGCTGGCCCTGGGGCCGGGCAGTGTGTTGGAGATAATCCGCGGGGCATCCGCGAAGTGGAGGGATTCCAGTTTGGCTTCACTCATGACGACTTCTCTGCGTGTTGTTTTCAGTGAGTCGATCATCCCCGTGGCGCAGGCCGGGCCGGTAGCCCGAATCGGCACTTGGCCAGGCCGGCTTGAAGGCAGGGTGCAATGGCGAGAAAACACGGCAAATAACTTGCAGGAATCTCGCCATGTGCGAATATCATCAAGAAAAGCGCTCTAAAAACAAGAAGACTGGTCGAGGCGTGCGTACATCATGACAACTATGAATATCAGCCATTTTCGAGACGTCCATGTGCATGCGGCGACCGTGCAAGAGTGGAACCAGGACTACAACCAGTTAACCGCCGGTTCGGCCGAAAGTTCGCTGATGCAACTGACGACGGCGGGTTGTCACTTGTTTCTCGAACAGATCAACCAACGTGTGGTGCAGAACGGCGTGGCCCCGCGGGGCAAGATGTGTTTTGCCGTGCCGATCAACGTGCCGGGGGCGATTCGGATGCAGGGGCGGGAAGTGGATGACAGCAGCCTGTTCTTTCTGCACGGTGGCGAAGAGTTCATGTTCCATATGCCGATGGGCATGGAGCTGCTGTCCATCACCTTCGAGCGGGATTTGTTCGAGCAGGCGCTGGAGCAGACGACGGCGTCCAGGGAACTCAAGCTGTTGCTGCGCCAGCCGGTGATCAGGGTGTCTCCCCAGCGCTTTGCACAGGCCCGGCGACGCTTGCTGGCGCTGTTCTCCCAGGCCTTGACCCATGACGGTGGCGACAGCACGCGAGCACGGGAGTTGGCGCTGGAGCAGGCCATGCTCGATGAGTTGCTGCAACTGATGACTGACCCGGCCTGTGACAAACACCAGCGCAGCCCCAGCTCCACGCGCAGCTTTATCGTCGAAAAATGCCACCGCCTGGCAACCACGCAAATGCTCAACGTGCCTAGCGTGATCGAGTTGTGCCAGCGCCTGCAGGTGAGCCGGCGTACGGTGCAGAACAGTTTCCGGGCGGTTGCCGAGACCACGCCGCTCAACTACTTGCGTTCTGTGCGGCTCAATGGGGTACGACGCACCTTGATGTCCACTCGCGCAGCCGACCTCTCGATCGGGGATGCCGCTGCCCAGTGGGGCTTCTATCACCTGAGCCATTTTGCGGCGCAGTATCAGGAGCTGTTTGCAGAGTTGCCGTCCCAGACGGCCCGTGCGGCTATCCACGGTGACGCGCGCGCCTGAACACAAACAGCGAATGACCGATTTGGGATACCGGGGCGTTTTGGCGCAGGCCTAGGATCGCGCCACCGATCCTCCAGCCAATAAGGTCAATGACATGAGCGTATCTAACCCGGTCAATCGCTCCACGGAGCTCAAGCGTGGCGCCCTGGGCGTGGGCTTCATCATCTTCTTCGTGATCTCGGCGGCGAGTCCGCTCAGCGTGATCGCCGGCGGCTTCCCGATTGGCATCATGCTGGGCAATGGCGCCGGTACGCCGGCCTTGCTGCTCCTGGCCTTGCTAGTGCTGCTGGCGTTCTCGGTGGGGTACACCACCATGTCCCGCCACCTGACCCATGCCGGCGGGTTTTATGCCTTCACTTCCCGTGGCCTGGGCGGCCTGGCCGGCGGCGCCGCCGGGGTGCTGGCGATGTTTGCCTATAACATCCTGCAAGTCGGCCTGTATGGCATGTTCGGCGGAGTGGTCAGTGGCACCCTGGAAAGCGTGGTCGGCCTGGTGCTGCCCTGGTGGTCCTACTCGTTGATGGCGATGGCGAGCATTGCGATCCTGGGCTACCGCAAGATTGACCTGTCGGCGCGGGTGCTGTCGGTGGTGGTGATCGCCGAGTATCTGGCGATCCTGGTCCTGGACTTCGCGATTCTCAAGTCTGGTGGCGACAGTGGCATCAACCTTGATGCATTCGACCGCAGTCATGTGTTCAGCGGCACTCTGGTCCTGGACTTCGCGATTCTCAAGTCTGGTGGCGACAGTGGCATCAACCTTGATGCATTCGACCGCAGTCATGTGTTCAGCGGCACGCCGTCCATTGGTTTGCTGTTCTGTTTTGCAGCTTTTATCGGCTTCGAGGCCACGACCATCTACGGCGAAGAGGCAAGGAACCCGCAACGTACCATCCCGATTGCCACCTACTGCTCGGTGTTGTTGATCGGCGGGTTCTACGCGCTGTCGGTGTGGTCGATGGTGGTGGGGGTGGGCGCGGACAAGATCGTGCCGATGCTCCAGGCCTTGCAGGACCCGACCACCTTTATCTACGGCATGTCTGACCACTTTGTCGGCCCGCACCTGACGCAGATCATCCGGGTGCTGTTCATGGTCAGTATCTATGCCGGGCTGCTGGCCTTTCATAACGCGGCGGCGCGTTATTTCTATGCCATTGGCCGCGACGGTCACTTTGTCGGCCCGCACCTGACGCAGATCATCCGGGTGCTGTTCATGGTCAGTATCTATGCCGGGCTGCTGGCCTTTCATAACGCGGCGGCGCGTTATTTCTATGCCATTGGCCGCGACGGCTTGTTGCACAGCCTGTTGGGCACCACCCACCGCGTGCACCAGAGCCCGCATATGGGCTCGGCGTTGCAGAGTCTGATCTCTGCGGTGGTGGTGCTGGTGTTCGCCGCAATGGGGGCGGACCCGATCCTGCAGCTGTTTGCCTGGCTGTCCAACCTGGCCACGCTGTGCATGATTTTGCTGATGGCGCTCACCTCGGCGGCTGTGCTGGTGTTCTTTTGGCGCCACCCCGAGCTCAAGGTCGGGGCCTGGCGCGGGCAAATCTTCCCCGGTTGCTCGTGCCTTGCCCTGTTGGTGGTGCTGGTACTTGCGGTGGTGCATTTCGATGTGTTGACGGGGGCCAGCATGGCTTTGTCATATGGCCTCTGCGTCATTATCCCGATGGCCCTGCTGGGCGGTCTGTTCCTCGCCATGCGACTGCGCAAGACAGCGCCGCAGCGCTTTCTGGCCCTGGGTTACCACAAGCTCTAAACCCTGCTTTGAAACGACAGCTTCGCTTCCTACCCCTTACACCCGGAAATGGCCGACCAGTTGCTGTTGATGATTGGCCATTTGATGCAGTGAATCACTGGCCTTTGAGGCGTCGCTCATCCGGCGAGTAAGTGTTTCGCTGATGCCGCGGATGTCGCTGACCCGGCGGCTGATAGCTTCCACCACCGTGCTTTGCTCCAGGGCGGCACTGGCGATCTGCTGGTTCATCTGCTCGATCACATCCACCGCCTGGGAAATGTGCTCCAGGGCTACCCGGGTCTGTTGTACCTGGAGCACGCTGCCGCCGGCTTGCTCGCGGCTCAGTTGGGTACTGTGCACCACCGCCTGGCTCAACTGCTGCAAGGTCTCGATCACCGTACGCACCTGTTCCACCGAGCTTTGGGTGTTGCTGGCCAGGTGCCTGACCTCATCGGCCACCACTGCAAAACCGCGTCCCTGTTCGCCGGCCCGGGCCGCTTCGATGGCGGCATTCAACGCCAGCAGATTGGTCTGCTGCGCAATGCTGCTGATCACGTCCAGGACCTGGCCGATCTGGGTGCTGCTAACGGCCAGGTCGTGGACTTGCTTGAGGGTGGTTTCCAGGCGTTGATCCAGGGCTTCGATGCTGCGCTCGGCGGTCGAGAACACCGCCTGGCCAGATCGGCTCGCGTTTTCGGCGGCGGTCGCGGCGTTGGCGGCACTGTGGGAGTGACGCGCCACTTCCTGGGCGCTGGTGCTCATTTCGTGCAGCGCGGTCGCCGCCAGTTCCACTTCGCGGTACTGGTTCTGCATGCCGGCGCTGACGTCCCGGGCAATACCCGACGAGGTATCGGCACTGTTGCGGGTGTTGTGGCAGACAGCCTGAATGTCACGAATGATCGGCTGCAACGTGTCCAGGAAACGGTTGAACCCCGTGGCCAATTGACCCAACTCGTCGCGCCCTCCGGCAGGCAGGCGCTGGGTGAGGTCACCATCGCCCTCGACAATGGCGTCAAGCAGCCCGGCCATCTTGAGCAGCGGGCGCGTCACGCCGTAGGCGGCCAACCAGATCAGCAACATGCCCAGGCTGCTGGCCAGGAGGCCCAGGCCCAGGTTGAGCCAGTTGGCCTCACGGCTTTTGTCGTCCAGCTCGCTTTGCATCTGTCGGGCGGGAGCCTGCACCAGGGCTTGCGGGACCTTGATCTGCAGTTGCCAGGGGGGATTGCCTGCCACGGTCTGCACGGCCTGGCGTATATCCAGAGCGGTCGCCGAGACTTCGCCGCTACGGCCTGCCACTTGGCCTGCGGACGACACAATGCTCACTTCGCTGTTGCCCTGGTACAGGTCCTGGCCGAGGTTGGCGGCCAGCTTTTGCAAGGTGTCGAGGCTGATGTCCATGCCCACCACGCCGAGGGTCTTTCCGTTGCTGATCAAGGGGATAGAAATACTGCTCATCAGGACTTTCCGGCCTTCCACTTCGATGGTGTAGGGCTCTACCACGCACGTTCGTCGTTGCGCTTGAGGGCAGGTGTACCAGGCGTTTGCCGGTTCGCTGCCGGAGGGCGCCGTGTTGGCGTTGATCTGTGCCTCGCTCAGCACCTCCTGTACCAGCCGCCCCGGCTGGCTCTGCGACCAATACAAGGCAAAGCGCCCGGTTTCATTGCCCGCCAGGTCACGTTGGCCGCGCCAAGCGGCGTCAGGGCCGGCCAGCGCATCCGGCAGCAGGATGACGTACAGGCCGAGTACTTTCTCGCGTTTTTCCAGGGTTTCACGGGTGGCGCCGATCAGGGTTTGGCGTAATTGCGCGACTGTGAGGCGGCCACTGAGCGTTTGCTCGCGCAGTTGCAGGACCTGTTGTGCGAACCCTTCGCCATACAACGCGGTTTCGTTGAAAAAGCGCTCCACTTGTTGGCCATGGGCGACGGCCTGGGCCTGCAAGCGCTCTACCGCGGCCTGCCCGAGCAACTGGCTGCTCTGCTCTTTGAGCCGTTTTGCACTGCTTTGATTCTGGTGCGCGCTGGCACCGATCAGTGCAGCAACCACCGCCAGCAGGCAGAGCCCACTGAGCAAGGTGATGCGCCATTGGAGGGTGAGGTGGGCTAGAGGCATGGCTGAGACTTCCTGCTGAGGGCTTTGGCTTTTTTATTCTTGTTGTCGGCACCCGGGCAGAGCGCGGGCTAGCCTAGGTTGCGGGGATGAAAGGCTCGGCGGCTATCCCGAATCGGCAACTGCTGGGGGAGTGGACGTGCAAGCCCGACCTGTTTTGGGGCGGCGTCGCGGATGCTACCGATTTGGGATAGCGAGCGGTTCGCAGGCGCGCATAGGATCAAATCCAGCGTGCAACCGGTGCCGATGTTGTCTGATCGGGCCACCCCTAAAGCGACTGCCTCATACAATAAGGTCAAAAAAATGAGTGTATCTATCCCGGTCAACTGCTCCACGGAGCTCAAGCGTGGCGCCCTGGGCGTGGGCTTCATCATCTTCTTCGTGATCTCGGCGGCGAGTCCGCTCAGCGTGATCGCCGGCGGCTTCCCGATTGGCATCATGCTGGGCAATGGCGCCGGTACGCCGGCCTTGCTGCTCCTGGCCTTGCTGGTGCTGCTGGCATTCTCGGTGGGGTACACCACCATGTCCCGCCACCTGACCCATGCCGGCGGTTTTTATGCCTTCACCTCCCGTGGCCTGGGCGGCCTGGCCGGTGGCGCCGCCGGGGTACTGGCGATGTTTGCCTATAACATCCTGCAGGTCGGCCTGTATGGCATGTTCGGCGGGGTGGTCAGTGGCACCCTGGAAAGCGTGGTCGGCCTGGTGCTGCCCTGGTGGTCCTACTCGCTGATGGCGATGGCAAGCATTGCGATCCTGGGCTACCGCAAGATTGACCTGTCGGCGCGGGTGCTGTCGGTGGTGGTGATTGCCGAGTATCTGGCGATACTGGTCCTGGACTTCGCGATTCTCAAGTCTGGTGGCGACAGTGGCATCAACCTTGATGCATTCGACCGCAGTCATGTGTTCAGCGGCA